>DKAT01000113.1 GCA_002450905.1 Spirochaetia bacterium UBA6919
TAATTAAAGTAAAAAAAAATATGAAGGTAGTCTGGATGTATTACTACCTTCATAAATCAAAAGGACCAACAACTTTCTATAAGGTATCTATGGGAGGGATATACCTTATAGTCATTATCTGACGAGATTATCGATGTTTGAAATACTGAACTTTAATATCATACTTACAAAAAAAAATAAAATGTGATTTTAATTTTATTACTTGTATAAATCAGGGATTTATAAATACCGATATAAAAAATGTTATACTCATATATAATAATCTATTTGACTAATAATTATGTTTATATATTTTTAATTTATATTAATTTAAATTAATTATAAAGGGGTTTCAGTGAGTAATGAATTACACATCTTGGCTGGTTTAATTGTCACACCAGACGATGTCTTGGAAAATCATGTTATCGTTATAAAAAATGAACAAATTGCAAAACTATACCCATTAGAAAGAAACCATAATAAAATTAATCTTGATTTAAGTGATTTTGTTATCTATCCTGGTTTAATTAATGCCCATGATCATCTCCTCGGAAGTTATTTTCCAAGGGTAGGGGATAGAAAGCCATATTTAAACTGGAAGCCCTGGGATGATGATCTAAAAAATTCTCCCATCTATGCTGAGCGAGGAAAAAATGAAAATATAGATCTATATTATCTGGGTTCTTACCGTAATTTATTATCTGGTGCTCTCACTGTATCAGATCATATACCTCATTTTATCAATGACCCATTTATTCCGTTAATGCCAATTCGTGTTCTAAAAGAATATTCCCTGGCACATGAAGTATCTAATTTCGATTTAAAATGGGGTGATGGGGTTGAAATTGAATATCAAAAAGCAGTTAAGAATAATGAGCCCTTTATCACTCATATAGAAGAAGGATTTGATGAAGAATCCATGAAGGGAATCGATTATTTATTAGATATGAAAGCTCTTGGAGAGCATACTGTTTTAATCCATGGAATTGCTCTTTCAGATGAAGACATATATCACATGGCTAAACATAAGGCAAATCTTGTATGGTGCCCGTTTTCTAATTTCTACATGTTTCAAAGAACTGCAAGAGTAAAAGAATTAATCGATGCAGGAGTTAATGTTTCAATTGGAACAGATTCTCCCATGTCTGGTTCTTTAAATATCCTTGAAGAGATGAAGTTTGCAAAAAAAGTTTATCGCGATATGTATAAACAAGAAATTTCTGACGATATTCTTATAAAAATGGTTACTAGTCATCCTGCAAAAGCCCTTCGTCTCGAAAGTGAACTGGGAAGTATTTCTGAAGGAAAAAAGGGTGATTTTATAGCTATTCGTTATAAGTCTAATAATCCATATTCACCGCTTATAGAAGCAGAATTAGAAAATATATCCCTTATTTTCTATAAAGGAAAACCACTTTATGGTGACTATGAATTTAATGACATTTTTAAAAAGTTTAAGATGCAAACAAGTAATTTTTTATTAAATAAAATACGAAAAGTTATAAGTGGACCAAATCCTGTTAATTTGTTACAAAAAATTCAAGATGCGGTAGGGTATCCCAAAGATATACCATTCTTACCTGTTTCTTAGGAGAAAAAAATATGGCTTTCACTAGAGATTATAAAGCTGGTGCTGTTATTTATTTTGAAGGGGATAATTCGGAAGAGATATATGTATTGAAATCAGGTGATATTTCTTTAAATTACCGCGGTATTGAAACGATTGATTATGTTACTGAAAGATTAAGGGTAGGGGATTTCTTTGGTGTAAAATCGGCTATGGGACGTTATAAACGCGAAGAAACGGCTCATGTCAAATCAGATACCACTGTCCTTGTACTTAGTTTAAAAGAATTTGAAGAACTTGCCTCAAAAAATATTAATTTAGTATTAAAAATGCTTAAAATATTTAGTACACAATTAAGAAAGATTGGTAAACAAGCCGCAAAACTCATTTCTACTACTGATGAAGCGACACCTGAACCATCTATTTCTTTGTTTCAAATAGGGGAATATTATCTTAAAAATAAGAATTTTGATCAGGCAAAATATGCATTTCACAAATATATAGAACACTTCCCCAATGGACGTTTCGTAGAAGATGCAAAGGGAAGAATTGATATGGCTCAAAGTGGAGTATCCTCAGGATTTACATCAGTAGATACTAGTTCCCAGGAAAACCTTTCAGATGACTTAATGGATGATATGGAAGACCCAAAAAATATTTACAATGAAGCTATGTCAATGATCGCTGAGAGCAAATTTAAAGAAGCCCTGGAAAAATTAAATGATCTAGTTACAAATCATCAAAATACTCTGGATCCAATATCCCTTGAAAATGTTAAATATGAATTAAGCCATACTCATTTTCAATTAGAAAATTATCGGGATGCTATCGATCTATTTACTAATTTTATTAAAGAAAATCCAAAAACTGGGAAAATGAAAAATATTTTATTTTATATTGGTCAATCTTACCATAAAATTGGTGAAGATGACAAAGCAAAGGGTTTTTTTACAAAAGTTGCTGGTTTACCACCAGAAAATGAAATTAACGAACAAGCAAAGCAATTTTTAAGTAAATTAAAAATTTAAATAGGATTTTAATATGGCTGACACTTTATTTGAAAAATTTGGAAAAGAATATCGACCAAATCAAATTATCTTTTGTGAACATGAACCTGGAAATAATTTTTACCTTATCCAATCTGGGCAGGTAAAACTTTCAAAGGTTGTTGGAGAAAGAGAAAAAACTATTGATATGTTAACTGATGGAGATATTTTTGGTGAAATGGCTATTCTGGAAGAAGCACCTAGAAGTGCCACAGCAATGGCTGTAGGACCCGTTAAAACTCTAGCTTTCAATAAGGATGGTTTTGAATCAATGATGAAAGGAAACCCTCAACTTGCTATAAAACTATTGAAAGTATTTAGTAAAAGAATTTTTGAAGCAAAAAGAAGACTTCAAATCCTTAATTTTGATGATTCTGAAGCTCGTGTAGTAGATACTTTATTAATGCTTGCTGAACAAAAAGGGGTTACACACAATGAAATTGAACCCGTTGAAATTGAAACAGATGAAGAACAAATTGCAAATTGGTGTGCTGTAAAACTGGATGAAACCCGAAAAATTATTCGAAGATACCAAAATATGGGGAAAATTAATTTAAAAGCTGGTAAAGTTATTTTAAATAATATTACAGAACTCTCTCGATATATCTATAATAAACGTAAAAAATTCGAAGATAGTTAAAAAACAATTTTACTTTCCTATATAGAAATCCTTTGAAAATCAATAATTCTTTAATTATATTTAAAGTGTAAAAATGGGCCTATAGCTCAGGTGGACAGAGCAGTGGTTTCCTAAACCGCGTGCCAGAGGTTCGAGTCCTCTTAGGCCCAAATATAGCAAGGGATATATTTTGTTTGATAAATTAAATCAGATTGAAGAAAAGTATAAAGAATTATCTGCTAAATTATCTTCCCAGTCAATTGACTATTCTTCAAAAGAATACCGTGATATACTAAAAGAACATGGTTCTATAGAGAGAACTTATAAAGTTTATGAAAAGTATAAAATTATCGAAAATCAAATAAAAGAAAATTTACACTTGATTGAAAACACTGATGATCAAGAACTTATTTTACTAGCAAAAGAAGAAATCAATGAAAAAAACATTGAAAAAAATGTTTTATACAACGAACTTTTTGATCTGATTAATTTAGATAATGCTAAGAAATATAATAGTATAATTGTTGAAATAAGAGCTGGTACAGGCGGTGATGAAGCTGCGTTGTTTTCAGGTGATTTATTTCGAATGTATTCTAGATATGCTGAAAATAAAAAATGGAAAGTAGAAATCTTAAGCTATAGCGAAAGTGAAGTAGGTGGTTATAAGGAAGTTATTTTTAGTATTGATCATCCAGATGCATTTTATAGATTAAAATATGAAATGGGAGTCCATAGAGTCCAAAGAATCCCGCTTACTGAAACAGGCGGAAGAATACATACTTCTACAGTAACTGTTGCAATATTACCAGAAGAAGAAGAGATGGAAATAGAAATTTTACCTAATGATTTAAGAATTGATGTTTTCAGATCAAGTGGACCTGGTGGGCAAAGTGTTAACACAACGGATTCTGCTGTAAGAGTCACACATGTTCCTACAGGTATTGTCGTTCAGTGCCAAGATGAAAAATCACAACATAAAAATAAAGTTAAAGCTATGAGAGTACTACAAGCTAGATTACAAGAAAAATTTAGATCTGAACAACAAGAAGAGATTGCCAGGGAAAGGAAATCTCAAATAGGCACTGGAGATAGATCTGAGAGAATTAGAACATATAATTTTCCACAAAATAGAATCACTGATCATAGAATTGGGTATAGTATTTACAATAAAATGAATGATTTTCTTGATGGCAATATAGAAGATATGATTCAAAAAATTCTTGAAGAAAATAAAAAAAAGATAAATGTATAAACTATATAAAGATTTACATAAAACGATAAAGGCACTTTTAAAGTGTTACTATGATAGCAAAGAAAGCTCAATACTTTTAAAGCATGCATTAGGACTAGAGGATAAAAACTTCCTTTTAATTTTTGACGCTAAAATTAATTATCTCTATTTAAAAATTATCTTTAAAAGAGTCGAAAGAAGAATGGCAGGTGAGCCTATATCATATATAATAAACAAAAAAGATTTTTATGATTATACTTTTTATGTTAATTCTAATGTATTAATTCCAAGACCTGAAAGTGAATTATTTATTTTAAATTTTACTTTAGATGATATTGATAAAATAAATTATTTGGATATATGCACAGGGTCTGGCTGTATTTTGCTATCTATTTTTAAATTAAATTCAAATCAAATTGCGAATTGCTGTGGTATTGATATTTCAATTAGAGCTTTAAAAGTAGCATCCAAGAATTATAAGTTATTGGCTGGTTATCAAAAAATTAAAAAAGTCTCATTTATAAAACAAAATATATTTGCTTATGTTAAATCTGATCGTAAATACAATTTTATTACATGTAATCCACCATATATTTCTTTAATTGAATATGAGAATTTAATGAAAGATGTGAAAGATTTTGAACCTAAAAATGCCTTATATGGAGGTGTTGATGGGTTGAGTTTTTTTAGAAAAATTGAAAAAATATCACAAAAGTTATTGGATCATAATGGTAATTTATTAATTGAACTGGGTGATCAACAACTTGATAAGGTTATTAAAATATTTCACAAAAATTATAAAGTGGTTGAAATATATCCTGACTTAAGCAATAAATATAGAATTATCAAATTAAAACAAAAAAAATAAATATAATGGTTTGGTTATGAATAAATTTACTATATTTTTTCTACTGCTAATTTTATTTAATTACAGCAATTCTTCATCTTTTGCTTTAAAAGGAAATGTTTACTATATAAATATAATACAAGATTTCGGTGCAGTTTCGCCTTCATATAGTTCATATCTGAAAAAAAATTTACAAAAAATAGCAAATGATATTAACGCTAAAGCAGTTATTATTAAAATTGATACGCCTGGAGGAACTGTAGGTGATGCAGAGAAAATAATTAATTATATACAGAATTCTACTGTTACAACAATTTGTTTTATAAATAATTCTGCATATTCAGCAGGATCGTTTATTTCATTAGCTGCAGATTATATTGTGATGACTCAAACTGCTAAAATCGGTGCTGCAACTCCTATAACTATACATCCTGAAAAAGGGCCGAGTTCAATTAAAGATAAAGACATCCGGGCTAAAATATTTTCTGGCTTAAGAGCATCTGTTAGAGCTTTAGCAGACAAAAGAATTAAAAGACTTAATAGAGAGATTAGCAAAGGAAAATATCCACATTTAAAAAATAAAAATTCTGTAAGAAATATGGAAAAAATACTTGAAGCTATGATAGATAAAGAAATTATTCTTACAAAAGAAGAACACGGTTACTCTCTATCCAATCAAGAATTATTAACACTTACAAGTAAAGATGCTTATGAATTAGGAGTAATTGATTCTATTAATAATAATCTGAATGAAATCCTAAATTTATATAATTTAAAACAATACAATTTAATTAAGGTAGAACCATCTACTGGCGATCAATTTTTAGAAATATTAACAAATCCAATTGTTATATCAATATTAATGACAATAGGGATGCTTGGAATGATTATGGAGTTTTGGACTCCTGGATGGGGTGTTCCAGGAACTATTGGAATATTATCTCTTTCATTATTTTTTATCAGTCAATTAGCAGGACCTAACCCTGAATGGACTGCCTTGATTTTATTTATAATTGGGGTTATATTATTAGCTATAGAAATATTTGTAATACCTGGATTTGGTATTGTTGGTGTATCTGGAATTTTGTCAATACTTATAAGTTTCTATTTATCACTCACGAAATCATCATATAGTGGGAGTGGTGTTGATACCGTATTGGCAATTAAGTATATATCAATATCTTTTCTTATAATCTTAATTTCATTAATCATTTTTATTAACTTAATTCCTAAAACGAAATTATTTTCGAAAATTTCATTAGTCCAGGGAGAAATTTTATCCACTTCTCATGATGCTATCAATATGACAATTATTGGGAAAAGGGGAGAAACAGTAACTTCTTTGCGTCCAAGTGGTGTTATACTTATTGATGGAAAGAGATTTGATGCTATAACACATGGAGAATTTATAGACAGAGGATCAAAAATTGAGGTGATTGAATCCAGTAATAACAAAATTATTGTCAGAGAATGTTAGATGAAAATCATTTTAGGTTAAATATATGGAAAAAAGTTATCATTTTATTGGTATTGGTGGTATTGGTATGTCCAGTATAGCAAATATTTTATTGCAAAAAGGTTTGAAAGTGAGTGGGTCTGATATAAAAAAATCAGCAATAACTAATCAATTGGAAAAAAATGGCGCTAAGATATATATTGGACATAGTGAGAACAATGTAAATGAAAATCAAATAATAATATATAGTGCTGCTATCGATAAGTCTAATCCTGAACTTAATATCGCAGTAAAAAAGAACTTAATTATGATACCTAGAGCTAAAATGCTAGCTGAAATTGTTAAAGATAAAATAAACATTGCTATTACTGGTACTCATGGGAAAACCACAACAAGTTCATTAATTTCTAAAATATTATTTGATAATTACTATGATCCTACAATAATATTAGGTGGAATCCCTCCCTTCTTAAATAGTAATTCTTTTTTTGGTAAAGGAAAATATGCTGTTTATGAAGCTTGTGAGTCTTACGGGTCATTATATGAGTATATGCCAAATTTAACTTTAATTAATAATCTTGAACTGGAACATACAGATTATTTTATATCACTGGAAAACATAATTAAAGAATTTACTTTATATGTAAAAAGATTACCTTCTAATGGATTTTTATTTTTTAATGCAGATGATAAAAACCTATTTGATATTACAAGAAACATCAAAAGTACTTCTTTAGTATCATTTGGGCTTGAACGTGAATCAACCTTTAGTGCTGAAAACATTTTATTTGATAAAATAGGAACTAGTTTTAATGTAAATTATAAAAATCAACGTCTTGGAAATATTATTTCTCCTCTGTTTGGCACTCATAACATATATAATGTACTAGCCTCAATAAGTCTACTAATTACTTTAAATGTATCATTTGAAAATATAAAAAAATCAATTATGAGTTTTAAAAATAGTGATAGACGTCTACAATTAATTTATAGTAACGATAATCAAAAAATTTATAGTGATTATGCTCATCATCCAACTGAAATTAATGCTACATTAAAAGCTATCAAACAATTACATCCAAATGAAAAGATTTTAACTGTCTTTCAACCACATTTGTATTCAAGAACTAAAGAATTTCAAACTCAATACTCTGAAGTATTAAGTTATAGTTACTTTGTTGATATTTTGCCTATATATGCAGCAAGAGAACAACCTATCAAAGGTATTACATCTGAAATAATTTATAATAAAATTAAAGATAAGACTAATTGTAGATTGTATAATTCTATTAAAGATTTTGAATTATTTTTTTTGAGTAATCATAAAGAATTTGATGTAATCCTTTTTTTAGGAGCAGGCGATATTCATGAAATTGCACAACAATTAGTTTCTAATACTAAATCAATTTTATAATCCAATTAAAATATCATTATTCTATCAGACTATATTAAAAAAGTAAATTATACTTAAAGTGTATTAGTTAGAAGTTAATCTTGCAATGTTTATTAAAAAGTAGGGTATAATTCTCCTGATAAAATAAAAAATGATTTAGAATCAGGAGGTTACAATGAATACTCACACAAATGATAAGGTGATTAAAAACAAGTTAGGTCTCTTAAACCTTGCACAGGAATTAGGAAATATTGCCAGAGCATGCAAGGTCATGGGCT
>DKAT01000112.1 GCA_002450905.1 Spirochaetia bacterium UBA6919
TTCTGTTAGTTTTAGCGATCAATAGTGGGATTTAAAGCTTTTAAGTGAAATCGCTTTCGCTAAGTTACG
Organism: Spirochaetia bacterium UBA6919; assembly: GCA_002450905.1. Taxonomy (GTDB): domain Bacteria; phylum Spirochaetota; class UBA6919; order UBA6919; family UBA6919; genus UBA6919. The sequence continues at coordinate 70 of DKAT01000112.1, forward strand.
CGTTGTTTTAGCGATCAATAGTGGGATTTAAAGAGGATAAAGCGATGGTAGATAGATTCAAGCGTGGGAGTTTTAGCGATCAATAGTGGGATTTAAAGAACAGAGGTTACGAAGTAATGGAAATCGATGAGTTTGTTTTAGCGATCAATAGTGGGATTTAGGGGGTATCCAAAGGTTTTTGGACTGAGGTGCCAAATGGCGTGGATATCATTTGTGGAATAAAATCTCTGAGAACTATGTTTTTTAAATAATTTATTCCGGTTCTCAGGAAAGTCGGAACAAAATAAGGTGCTTGAATGTATTTAAAGTATGAAAGAATAAAATTGAATTGGGAAGAATTGAAAGACTTTTTCACCCTTAATGCCTCAGAAATAAATTTAATCAATAAGTTTAAGCCTGCCAAGAACCAATTAGGATTTTCAGTACAACTTAAATCATTTCAATATCTTGGTTATGCTGTAAAAAATAAAAAGTATATCCCTGAAGAAATAATACAGCATATTGCAGATCAGTTATCCATTGATGCATCTCTTTTTAAAGATTATGACTTTGACAAAAGAACAGGAATACGACATCTTAACATAATTCGTGAGACATTTGGATTTAGGTTTTATAACAAAACAGATCATATTGAATTGTCCCAGTGGCTAAGTAAAATGACGGTTATTGATCCAAGAAGGGATAAGATAGCAGAGCTTTTGATCTGGAAATTACGGGAAGAAAAAATTGAAGTTCCCAGTGAAAAAGAGTTTTCCAGGTTGGTGTCTCACTGTAGAAAAACTTTTCAACAAGAGTTTTGTGAGACTGTTTCTTCATCACTAAGCGATACAACCAAAATCAGAATGGAAGATTTGTTATCAAAAGGAAAATCAGAGAAATCCTTAGCCTGGTTAAAGACCCCTGCTGGAAATGTTGGGGTAAAAACCCTTATAAGTGAGATTGCATTTGCTTTCTGCCATCTTTTGGGCATTAAACTTATGCCCAGGTTAAAGAGGATCAAATATCAAAAGCTCCACAGCGTGGATAAAGATTGTGCAAAAGAACTTAAAAACTTAGAAGCTGTTTTGGCAAGACCTATTCGATGGCAAAGAATCCATGAACAATATGATGAAATGGTAAAACACCTTACTGCTATTGTAGAAAACCCAACTGCAACTGATTCCATCTTAAGACGCTTTACCAGTTACAATATAAAGCATCCTACCTACAAGGCTTTCATAGAGCTGGGCAAAGCTATTAAAACTCAATTCCTGTGCGATTATCTAACCAATACAGATCTAAGAATTGAGATCCATGAAGGATTAAACATCGTTGAGAACTGGAACTCTGTTAACACCCAGATTTGTTTTGGTAGTAAAAGTGAATTCCAAAGCAACGATCCCGAAACTCAAGAAATGATAGTTCTCTGTCTCCACCTTCTGCAAAATGCTGTGATCCTTTCTAACACCATTATGATTGATAGAGTCATACAATCTGAAAATCTTTTGGATGTTATGACAGTGAAAGATAAATTATCTCTAAATCCTCTTTATACATCAAACTTCAATCCTTATGGTGGATTAAATCTTGATTTTGATAAACCTTCTTTCCTGGAGGCTGCTTAATATGGAACAACTAAGACCAAGACAATTAGCTGAACAGCTGGCAAAACAAATAAAAAAACAAAGACCCAATGCAAATTACCTTAAGAAAACTTTTGAACATATACGGGATATTTTAGACATTCATGGTGGTACCATTAAACAAAAAAAATTACCTGAATTATTAACTGAAAAAGAACTTAAAGATTTCTATGAAGCTGTATGGCAGTCTGAGAAAAGTGACCATATGATTATGATTAAACTATTGGTTTATACAGGTATCCGAAATGCGGAATTATCAAATATCAAATTAACAGATATTGATTTAGATAGTCTGAAAATTAGAATTGAAAATGGAAAAGGAAATAAAGACCGATATGTACCTCTTCCCAAAAGCTTCAGGGGTGAACTCAAACATTATATTTTAAGTCAAAAAGATAAAATGGCTATATATCTTTTTGAGTCAAAGAGGAAAGATAAACTGTCTACAAGATGGATAAGGGAGATTGTTCGGTATTATGCTCAAATAGCAGGGGTAACAAAACGTATATACCCTCATTTACTGAGACACCAATTGTTAACTTATTTAACTCAAAATGGTCTTTTAGATGCAAAAATACAGCTTATAAGCGGACATAGCGATAGACAGAGTTTAGCTATATACCAGGATTTAAGTCTTAAAGATGTGGAGGAAGAGTATCAAAGAGCTATGAAAGAATTCCCAATTCACTAATTTTTATGCCGGGTATTCATGATAAATGGCATATTCTGGAATACTTTGTTATAAAGCTATTTCGCTCCATTTGGCATCTCAGCACAAAAACCTTTGGATACCCCCTTTAAGAGAAAGAGATATCTTAAAATATGTTATATCTAGTTGCATTATTATTATTTAAACCGTTAAGATGAAAAATCTATAGCACGTTTACTATAAGTCTTTTTAACGAACGAATACGACACGGCTGATTTATGCAAAATATCCTTATAACTCCTTATTCCAGTGTCCCAAAACTCAATACAAAAACATAATCTTAGGATTAATAAAATTCTTGACTAATAATAATAATGTAATTACATTGTAAACATGAAAACCAAAATTATTAAAATAGGAAACTCACAAGGAATAAGAATTCCAAAATCCATTCTTGAACAAACTCAGTTAAAAAATGTTGTAGAACTTGAAATTAAAGATGACTACCTAATCATTAAATCATCTAACAAACCAAGACAAGGCTGGGATGCAGCTTTCAAAAAAATGTCAGAAAATCAAGATGATAAGCTATTGGATATCAATAATCCTAAAATCAATTCTCTATGGGATAAAGATCACTGGGAATGGTAAGAAGTGTTAAACGATTTGAAGTGTATTTAATAAACCTTGATCCAACACAAGGAAAGGAAATTAAGAAAACAAGACCATGTCTTATCATATCTCCAGATGAAATGAATAATAACATCCAAACAGTGATTGTCGCTCCAATGACAACAAAAGGTCAAGATTATCCAACAAGAATACCGATAACGTTTAATGATAAACAAGGACAAATCGTTTTAGATCAAATTAGAACTGTTGATAAATCAAGATTAATTGAAAAATTAGGGACGATCGAATCGGATATACAAATGAAAGTATCAAATACACTTATTGAATTATTTTGTATATAAATAATAAAGATAGCTTATGAATGAAATATCCTATTCTCCAATAATCCAAAAACTCTTTACGTATGGTAGTTGTCGATTGAATAATCAATGGGACGATTACTTAAAATTAGGATTTACTAAAGAACATGTTCCTGAACTTATTAGACTAGCTACAGATGAAAAGATGATATTCTTAGATGGGGAAAGTTTAGAAGTATGGGCTCCAGTCCACGCATGGAGAACACTGGGACAATTAAGAGCTGAAGAAGCTATCGAGCCGCTGATTCGATTATTTCCCCTTGATGATGACTGGGTCCCCACAGACATGCCAAATGTTTTTAAAATGATTGGTCCAAAAGCTATACCACCGCTATCAATTTTTTTTAATGATAGTCAATATTCAATTTATGCAAGATCAGTAGCAGCTGAATGTCTTACTCAAATTGGGATTGAATACCCAGAATCAAGAGATACATGCCTTTCAATTTTAATTGATTTATTGGGAAATTATAAAAATCAGGATCGTACATTTAATGGTTTAATTATCAATAATCTTGTTGATTTAAATGCAGTAGAGCATTTACCACTTATAAAAAAAGCTTTTGATTCCAATAAGGTTGATTTAACAGTAAATGGAGATATTGAAGAACTAGAAATCGTGCTTGGTGTGAGGAAAGATAGAACTACACCTGCTAAGAATTGGGTTGAAGAGGAAATGTTTGATGGGAAACCTATATTTAGTCGTTTAATAAATCATTTTGACAAGAAGATTGGCAGAAATGATCCTTGCTACTGTGGAAGTGGTAAAAAATATAAAAAATGTTGCGGAAAATGATTATAATATATTAATTTTCATATCATAATTTTAAGGTCAGATTATGCCAACTGTGTTAAGAATTGGTTCTTGTCGATTTCATTTTTATTCAGATGAGATGGGAGAACCTCCTCATATTCATGTTGAGACAAGTGATGGAGAATGTAAATATTGGTTAGATCCTATCAGATTAGCAAGAAATAAAGGCATACCACCTCATGTGGTCCGTGAGATTGAAAAATTAGTTTTTAAACATCAAGGTTTATTCAGGGAGAAGTACAATGAGTTCCATAATATCTGAAAAGAATTTAGCTGTAGAACCAGCAGCGACTAGAGTTTGGACTGAAGGAAGAGTTGTTTTTATTGAGTTAACCGATGATCGTATAATTGGGTTCCCAGCCAATAGATTCAAAATATTAAAACAGGCTACAGAAGAACAATTAAAAAAGGTAACATTACGATTAAATGGTTATGCATTAAGATGGGAAGAGTTGGATGAAGACATAACTGTCCCAGGTGTTGTTGCTGGATATTTTCAATTACCTTAAAACTTAAAATGGATTATATGTATTAGTTAGAAGTTAATCTTGNNGATAGCTTCTATCGATACAGGGATCTTTACCGTGAAAATGGAATGGAAGGTTTAAAGGAGATTTCAAGAAAGAAACCCATTCCCCAAAATCGTGTACCTGAGAATGTTGAAAAAGCCGTTGTGGATATGGCAATCAATCACCCCGCTTATGGACAACTTAGAGTGAGTAACGAACTGAAGAAAGAAGGGATTTTCATATCTCCGGGAGTAGTATATCAAATTACAAAAGGTAAAGATAAAGGTAAGTACTCATATACAAAACCTATATCTCAAAATAAGAGCGATAGAGTGAATTTAAAAAAAGCTTTTGATTTTGTTAAAAAATTGGAAGGAAAACCTATGGCGACATTTCATAATCATTCTAATGAGACAAAGACAAAATTTATTAGGAATGGTGAATGGACCACTGCAGTGACAGAGAAAGCAGTAACAGATGAACCCTCTGATAAGGATTACAATGCTGCAAGACATTATGGAATTGAAGGTTATATAATAACTGATAGTACCAAAATAATTAGATATAATTCAAAAAGTATAATTTCTACAAGTGAGCCCGATAGGAGCTGGATAACAAATTATAAGTTACCTATTTATTGGCCGTGGGGTTTCGATTATACTAATCCAGATCCAGGTAAAATACGGTTTTGATTGATGTGTTATCTACATGCTTATAAATAGATTTTTATTAATTCCCATTTTAATATTTTTTATATCATGCAATAAAAAAGATAATAATATTAAAATTTTAAAAGAGAATAATTCAGAGGGATATTGTTCTTCAATCGAGGATGCAATAAAATCACCTTTTAAAGTTTTAAAACTAAATTTATCTAATCATAGTCTAATTAAATTATCACCCTTAATATTTCAATTCAAAAATTTGACATTCCTTAATCTAGATGACAATAAATTAACTGGTCTTAACAGAGCTATTGGGAAATTAAATAAATTGGAAATACTGACTGTAACATCAAATTTGATCGGAAAATTACCTGATGAAATTGGGAATTTAAAGAATTTAAAAAAATTAAATTTAGAAAATAATCAATTAACTATGCTTCCCAATGGAGTTACTCGATTACAAAATTTACAAGTATTAAAATTAGGATCAAATAAGTTAAGTAAATTATCTGATAATTTTATAAATTTACAAAATTTAAAATCAGTTTCATTAGGAAATAATCGTTTTCAAGAATTTCCTAAATCTCTATATTTTATTTCAAATTTGAATCGCCTGAGTTTAAATTCAAACCAAATAAAAGAAATTCCTAAAGAGATTGGAAATTTAATTCACTTACAGTTATTCTCACTGTCATCCAATCAATTAGACAAAATACCCACTGAGTTTTGGAATCTTAAACAATTAAGAGATTTGTCTTTAGATAATAACAAGCTAAAAAAAATACCATCAGACATTGGTTTATTACAAGAATTATTTCTGCTTGAATTAAGTAAAAATAATATTTCTGAAATTCCTAAAGAAATTGGTATGTTGAGAAATTTATCTTATTTAATTTTAGACTCTAACCAAATAAAAGAATTACCAGAAGAAATTTGTAATTTAACCAATTTGGAAAAATTATATTTATCTAATAATAAGTTAACTCGGTTACCTGAAAAAATATATAAACTTAAAGAATTAAGAATTATTGGTTTAGGAGGTAACCCAATTCCTAAAGAGGAAATTGAACGAATTAAAAAAGCTTTACCCAATTGCAGAGTAGTTTTTTAACTTTGGGTTTGGAAAGAATTCGGAGGAAACTTGGCTATCCTATTGTTTAATATTTTGATGAAAATGTCTTAATCCTTTATTGGAAGAGATATTATGGTGTCTAAAAAAACGACCGATTATTTTTAACCAT
>DKAT01000108.1 GCA_002450905.1 Spirochaetia bacterium UBA6919
ACGTCTAAGGGCATCATGATTTCTGAACCAATGATGGATTGTATATCAAGAACTTTTTGTGGGGTGAAATCATGTTTTGAACCATCGAGATGAGATTTTAAAGTAATTCCATCATCATATATTTTTGTAAGTTTTGCTAAACTAAATATCTGAAAACCACCACTATCAGTAAGAATGTTTCTATCCCAGTTATTAAAGGCATGGAGGCCTCCGTAATTTTGCAGAACATCAATCCCAGGTCTTAAATAAAGATGATATGTATTAGATAAGATAATTTTATAATCCATCTCCTTGAGTTCATTTGGTGTTAGGGTTTTTACCATACCAAGAGTTCCAACAGGCATAAAAACTGGTGTTTCAACGATTCCTCTATTTAAAGTAAGCTTTCCAGCCCGTTCTTTTCGATGTGATCCTTTTTTTATAACTTCAAATTGCATCATATTATTGCTGTGTAAATGTTTTTTTGACCTGAGGATATTTAAATGAAGGTAAATCTTTTAAATATATAACAAAATAAATTGTTGGTTCAAAATAATAGGCTCCTGTTGTAAATCGTCTTAAATTGAGTGATAAATTAAATTCAAATGTCCAGTCGTGGAGATCGTGCTTTAAAATAAGTTCCATACTCTCGACATTGAAAAAAGAGCTCTCTCTATCACTTTGTTTAAAGAAATTAAATGAATCAAAAAGATCAGAAAAGAAATTCCTACTTTGTTGACCGTACTTACTTGATTCAGATTCAGAATATCGATAGAGTTGTCTATTCACCGAAGTTGCACGGTATATAAAATTCCAGTTTCGGCTGATATTGAAATCAATATTTAGACTGGTTGTTAAAAAATCACTTCTGGGGTTTTGATAGTCATTTAGCCATGTCGAAGTTAAATTTACAGAGTTGATATAAAAAGGTCCGAAAAGATGATTTCTATTAACAAGTTTTAGAGTAGCTGTCAGTTGATTACTGACATTTTCGTCTGTCCGTCTTGATCGAGTGAAATTATCGGTTATATTCAAAAAATATAAAGTATCTGAATTGATGGTAAAAATAAGATTTCCTCTCTGGCTCTTAAGGATAGAATATTTTGTGGCTGTACCAAGACTAATTCTTTCTTCATCAGCAGCTGATATGTAAAGATTGTCATTGAAAGATACAAGAAATTTCGTTTTCAAAAACGTAAATCCTGCATTCACACCATAAGATTCAGATCTACCCGATTCATTTTTAAAGGCAGTACTTGCTTTATATACTTTGTCAAAACGATCTGAGTAATTATACTGGACTCCTCCTGTAAGTATTAATTCTAGTAGCTCATATTTTTCAAAAAAATGTAGATCAAGAGAGGAAGATAAATTAGAGCTCCAAACGGCATAAGTTAATTCCTTATCTAAACTTGATTGAATGGTGCTGGCATTTTTAGTTTTCTGAGTTAGATTTCTAATGGATTCAGTAGTGTTAATTTTAAAGGAAATGAAACGATAAGTTAGGGTAAAAGGGGTTGAGACATTTACACTGGATGTTGTGGAGAATATATCAGATGCTATTTCATTTGTTGTTGAAGTATTAAACGATTGGGTTTCTTTAGAATCAAAACTAAATGTATACGTAAAGGGCAAATTGATTGTTAATCTATTTTTTCGTAATACGTCTGGGTTAAGATATTCGTCAGGTTTTGTGGGATTAGAAATTGCCTGGGCTTGAGAATAAGTTTGATCAGGTTTTGTATTATCTTGTTTTTCTGTTGATTGAAATATTTTTTGAAATTCAGTTTCTTCATTCTTTTTTTTAAAATCTTCTTTTTCCTTATCTGATTTTAACTTTGGCGTATCTTTACCAAAGATTTGAATGAATTCAGAGAATCCAATTTTAATTTGTGGGAAGATAAATATACTTTTATAATTTTTATATGCGGATGTTTGATATTTATTTTTTGGAGGGTTGCTTGGATCGGTGTTGTCTAATTGCAGGATATAATTCCAGTCCCCTCCAATGCTAAACGATAATCCTTTATATTTGTTATCTAATGAGAACTTAAAATTTTGTCCAGTGGCAGTACCTGCAGATGCAGCACGTCCTCCTTCAAGTCCATATTCAGCTTTATCGAATCCAAATACTTTCCATAAATCAAAGTCTTCTCGGCGATAGGATTCAAACTGATTTGTAAAAAATGGCTCACCCTGATTTTTAAATCCAAAAGTAACATTACTAGTAAATTCACCCGCGTTAATGATTCCAAAAGTACTTTCATATTTAATCTTCCAGCGAATGCTGTTTGTTTCTTCAGGGATTCCATCTCCATTCTGATCAAAAGAGTTTGTAAAGATTTGTGAGCCACCAATATATTTCATAGAACGATCAATAGCCATTGCACCATCAAATAAAATTTTATTACTCCCTTTTTGAAGAATAAATTCATATCCGAAATATAATCCCATTCTCTGGTAGTAATCCAGCTTAAATTTCATTCCATATCCCTGTCCTTTTTTTAATTGTAACGTATTTCCCTTGCTAATGAGTTCTCTAATTTCAGCAATTGATTTTCCAGGGACATAAGCTAAAGAATTATGCATAAACCACCCGATACCCTTCTCGAAACCAAAGGATGTTAGAATGCCTGTTGAGTACAATGATCTAAAATAAAATGGGGAATATAACAGAGGGGTATTGCCAACTTTATAGGTTACATCATAAGCCCATACATAGGTTTCATCGTAATACCATGCCTTTGAATAGTTGATGGAATAGTGAGGATGTTCTAAATTGTCTGAGGTCATGATGCCTTTGTAGAAGATATATTTAGATTTTGTAACCTGATGACCTGTTTCACCCGTCATATAAAAAGGCTTTTTATATCCTTTGGAACGATATATGATTGCTCTGTTGATCTTTGGAAAGAAATATATTTTTTCACCAATCATTTTATTATTATTTTCGTCGACAAATAGGATATCACCAATGGCCATAGCTTCGAGTGGATCATCATTTTTATCAATTTTAATCATTACAGCATCAGCATAGAGGGTTTTCTTTTTGAATTTAAGAATAACTTTACCAAAGAGAAAGATGTGTCGAAATCCTTTTTTATCGGGTTTATCTGTATAGTGTATTTGTGTGGCACTGTATTTCAGGTAGTCTGTGTTTTTTTCACTCTTCTGTTCCTCAGACTGGATTTCATCTCTTCTTGCGGATGTGGATTGAGAAGTGGATTTGGATGTAGTTGTTTCTTCAGATGATTTTTTATCCCGTTTGAGAGGAAATTTTCCCGTAGTTTTTTTTGATACAATGATTTTAATGTTGTCCAAGAGGATATCAATGAGCTTTGATTTATTTTTGTTTCTGTGGGGCAGTCCATAGTCTCTTAATAGCTGTCTTAGTGTTTTGATATCAAACTTTTGCAGGTCTTTTTTTAATTTTTTTTTATTTTGAGATCCTGTTGAAAACAATTTCAATAGTTTTTTCTTTTGAACACGGACTTTAGAAATAGATTGAGAGTAAGTATTTGATGATACAAACATTAAGATTGCAATGAGTATAGCACTAGGAAGACAAAGTATTTTATACATATAAGAATAAGATGAAACAGAATTTAGTATCTTATGGATATAAGCTATTGGATTAACCTGAAATATTTTTGACGAAATAAGTTTTATCAAATTGATCAGGGAATTATAATAAATTTACCCTGTATAATCAATGGACAGGTGAACAAAAGAAAATTATGAGATCCAATTTATATTTTAGATTGTCTGGAGTGAGTTATGACATTTTTTTCTTATTATTGGATTCATATGCCTTTTTAATTAGATTATCCAGATATTCCTGCCAGTTATCAATAAGATCTTTATCAATATTGAATTCGGATAACCCTAATAATTTTAAACCATATTCGTAATTTTTCAAGATTTTATGAAGAAATTTATAAGGGGTTGTACTGGACATATCAACTATTGAAGAAATATGTTCAATCGCTGATTCAGTGAAGTTGAGAGCAATACCGTGTTCTTTTAAAAAATCATCAGCAATGTGTAGAACGGCATCTTCAGCAAGGAGATGTTTAAGGATTTGATCAGGATTTGTTATAAGTTCCTCAGTTACATTTAATTTCTTAATTCGTGTTGAGGGGAGGAATTTTTCAAAACGTATAAGGATTTTTTCACAGACACTTACAAGGCTTCTAGCTCCGATTTTATCTTTGATAGCTTCTTTTGAAATAAGTCGCAGAGCTGAATCAGTGAATTCGAGGTTGATATCATAGGCTAGAAAATCTCTTTTTTTCCCAAGTATAACAGAACTTTTAGGATTTTTGAGGATTTCATATAGTCCATCTTCTGTGAGTTCATTGAGAATAGAAAATACAGGGAGGCGACCCACAAATTCTGATTCAAAACCAAATTCTATGAGATCCTGCCGGTTGACATGGCGTAACCAGTTTGAATCGGAGGTATAATTGACAGTTTCTTTAGTGATAAATCCAAGGGGTTGTGTATTTAATCTCTTTTTTATGATATTAACAAGATCCTGGAAAGCACCGCTCATAATGAATAATATATTTCTTGTATTAATTTTTTTTCGTTCTACTTTGCCAGTTCTCTGAGCCTGCATAACAGCTTCCATTTGAGAAGCAATATCCATGGGATTTTTTAAATCTACTTCACTCTCCTCCATGACTTTTAAAAGATTTCTCTGAACACCAGTTCTTGAAACATCGGGTCCATAGGTATTGGTAGAAGATGCGATTTTATCTATTTCATCAAGATATATAATACCGAATTCTGCAAGGTGGATATCTCCGTTAGTTTCTCGTACAAGCTCTCTTACGAGGTCTTCAACGTCTCCCCCAACATATCCTGTTTCTGTGAACTTTGTTGCATCGCCCTTAACAAAGGGGACACCCAGTTTATCAGCAATGAGTTTTATGATATAAGTCTTCCCAACGCCTGTAGGACCAATTAATAATACATTTCCTTTGATATTTCCGAGGATTTTTTCATGTTCAGGATTTTTTTCCTCAAAACTCATCCGGTTGAAGTGGGTACAGATCTTAGTCGCGATGACAGCAATTGCTTCATCTTGTCCAACAATATAGTTTTTTAGATATTGTTCGAGTTCAATGGGTTTTAAGTTGAAGTCAAGGGATTTTTTAGACTTATCTTCTGTTTGCACCCCTTCTTTAGCTCCTTCGATATCCGGATTATCTACGACAACTTGTTCGCCATATTTCTTTGATAGGAATTCTTTTAAATCTTTTTGGATATCGTATGGGTTAGGTATATCTTTACTCATCAATTCTCCATATTTTATTAATTCTTATTATTCAGGTTAATATGAATTATTCCATTGAAAAAATAATAAAATAGAGAAATATGTCAAATTTATCGAAAACCACTTTAGAAATGATTAACAATGACTTGATATTATTATATAATATTTGAAAGTAATCACAGATTGTATCGTGAATTAATTATAATTTTATAGCATTCATTTGGCGCATTATTTCTTAACATTCTTTTATAGTGTTTCAATCCAATCGAAGTTGGGTAGATAATTTGAGTGTCATACAGGATTCTTATTTATTAATATCTTTTGTAATCCTCTTAATTTACCTGGCTTGAAACGTGGATTTATATCATTTTTAATTAGATTTTCAATGATTTTCAAAAATGTACTTTTCTTGATTTGGGGGAAATTTTTGCATCTCCAAGGCTTATAATTAAATATTTTTAAACTAAAATATTCTTGAAGTATCATAGCCTGTTGTTCGGAGCTGTATTTTTTAAAGGATTTATTCTTGATTAATTGATATTTATAAGCTTCTCCCCTTGATTTATGTATAATATATCCTTTCGCCTGATTATAAAATGAGTCTGGGATATATCTTAATCCGATATTTTGATATTGCCAGGCATGAGTTGATTCATGGACAAGAAGAATATAAAAATCCTTAGAAGTTCTGTAAGAATTTGATGTAATATTATTTTTCTTTGCAAAATGGATGGTATTTTTGATTGTTCTTGTAGATCCGAGACTTAATGCGGAATTATAGACAAAATTTATTTTACTTATATCCAGAGAACTGCCAAATATCCTTTGAAGAATCATTTTTTCTTTATTAGCTATTGGAACAGGCTGACCTGTTTCTTTTCCCACTTTATTTGCTTTGTCAACGACTTTTGTGGCATCTTTTGTTCCACACTGGATAAGAACGAAGTTTCCTATTAAGATTATGAATAAAAGTAATTTATATGTCAATTTCATTGTATAACCTCCTTAATTTGGATTAAATATAATAGAATTCTAAGGGTTTGTAAAAAAATATTGTTTAATAGTATAAGTTTGATATTTAAGTGAATGTTATTTTTATGATACAATCCATTCAAGTAGAATTAAATAAGTTAATAGATCATTTTATACCCTATGGAAGAGAAATAAATACTAAGTTAACCCAAGATTTCTTGTTTCAAAACAATCCGAAGGGAATATGCTATCCGATATTCTCTTATCAGGTCTATCTTGACATCTATTATGAACTGAAAAATGGTTTTCATTTATGGATTACCAATGACCTAGACCTTATAAAATCTTTATTTATAGAAGAAATTCAATCAGGATATATTAAAATTATTGATGATGATAAGGAATTATCTATAGAAACTGCAGTAAATATCAAGACTGAACCAGATAATATGATCTATATAATTCATCATTCCTTTGCAGAGCAACATAAAATCATATATATTGCCCAGTGGGATAGTATAATCATCCATACACCTCTGATGACCAATCCTTACAGATATTCTCAGGTAAAAAAATATATATACCTCAATCAATCCCTGTGGAATAATATTATATGGATTGGTGATAAGAAAATCCTCAGGTATATAAAGAAATTCATACCATCCTTATCGATAATGTCGTATCATAATAAGATTCACAATAGTCAAATGCTATCGATTATTATTACAGAAAATTATGAGGAAAAGATGAATAAATTATTAGAGTTCATCAGAGAAAGAGAGTCTAAAGGAATATTAATTGTATCCAGTCCGAAAGATGGAGAATACCTTGAATATCTCCTGAGCACTTCCGGTATAAATGTGATTTATTTTCATAATAATTTAAGCTTAAATGATAAGCTATTTTCTATAGAACGATTTCAATCCTCTGATCATCTCAACCCCTTACAAATACTTATTGTCAGCGAATTCTCGTGTATAAATCCTTTTAAAATAAATATTCAATGGATAGTCCATTATCAGTTTTCAGATGGGTGGATTCCCTGTTTATCAGAGATAATAAGTTGCTTGAAACAGGATAAGATCATTGATATATATTTATTTTATTCCTATCAAGACAGATGTGAGCGTGAGTTAAATATCATCAGGAATCTTCCCGATTCTAAAAATATTCGTATCTTATGTTCAATCTTAAAGAAACATAGATTTATGGGGCAAAGTTGTTTTATCTCTCAAAAACATCTTTATAATAGTTTAAGAGTCCCGCATTCAAAACTGGAAAATATTCTCCAATATATAATCAATACTAAAGCAATGTCCAAAGGAGTTTCAATATTGAGTACAGTTCATTTTATATATAGCACAAAGGGTCATATGTGTATCGACAATAATTATTTATGGTTAAAAGATTTATTAAAGAATACTCAGGGTTATTTTGATGTATTAGCGAATTGCAAGGAGAGAAATTTATCCCCTATAATAGTTAGTAAAATACTCTATGAACTGGATAAACAAGGTTATATTATAATATTAGAGAAAGATATATTATATCATTTTGTACTAATGGATAATTTTGAAAAATTAAAATTACGACGTCTGAATGACAAAATAATTCAGTCGTTATTGAGTAAAAAAATCAAGTGTCTAAAAGAACTTGAGAGCTATGTGCTGTCTGAATTATCAAATCATACAAAAAATCCTTTACAAAAGGACGATTCTTTCTGTCTCACAAATATTATCAAGTGTTCAGTTCTAAAGCTCATTGATGAATTGGATATTTCATTGGGGAAAACATTAATTTCTCATATTTTAACAGGATCCCAGTCGGCGAAGATAAAAAAGCTATCTCTGGATAAGTCATTTCAATATAACTCACTGTCTTTAGTACGTCCTGAAGCAGTGATTGAGGTTATTATCCAACTAATCCTTGATAGATATATAGAAGAGGTTACCAATCCAAAATCCTTTTTTACAACACTAAGCCTTTCGAATAGGGGCTTATTATATATTCAGAAAGGCAGTTCAAAAAACAATATCATATGGAAGTCTCATCAAAAACTGTTTTCAAATAATCCCAAGTCCATTTATCCTTTATTAAAAGGAATCTTACATAATAATTGTGATATTTCTCTTAATGAAAATATCTTGAAAGCAATATCCTTATACAAACCTAAAAATTACAGGGAATTATCAATGATAAAAGGGATAAATAATAAAAATATGAAGAACTTATCCAATGCCTTAAGACAAATATACTCGATGACAAATGTGAAGCATAATTTTCAGACGACACAGTATACTCAAATTACCAATTCTCTCTTGAACCATTATTTCCCTCCAATCAATGGTATATTTAACAAAGGGTATTCATTCGATTACTATACAGAACCTTTGAGCGCCAGCAAAACGCATACCCCTGTTGGAAGAGCCATATTCAAATTTAAATATAAAAATAAGCAGGGTCTCCCAGAAATAATAACTGATAAGATCATTCAATTCTTTGATAAAATAAGTCAATATAAAAATATAAATGTGATCACTACTGTTCCACCCAATGAAAATCACCCATCTATAGCCCCTAAAATAGCTCAATTCATAGAAATTAATTTTGGAATAAAATATATTCCTGATCTACTCATCAAGATATCGGATAATGTCCCTCAGAAATCTTTACATTCAACGTTTCAGCGTAAAGAAAATATTCGAGGTGTGTATATAGTGAATAGTGAAATCCAAGCGAGAAATCAAGATATTTTGTTATTGGATGATATCTTTGATACAGGATCAACGCTCAATGAGTGTTCCAAAGTACTTAAGGAAGCGGGAGCTAAATCCATTTACGCTCTCACCTGTGCTAAAACAGGTTACAGATAGACATTTTAACAATTATCACAACCCGTAAAATAATATAATCATCTCATCATATTGAAGTTAGTTTTAGTACACATTGATTTGTATAGATAATCACCCACATGAAATAATAAAATCTTTGAATTGAAACAGCCCTTAATGATAAAGTCATACCCATCATATAACTATTACTGACAAGAATCGGAACTGAAAATTTTAATTCCGATTGTGTTCAGGTTAAACATCTGTTTTTAATATAGGACAATTATTTTATAAATCACTCAGGATATTTCAGCACTGCTCCCTGACTACCACTGGTAACTAAACTGGCGTACCTTGCAAGATATCCTGTTAGTCCTTCCCTTTTTTTCTTCTTCCAATTGGTCTTCCTTCTCTTCAATTCCTCGTCTGATACTTCTACCTTAATGGATTTATTTTCAATATCTATAGAAATCATATCACCTTCCTGGATTAAGGCTATGGTACCTCCTTCAGCTGCTTCAGGAGAAACATGTCCGATACAAGCACCTCTTGTTGCACCAGAAAAACGACCATCTGTAACAAGACTCACGGATTCACCCAGGCCCATACCCATAATATTCGCTGTTGGAGCAAGCATCTCTGCCATACCAGGTCCACCCTTTGGTCCCTCATATCTTATGATAACAACATCACCGGATTTAATTTTCCCACCTAAAATCCCTTCATTAGCATCATCCTGGGAATCAAATACTCTTGCAGGTCCCCGATGTTGTTTCATATTGGGTTGAACTGCTGCTGTTTTAATAACTGCTCCTTCTGGAGCAAGATTTCCAAATAAGATAGTCAATCCACCCTTCTTACTATAAGGCTCTTCAATGGGATGAATGACACTTTTATCCAAAATCTCTGCATCATTAATATTTTCACCAAGGGTATTCAGTGTAACCGTCTTTGAATCAAGGTGTAGAAGGTTTTTAATTTTACTTACCTCCTTTAGAATTGCAGAAACACCACCGGCCCGTTCAACATCCTCAATATGAACAGTGGAAGCAGGAGAGACTTTGCAAATATGAGAAACTTTGTCAGAAAGCTCATTCAGACGGCTTAATGGATATTCAATACCCGCTTCTTTGGATAATGCAATAGTGTGGAGAACAGTATTAGTAGAACCACCCATAGCCATGTCTAAGATGAAAGCATTATCGATAGATTCTTTTGTGATTATATCTTTTATTTTTAAATCAGCCTGAACTAATTTCATGATCTGACTTCCAGCATTCTTTACAAGATCTTTCCTTCTGGGATCTGTAGCCAGAATCGTACCATTACCCGGAAGAGCTATTCCCAAGGCTTCACAAAGACAATTCATGGAATTGGCAGTAAACATTCCCGAACAACTCCCACAAGTAGGGCATCCGTTATCTTCAATTTCTTTTAATTCGTCCTCACTGATCTTACCAGCACGATATTGTCCCACACCTTCAAATACAGAAACGAGATCCACCACCCTGCCATCCTTCAAACGCCCTGCCTCCATAGGTCCCCCACTAATAAATATCGTGGGTATATTCACACGGAGAGCCCCCATTAGCATCCCCGGAACTATTTTGTCACAATTGGTTATACAAATCAATCCGTCAAATCGATGTGCCTGAACCACAGCTTCCAGACTATCTGCTATAATTTCCCTGCTTGGTAAAGAATATTTCATACCTGAGTGGCCCATAGCTATGCCATCATCTACACCTATGGTATTAAAT
>DKAT01000020.1 GCA_002450905.1 Spirochaetia bacterium UBA6919
AGCTAACTAGATAAGCATTTTATTAAAAAAAACTAAATAAATTGACAAATTAAAATTATGTGTTATATTGTTTATTTATGAACGATCTAAATCATAAAGAGACAATATTATTATCTAAAATATCCCTTGATGGATTTACAAGTCAGAGAGAAATATCTCAATTAAGCGGCTTTTCCTTAGGACTTATTAATATTCTCTTAAAAAATTTAGTGAACAAAGGGTATGTAAAACTTTCCCGTTTAAATAAGAAAAATATTCAATATGTCTTAACTCCTAAAGGATTTAAAGAACAGATCCGGTTAACACGATTATATATTCAGGATACATTTGATCGTATTAATAATTATAAGAAATGGCTTTCAGAATTTATTGATGGGAAAATCATTGAAGGGTACAATCAATTTATTCTTCTAGGTGAAAATGAATTGTTAAATATTACAGAGGTCATTTTAAAAAATAATGAAAATATTTCCTATGCTAAAATTTCCCGGGCTGAAAATATATTAAGTCCCAATATGATGATTCTCGATTGTCAGGACGATAATAATTCTAAATATATCAACGAAAAAAATTACATGAATATAACCCAATATATTGCTCAAAAATTGAACAAAGTAGAATAAATGTCCATGGATTACCATTATTTATATAATAAAAAAGAAGTTATATTTATTTTGCATCAGTTAAATGATGAGAAAATTAAAGGCCTTTTAACCATCAATAGAAATTCCATTAACGATGATTTTGTAGCGCAATGTGCTGATATAGCTTTAGCCTATGATCATTTAAGCTATCGTGAACAAAGAGTTATAGCCTGTACTTATTTTTTTAAATATACACCCTATGAAATTTCTAAACAATTAAATATTACTAAGGATCAGGTATTTTATATAAAAAGACAGGGTTTAAAATCCATTATTAATAAATTGAACAATTATCATACACCTATTATGCCAGCATACAATTGCTGAGAGTCCGATAAGGACTTATTGTCTACTTCACTGATTTGAAGGGATGATTTATTTGTTAATGGGTGAGGTGTGTCTCGATAATTTTACTAATTTTCATAAATCTATTTGTTTTTTTATCTAAATAAAGATGATCATATAGAACATATATACTGAATCAGGGTTTTTTATGTTATCTGGTAAATATCTTAAACTATAATTCATGATTAATGGTAAAATTATAAGGAAGAATAATGACAAAAATTGCTGTTATTGGAACGGGATACGTTGGTTTAGTAACAGGTACAGGATTTGCTGAACTGGGCAATGAAGTGACTTGCGTTGATATTGATAAAAAGAAAATCGATAATTTAAATAATGGTATTATCCCCATATACGAGCCAGGCCTGGAAGAAATGATTGAAAGAAATCAAACAGAAAAAAGACTTTTCTTCACAACCAATATCCAGGAAACAATTAAAAATTGCCAATTATTTTTTATCGCTGTGGGAACGCCTCCAGGAGAAGATGGGTCTGCGGATCTTCAGCATGTCCTGGCTGTTGCAAAAAATATTGCTACAAACATGGATAATTATAAACTTATTATCACGAAATCCACAGTTCCTGTTGGTACAGGGAAGAAAATTAAAGAAATGATCCAACATATTCTTAAGGAACGAAATGTTACAATTCCTTTTGATATAGTATCAAATCCTGAATTTCTTAAAGAAGGTCATGCCATAGAGGATTTTCTGAAACCAGATAGAATTGTTGTTGGAGTAGAATCAGCCAAAGCTAGAGAAATCATGGAAAGCCTTTATGCTCCTTTTGTTAGAAATGGACACCCTATTCTATATATGAATATTCCTTCTTCAGAAATGACAAAATATACTGCTAATGCTATGTTAGCTACTAAAATCTCTTTTATTAATGAAATTGCAAAATTATGCGAGAAAACTGGTGCTGATATCGAACAAGTAAGGAAAGGAATTGGTTCTGATAGTCGGATTGGTTATCACTTCATCTATCCGGGATTAGGTTATGGTGGATCCTGCTTTCCTAAAGATGTCCAAGCCCTTTTGAAAACGGGAAAATCCTTTGGGGAAGAAATGAATATTCTGGATGCTGTTGAAAAAGTAAATCATCAGCAAAGACTTTTTTTTATTGAAAAAATATTAAAATATTACAATAATCAGTTAAAGGGTCTTCATTTTGCTTTGTGGGGCTTATCTTTTAAACCAAATACGGATGACATTCGGGAAGCACCAGCAATTGATGTTATAAAAAAATTAATTGATTATTCAGCAACTGTTACAGTGTATGATCCTATCGCTGTTTCCAATATAAAAAATTATTTTGGAAATCAAAATGGAATTACTTATAGCAATAATCAATATTCTGCATTGGATCAAGCTGATGCGCTGTGCTTAATTACCGAGTGGAAGCCTTTTCAGGTGCCAGATTTTGATAAAATGAAAACTCTTTTGAGAAAACCCGTTATATTTGATGGAAGAAATCAGTATAATCCTGAATTATTAAAAGAAATGGGTTTTGAATATTACTGTATAGGTCGATAAAAATATTAATTTATGAATAAAAAAATATTAGTTACAGGTGGAGCAGGTTTTATTGGAAGCCATCTCTGTGAATTATTGCTGTCCCAAGGCAATGAGGTTTTATGTCTTGATAATTTCTTCACAGGTTCAAAAAAAAATATTATCCACTTATTAGACAACCCCAATTTTGAATTCATCCGTCATGATATTATAAATCCTATAACTATTGAAGTTGAACAAATATATAATCTAGCTTGTCCTGCATCCCCTGTTCATTATCAATATAATGCAATCAAGACAATTAAGACAAATGTTTTGGGTACTCTAAATATGTTGGGATTAGCAAAAAGAGTCAAAGCTCGATTTTTTCAGGCTAGTACTTCTGAAGTATATGGCGATCCTATCGAACATCCTCAGAAAGAAACATACTGGGGTAATGTAAATCCTATAGGGATAAGAAGCTGTTATGACGAAGGGAAGCGATGTGCTGAGACTTTAACAATGGATTATTACCGAAAGAATAGTGTTGATGTAAGAATTATTAGAATATTTAATACTTATGGTCCCAGGATGTTAAAAAATGATGGACGGGTAGTGAGTAATTTTGTTGTCCAGGCACTTGAAGGATCAGATATTACAGTATATGGAGATGGAAGTCAAACGAGATCCTTTTGTTATATTGATGATTTAATCAAGGGAATGGTTGCATATATGAATTATCCTGAGTTTGTTGGTCCAATTAATCTGGGGAATCCAAATGAGTTTACAATTTATGAGTTGGCTCAAAAAGTGATTAAGTTGACAAACAGTTCTTCAAAAATTATCTATAAACCCCTGCCCCAGGATGATCCTGTAAAACGTAAACCTGATATTAACTTAGCCCGGGAAAAATTAAACTTTAATCCCAAAACATTATTAGATGAAGGATTACAAAAAACGATTGATTATTTTACCAATCAATTAATAAATAATAACAATTTATAATTAAAATATGTTTTAAAGATTCATTTATGGGACAATTCAAAATTATCTCAGAACATCTTAATGGCGTTGTAGTTGTCCAACCAGAAGTATTTGGAGATCACAGGGGATTTTTTATGGAATCCTTTAGAGCAGATCAATTCAAAGAATTAGGATTACCCATTGATTTTGTACAGGATAATCACTCTCGGTCAAAAAGAGGAGTAATCCGGGGATTGCACTTCCAATGGGATAAACCACAGGCTAAACTCATGAGAGTGACCCTTGGTAAAGCATTTGTGGTAGCAGTCGATATTAGAAAGGCTTCTCCAACACTTGGAAAGTGGCATGGTATAGAAATCTCAGCTGAAGATAAGCTTCAGGTCTATGCACCAGCAGGATTTGCAAGGGGATTTTGTGTCCTCTCCGAATACGCTGAAATCCAATATAAATGCACATCTTTATGGAACCCCAATGCAGAATCAGGAATCCTCTGGAGTGATCCTGATATTAATATTCAGTGGCCAATTTCTAATCCTGTTTTATCCGATAAGGATATGGAATTACAAACTCTTTCAAAATGGTTAATGAGAACCGATTCGGATTATTTTAGATATATATAATTCTATATTAAAGCTCTTATAAATCAAATTCTCGGTGGTGATAATTAATAAACTGATATTGTCACTCTAAGAAGAACACGGACTATAATCCGTTCCCTGTGCGGAGTCAAAGGGTTTAAAGGTTTTTAAACTTCGCAATAAACTCAGTTTGAATTGGGTCACTACCAAATTTTCTGCATGACAAAGTTTTTTTTCTTCACCGATACGGAGAATAGATTTATGAGATTAGGAAAAGAAAAAATTGAGAATCTTAAATCATCTATCCATTCCATTTTACCAGATTCTAAAATATATCTCTTTGGTAGTCGTGTCAATGATGCTGAAAAGGGGGGAGATATTGATATATTAATTTTATCACAGAGAAAGTTGGATTTTATAGAAAAAGGAAGAATAGAAAAAAACTTTTTTATCCATTTTGGAGAGCAAAAATTAGATTTAATTAGTTTTGAATATAATGAGAAAGACTCATTTAAGGATTTAATTTTAAAAGAAGCTATTGAACTATGATTGAGAATAATATAAAAACATTAGTGCTTGAAGAACTTAAACTTCTTTTAAAATCATATGATGTTTTAAAATATTCTTTGGAAAATTGTAATAAAATAGGTATTAAAGATCATTATACGATGTCAGAGTTGACAGAATTTGAAGGGTTGAGTTCCCGTTTTGCAAGAACTAGTGACATTTTAACTCAAAAACTATTAAAAAGTTTGTTTATTTATTTACAGGAAGAGGCTCGATTTTTCATAGACAGATGCAACTTATCAGAAAAAATGGGTCTTGTAGAAAAGGCTGACTCTTTATATAATATTAGAAAACTTAGAAATGATATTACTCATGATTATGTTTACAATGATATTTCTGAAATCTTTAAACCTCTTTTGGAATATAGTGAACAATTAATGTCAATAATTGATACTGTCGAAAAATATATAACTGGAAAAATAGTTTAATAAGGTTTAATAAATTGAATCACTGCAAAGATCTCATAACAATAATTTAAAATTACTGACAAACTTTAATATATTTCAAAATAAGCTGAAAACTTAATTGTTAAAATAAATTTTTAGTCCATGACGAGAATAGTTTATGAGATTAAATAATAAAGAATTAGAATGGATAAAAAAACTCTCTCAAAAATATTTTGGAATGGATTGCGAAACCTGGATATTTGGTTCCAGAACCAATGATAATCTAAAAGGGGGAGATATTGATATTTTTATAGAAACTCAGCTAATCACTTCCTTAAAAGAAAAAATATTTTTTTTAAATGAATATGAGCAACACTTCGGAGAGCAAAAAATTGATCTGATCGTTAAAACACCTGCCTCAGCCAATAATGATATCTATATTATTGCTAAAAAAGAAGGCATTAAAATATGAAGTTGGAAAAAATTATAGATACTTTAAAACTCCACTTCTCAAGAGCAGATATAACTTTTAATGAGATTAAAACATGGAAGGAGTTAACCTTTGGGGATGAAGAAAAAATAATAAACATTGATTCTTTTATATTTAGATATTCTAAAATCCAGGATATAATGAATGAAAAGTTTTTTTCTGCTGTTTTAACCTTTTTAGAAGAATATAAACCTAATATGTCTTTAATTGATGTTCTCAATAAACTGGAAAAACTAGAATTAATTCCATCAGCAGAGGAATGGAGAGAATTTAGAAAACTGAGAAATATTTTAGTTCATGAATACCCTGATAATGAAATAGAAATAATAGAAGGGATTCAATTTGCTTTGAAAGCCTTTGTTAAAATAAAAAAAATATTTGCCGAACTAGTTATTTATCTTGAAGCAAGAAAAATATCATAGTGCTAAAATATTAACTGACATTGATGTATATTGTCATTCTGAACTTGATTCAGAATCTATATTTAGAGTAAGTTACAGAAATAAATTCACCATTACCTCAGTAATAAATTGGTCACTATCCAAATTTTTTTATATTTTTAAAAATATTTTTTTTACTAAATTATAAATTTCACAAAAACGGTAAAACTTATAAAACCCTTTTCTATAAAGGCATTTAAGAAGAAAATTGCAGAAATGAGTCTGGGTAAAGATTTAAGTATTATTTGGGCATATTAAAATCAGTTAATTCTTTAATTTTAATAGAAAATACGGCTCCATCTTCCCTGTCAATGACATTTCTAACAATTTATTATCTGAAATCCTTTTCAGAAGAAAAAATCATAAAATTTACCGGATTGGTGAATTTGTAAATAATAGCTAAGATTTTGTGATTTTCTTTCAAAAAGGGTATTCAGATTTTGATATCTCCCAATCGAGATATTCTCCAAAAATTAAATAATTTTTTAAATTAATTCATGATGGTTCGACACCGTTCACCATCCGATTTAAAAAATTTTGGAGATAAAAATGAAAGTGGATTTACACCCCATGTTCACCGGACTCAGTGGGAAATTAGGAATTCTCGTCTATGTGACAATGGGCAAAGAAATGGTTGATGGCAAAGTTATAAAAGATTCCTTTACCTATGCCAAACAAAAAGGGGTTCGAACAGCACCCACATCCATTGAGCAGGATAATATTGTATTGGCTTTCATCACTATACTGGTGAATAAATTCAATTTGTTAAAACTTGAACCGCAGCTTATCAGACATAGAAGGATCAGGCAGATTATTACGAAAAAACATTGGGACGCTATACCACAGCTTACCAGTTATTTATATCTTATTATATGATCAAATATAATAGCACATTAGGAGCATGGGTTAAACCTCTTGATCTCTCAGCAGGATCATCATTAAGCTGGGCTAATCGGGTGACTCGAAACTGGTCATAAAAAAAACAGATGGACCAAATCCGTTTAATTGTACCTTTAACATAATAAAGTATTTTATGATGTATTGATCCAATTCAATTTTCAAATATATTAAAGCCCCTTGTGATCATCATCAATGTATGGTGATCCGGGATTTTTGAATATAAATCAAATCTATGTTAATTTTGTAATCTACTGATAACCTTTAAAATCTGAAATCTTTTGTGCCATGGTTCGAGAACCTCATCATGACAGTGTTGATCTATCGATTTTATTTTTATAATAGTTTTAGTATATATTATTAATTTCAAGTAAAATGTTATTACATAGGGTATAATGTTGACTTTAAGTATTTTTATAAAGAGCCAATTTCATTTCTTTTGGGATCTAAAAAACCGCTGGACACTGATCTCTGCTTTGGTGAACAAGGATATAAAATCCCGGTATGCTGGATCTGTCCTTGGAATATTATGGGCAGTGTTTCAACCCATTGCATTCGTTGGTATATACACTCTTATATTTTCATTAGTCTTTCGATCTACTGTTCCTGACGCCTATTTAAAAGCACCATTTGTTATTTTCCTTATCTGTGGACTTATTCCCTATCAAATCTTTTCCGAAACCCTGAGTCGATCCAGTTCTGTGCTATTAGAAAATATTTCAATGATCACCAAAATGGTTTTCCCTTATGAGCTATTCCCTGTTTCAATACTCATTTCATCATTTATAACTGCAGGGATAACCCTGATAGTAACCGCTATCATCATGGCTGTATTTGGGATTGTCCCGTCTATAAGCAACTTATTCTATTTACCCTTATTTCTAATTCCTCTGGTATTGCTTGTTATAGGATTATCGTGGATTGTATCCTGTGTTTCAATAGTATTAAGAGATCTGACACATATTGTTCCCGTAATAATAAATATCTTATTTTTTGCAACCCCTGTGTTTTATTCCTATGAAATGCTCGATAAAATGTCTCATTCATATCCCATCATCACAGCAATACTTAAATTAAACCCCCTTTACACAGTGGTTATTGGATTTCGAATATCTCTGATTGGAAAGGATTTTTTTCTGGATCCCACATTGATTATAACTACGTATGGCATTTCTATTTTGACGTTTATGATCGGTGGAATGATCTTTAACGCTTTTAAAAGGGAATTGGCTGATTTCCTATAATGATAAATTAAGATGGGATAATTCATTGAACATTGAAACTCAAATTATGCAAGACCAACCAAATATACAAAATGATACACAGCCCAAAGATATCGCCATATCTGTACATAACGTTTCAAAAAAATTCAAATTATACGAAACACCCTATGCCAGGGTACAAGAGCTGCTATCCCTGGGATTTAAAAGACTCCACCACGAGTTCTGGGCATTAAAAGATATCTCATTCGATATTCCAAAGGGTTCTACGGTAGGAATTATCGGTAAAAATGGCAGCGGGAAGAGTACTCTATTAAAACTCATTTGTGGGATAACTCATCCAACCAGTGGTAAAATCAATGTCAATGGCAGAATCTCTTCCCTGCTAGAAGTTGGGGTTGGATTTAATCCTCAGCTCACAGGGAGAGATAATATATATCTTCAGGGTGCCCTCATGGGCTATTCCAAAGAGGAAATGAAAGAAAGAGCCCCCCTTATTGAGGAGTTTGCTGATATTGGCGAATATATTGATCAACCCGTGATGCACTATTCCAGTGGAATGGCGGTTCGACTTGTTTTCTCCTGTGCAATCAATGTGGATCCTGATATTCTGATTGTTGACGAAGCCCTTGCTGTCGGAGACGCAGCTTTTCAAAAAAAATGTTATTCTAAGATTCAAAATTTCAAAGAAAATAATAAAACTATATTATTGATTTCACATGATCTTACCGTTATAAGAAACTTCTGCGATCAGGTATATTTTTTAAATAATGGTAATTTAGTTAAATATACATCACAGGAAGAAGCTATCCAGGATTATTTAGTATCTATTTTAGGTGTAAGCAATAATAGTATAATTAGTGAATTAAATTTTGATGTCGGAGATGAACATGCCCGACTTCTCTATGGTTCGATAAAAGATTATAATGAAAATATAGTTAAACAGATTAATATTAATGAGTCCTTTTATATTGAAATGAAATTTGAAATTCTGAATGATAGCAATTTATATTTTTTTCCAAATATGCATCTATATTCTGAGGATGGGACTTGTGTATTTGTAGTTGCTTTTCCGAAGGATCAAAATGAATCATTTAATAAAAAAGGGATTTATATCGTCCGATGCAATATCCCTGCAAATTATTTGAACGATAAAAAATATAAAATCAGTTTAGCATTAACATCAATAAAGAATTTTGTGACTATCCATTTTTGGGAAAAAGATGTTATTTCTTTTCAAATTATTGATACAGTAAAAGATATCAAAACCAGAGAGACAGGTTATTCTGGCACAATTCCCGGAGTTGTGAGACCTATATTAGAATGGGATATAATATCATGAAAACTGTCATACTAGCAGGCGGCCTAGGAACTAGGATCAGCGAAGAATCTCATCTGAAACCAAAACCTATGATCGAAATAGGTGGTAAACCCATTATATGGCACATTATGAAAATATACTCTCACTATGGCATAAACAATTTTATTATCTGTCTAGGATACAAAGGATATATTGTAAAAGAATATTTTGCGAATTATTTTTTGCATACATCAGATGTTACAATCGATATGTCAAATAATCAATTGATCGTTCATCAGCAGTATGCAGAATCATGGAAAGTTACCCTGATTGATACTGGTGAAAATACCATGACAGGGGGTCGGCTAAAAAAAGTTTCTAAATATTTGGACGATGAGGATTTTTGTTTTACATACGGTGATGGTATTACCAATGTAAATATTCAGGATTTGATATCATTTCACAAACAACAGGGAACTTATGCTACAGTAACCGCTGTTCAGCCTCCAGGGCGTTTTGGTATTATGGATGTTAATAAAAATTTTGTGACTAATTTTATTGAAAAATCCCCCGGTGATATGAATTGGATTAACGGGGGCTATTTTGTACTTAACCCTAAAGTATTGGATTATATTGAAGGTGATAATACTATTTGGGAAAGAAGTCCGATGGAAAGATTAGCTAAAGAGAAAAATCTTTCAGCTTATTTACATACGGGATTTTGGCAATGCATGGATACACTAAGAGATAAAGTAAAATTAGAAGAATTATGGAATAGTGATTATACCCCCTGGAAGGTCTGGTAAATGAATCATAACTTTTGGAAGGGTAAGAAAGTACTTTTAACAGGACATACTGGTTTTAAAGGAAGTTGGCTCTCTATTTGGTTAAAAAAATTGGGGGTTGACCTCATTGGGTATTCCCTGGAACCCGAAACAAATCCTAGTCTATTTCAAGTTGCAGAAGTCCAGAAGAATATGGTATCCTATTTTAAAGATATACGAAATATCGATAATTTAAAAGAAATAATCCAGTCACATCAACCAGAAATAATCATTCACATGGCAGCCCAGGCTATCGTAAGAAAATCATATTCTGATCCAGTTGAAACTTATACTACAAATATTATGGGTACACTAAATATACTTGAAGCCGTGCGTAAAGCAAAATGTGTTAAAGTCGTTTTAGTCATTACAAGTGATAAGTGTTACGAAAATAAAGAATGGATATGGTCTTATCGAGAAATGGATCCCATGGGTGGCTATGATCCCTATTCCTCTAGCAAGGCATGTGCTGAATTAGTTACATCATCCTATATTAAATCATTCTTTAATCCAAAGGATTTTTCATCGCATCAATGTGCCATAGCAACAGCACGGGCTGGAAATGTCATCGGCGGTGGAGATTGGGCACAAGACCGTCTTATACCGGATATTATACAATCATTCTCTAATAATCAAAATATTTTTATCCGATACCCCAATGCGATACGTCCCTGGCAACATGTTCTGGAGCCACTATATGGATATCTACAACTTGTTGAGAAATTATGGTCAAATCCTAAAGATTTTATAGGAGCATGGAATTTTGGACCGGATGATGGAAACCACAAACAGGTATCCTACATTACAGAATATATTCGATTATTGTGGAATAAAAATTTAAAATGGGTAACTGATAATGAAATCAACCCCCATGAAGCAAATTATCTTAAATTAGACTGCTCCAAGGCTAAAACATATCTTGGATGGTCTCCTAAACTAAGTCTGGATAAGACACTTGAACAAATTGTACAATGGTATAAATCCTTTATAAATAATGAACCGATGCTCCAAAGGTGTTTAAATGAAATTAATATGTATGAAGAATTGTTAAAATCATGAAAAATAGAGTATGTCGTTTTTGTAAATCACAATTAAAATATACATTTGCAGATCTTGGAATGTCTCCCATTGCAAATAATATTATTGATTCCGAAAACCTGCAACAAATGGAGCCATTTTATCCTCTCCACGCCTTTGTTTGTGAATCTTGTTTTCTTGTTCAACTGGAAGAATTTGAACAGCCTGAAAATATATTTACCAACTATTCCTATTTCTCAAGTTATTCTGACTCATGGTTATCTCATTGTAAATTGTACACAGAACAAATAATAAATCGTTTAAAATTAAACCAAAATCATCTTGTTGTAGAATTAGCAAGTAATGATGGCTATCTATTACAATACTTTAAAGAACGAAATGTCCAGGTACTGGGTGTCGAACCAGCTGAGAATGTTGCCCAGGTTGCCATTGGAAAAAATATTAATACCATAACAAAGTTCTTTGGTTCAAATACCGCCCAGGAGATGATTGGTAATAAACAATCGGCTGACTTAATTATTGGTAATAATGTCCTGGCTCATGTTCCTGATATTAATGATTTTGTCAATGGAATGAAAATCCTTTTAAAACCCAATGGTGTTATCACTATGGAATTCCCCCATCTACTCAATCTCATAGAAAAAAACCAATTTGATACCATTTATCATGAGCATTTTTCATATTTATCTATTTTTATAGTGGATCAAATCTTTAAAAAACATGAACTCACGTTATTTGATGTCGAAGAAATCCCAACTCATGGCGGATCCATCCGTATTTATGCAAAACGTAGTGAAAATACAACGCATCCTATTGAACCGAGTGTAAATCAGTTAATCACAAGAGAAATCAATCTGGGTATCAATAATTTATCAATATATCAGTCTTATCAGAAAATGATCATCAATTGCAAGAGGAATTTACTAGAATCTTTAATTTCCCTTAAAAAAAACAATAAAACCATTGTAGCCTACGGCGCACCAGCTAAGGGAAACACGTTATTAAATTATTGTGGAATAAGAAACGATTTTATTGATTATACAGTGGATAGAAGTCCATATAAACAAGGTAAATTTCTACCCGGCACCCATATTCCTATTTACAATCCTGATAAAATTAAAGAAACCAAACCCAACTATATACTTATTCTACCCTGGAATCTTGAGGATGAGATTGTTAAACAGTTAAAATATATAAGAGAATGGGGGGCTCAATTTATTATCCCAATACCCCAAGTGAGGATAATTTAGTTGAAGTTTATTGAAACTCCTTTAAAAGATTCTTATATTATAGAAATAGAACCCATTGCTGATGAAAGAGGTTTTTTTGCCAGAACCTGGTGTGAAAATGAGTTTAAAAAAAGGGGCTTAAATCCTAAAATAGTCCAGTGTAATATATCATTTAATAATAAAAAAGGGACTTTAAGGGGTATGCATTATCAGGCTAAACCCCACGAAGAAGCTAAATTGGTCCGTTGTACCCGAGGATCGATCTATGATGTTATTATTGACCTCAGAGAAGATTCATCAAGCTATAAACAATGGTTTGGAATTGAATTAAATCAAGAGAACAATAAAATGCTCTATATCCCCGAAGGATTTGCCCATGGATTCCAAACATTAGAAAATAATTCAGAGGTATTTTACCAAATGTCTAATTTCTACTACCCAGAATCCTCAAAAGGTGTATCATACAAAGATCCATGCTTAAAAATATCATGGCCATTAGAAATTACTCTGATTTCAGAAAAAGATAGGTTGTTCCCTAATATTTCATAATAATATTTTGAGGTTTTTTTGAAAGTACTTGTAACCGGAGCTTCAGGTTTTATAGGAAATTACACAATAAAAGAATTATTAAAGTATCCAGAAGTAAAAATAACTGCTAGCCTGAGAAATTTAAGTAAGATAGAAAATACTGATTGGAAGTCTAAAGTTCAGATTATTCCGGGTGATCTTTACAATCGTGAAATAAATTATTATGATTATTTCAATAAACCAGATATATTAATTCATCTTACTTGGGAAAGTTTAAATAATTATAATGATATATCTCATATAGAAAGTATTTTATACAATAATTATAATTTCATAAGGAATATGATATTAAATGGCTTAAAATCAGTGAATATCACGGGTACATGTTTAGAATACGGATTACAGAATGGCTGTTTAGATGAAGATATGAACACTTTTCCAACAACACCCTATGCTTTGGCAAAGGATACTTTGAGAAAGTTTATTTTAGAGCTATCTAAGAAATATGATTTTAATTTTAAATGGATAAGAATATTTTATATGTATGGTGAAGGTCAAAATCCAAAATCTCTCCTGGAACAACTATCCTACGCACTTAATAATGACCAAAAGGTATTTAATATGTCAGGTGGAGATCAATTAAGAGATTATCTACCCGTAGAAGAAGTGGCTAAATATATTGTTAATATATCCATACAAAATGAACTAACAGGTGTTTTTAATTGTTGTAGCGGAGAACCCATTTCAGTTAGAAAGCTTGTTGAAAACTATCTAATTCAAAAAAATAAATCCATCAAACTAAATTTAGGATATTACCCCTATCCAGATTATGAACCAATGGCATTTTGGGGTAATAAAACAAAATTAAACAATATATTAAAGGATAAATATGAAAGCTAAAATAAAACCCCGAATAGACTTAGAAAATCGTACCCAATTAGAAACCGTCATCCCTTTAGACACCCCTTTTATAATTTTTGTGGATCCATCAGACAAATGTAATTTTCAGTGTAAATTCTGTCCAACCGGAGATAGAAATCTAATGAAAGAGACTCCAGGTCGAAATTACGGTCACATGGATTTTGATCTCTATAAAAAAATTATAAATGATATTTGTAAATTTGATAAACCTATTAGAGTATTACGCTTGTATAAGGATGGTGAGCCCCTTCTCAATCCCAATTTTATAGATATGGTTAAATATGCTAAAGATACGAACTGTACTGAACGAATTGATACAACAACAAATGCTTCCTTATTAAGTCCAAAAAAAAATATTGAAATGATAAATGCTGGTCTTGATAGAATTAATATCTCTATTGAAGGAATTAATACTCAACAATACTTAGAGTTTTCTCAATTTAAAATTAATTTTGAAGAATTAATTGACAATATTGCTCATCTCTACGAAAATAGAAAAAATTGTGAAATTATTGTTAAAATTAATGGTGATTTATTATCTCATGATGACAAACAACAATTTTATAATATGTTTGGTGATATAGCTGATGGTGTTTACATTGAGCATATAATGTCCTGTTGGCCAGAGTTTCAACTGCGTGAAGTTTCTGTGAATCAAGAACATGGTATTTATGGACAGGAAATTAAAGAAGTTTCTGTTTGCCCGTATGTATTTTATTCCTTTTCAATTAATTCTGATGGTTCAGCCAGTTTATGTTTCTTGGATTGGGCAAGAAAGTTAATCATTGGTGATGTAAACACTCAATCAGTTAAAGAAATATGGCTGGGTGATAAAATGAAAGAATATCAAAAAATGTTTTTAAAGCATGAAAGAAAAAAACATCCTGTATGTGGAAATTGCGGTCAATTATCTCATGGCCTCCCCGATGATATAGATAAATACAGTGATTTATTATTAAACAGGCTTTAAAACATGACTCAATTGCATCATTATCAACCCTATACTTCTATAAGGCTAACTACTCAGAATAACATAGATGAAATATTAAATGATATACTAGAAACTGATTTCAATTTTAAACCAAGAATAATCAATAAACCTGTTATTATCTACGGGGCAGGAAGTCTTGGGATTATGACAAAAGATTTCTTAAATTATTTAAATATTACATTACTCTATGTTATTGACAAAAACTCATCTAAATATACCAATGATGAAATGTGGAAAGATATTCAAGTAAAATCACCAGATATAGTTACTAATTATGATAAAAATAATTGTTTGCTAATATTAAGTATTGTAACAATACCTATAATTGATTTAATCGATCAATTGAAAGAAGACGGCTGGAAAGATATAGAATTGTTTTATGATGTAAGCGAAGCGTACACGGACAAATATCCCTTACAAAATGGATGGTTTATTAATAAACTTAATAGTAATGAAATGGATTTGATCAAAAAAATATATTTTACATTAAAAGACAAAATATCCCAAGCCCATTATTTACAATTTATTGCATGGAGGAAATTACGAGTTGAGTTAAACTTTAAAGATATTGATATCAATGTAAATAATCGTTTTTTTATTCCTGAAGTCACAAAATCTTTAACTGAACATGAAATATTTGTCGATTGTGGTGCTCATCATGGTTTTGTAATTGATAAATTTATAGATATAACTTATAATAATTACAATAAAATTTATGCTATAGAGCCGGATGAGATAAATTATGAAATAATTTTTAAAAAATACCAAAGCAATACCAAAATTCATTTTATAAATAAAGCTTTAAATGATGTTGAGGGATCATTTAATTTCTATCAAGGATTTGATTATGCTTCAAAGTTAAGTCCAAATGGCAAATCTAAAAAAAAATCCATAACACTAGATAGCTTAGGAATTGAAGCTACTTTTATAAAAATACACCTTGAAGGTGGAGAACTTCTTGCACTGAAAGGCTCTTTAATAACAATAAAAAATAATCGTCCAATTATAGCTGTAACTCTGTATCATAATTATGATGGATTATGGAAGATACCTTCATTTATTATTGAAAATTGTAACAATTACTCATTCTATATGAGGCTTCACTCGTGGGCTGGGACAGGTGCAGTATTTTATGCCATTCCAAATTAGTACATATATTAAAAATGATTTTAAAAAGGATTATGTAAATGAAAGCTAAGATAAAATCAAAGTTAGAAACTGATAAACATGTACCTTTGCAAAATGTAATCCCTTTGGATACACCCTTTCTAATTTATCTTGATCCGTCAAGTCGCTGCAATTTCAAATGTTCGTTTTGTCCATCAGGATACAATGAATTGATGTCTGAAGCAGGATATGAAAGAAGCATTATGAATTTAGATTTGTTTAAAAAATTTATTAATGACTTAAAAGAATTTAACCAGCCTATAAAAGTACTTCGTATGAATAAAATTGGAGAACCGTTTCTAAATAAAAATTTACATCAAATGATTTCCTATGCTAAAGAGAGTGGTGCTGTTCAATTTATAGATTTAGCTACGAATGCCTCATTATTTTCAAAAGATAAACTGAGAGATATTATTCATGCCGGTATCGATAGATTAAATATTTCTATTGAAGGTGTGAATAAGGCTCAGTACCAGGAATATGCCAAAATTAATATTGACTTTGATAAATTAGTAGAGAATATTCAATGGTTATACCAGAATAAAAATCAATGTGAAATAAATATAAAAATCCCTGCTGATTATATTAATGAAAGCGAAAAACAAGACTTTTTTTCAATATTTGGAGACTATTGTGATCGAATTTTCATTGAAAATTTATCTCCTATCTGGCCTTATTTTGATATTGAAGAACATTCTGGAATACCAATTAGAAATAATAAAGGACAATATGATCAGGAATTAATAGAAAAAGAAGTTTGTACTTATATATTTTATTCTGTTGCAGTTAATGCTGATGGTACTGTGAGTGCATGTTGTCCTGATTGGCAGCAAAAACTTATTGTAGGGGATATTAAAAATGAATCATTTTATAAAATCTGGAATTCTTATGAAATCAATAAATTAAGAAGATTACATCTTGAAGGGAATCGAAGAAATAATTTAATTTGTAGAAACTGTGGACATATTAATTTTAGTCAAGTAGATAACATTGATCAATATAGAGAGCAATTACTAAATAAATTTATAGACCATATTTGAAGGTGTTCATGAAAAACAATCCACAGTCTGATATATTTTGCCCTATCTGTGACAATAATTCTCAATATATAGTAAGCTGGGATTATAGCGGATTAAATAACTCAATATTTAATTATACAGCATTATACTATGGATGTTATAGTTGCGGATTGATCTTTATCTCAAATATTAATGATGACACATTATCAAATTTTTATAGAGATGAGTGTATATATCATGAAAAGGATCATTTTGATATTTCTTCAAACGAAAATATAGAAAAATATAGTTGTTATCAAAGTATTATTCAAAAATTTAATTTAGATGGAATACCTATATCTGATATAGGATGCGGGAGGGGTGGTTTTTTATATTGGTTAAAACAAAATAATTGGAAAGGAAGGCTATCTGGAACTGATATTGATCTAAAAAGTATACCAATAAGTGAAAATAACGGAATAGAATTTCTTGAAGGCAGGGCAATTAATCTCCCTTATAAAAATGGTTCACAAGAAATGCTAACGTACTTTCATGTTTTAGAACATATTAAAAATATTGACGATGTACTCGCAGAATCATATCGTGTCTTAAATGATTCAGGCTATATTATGATTGAAGTCCCAGATAGTGAAAAATACAAAGATATTCCTATTGGCACTGCATTTTGGTTTAGTATAAGAGAACATATTTATCATTTCTCAGCTAATTCTTTAATTAGTGCTCTAAATAAATTTGGGTTTCAAGTTATTACGATCGAAAGAAATTTATTGAGTACACCAGAATTTAAATACCCTTCTTTAATAATTCTTGCACAGAAAAAAATGAATGCAAACAATAATTTCTTAGAGAAAGTTGATATAGGAAAATATTTAATCCAATCTAAAATTGAATTAGAACAACAAGTTAGTAATGTAAAGAACTTTGCTATGAACTCATCAAATATAACTTTTTGGGGAATTTCTCAACAATTATTTAGTTTCCTACCATTATTTATGTCTTATAATAAAAAAATTAAATTATGTGATTCCAGTACCACATTACAAAATAGTAAATATAAAAATATAAGTATCCATAGACCAAATTCAATTACAACAGAAGGTGTCTTAGTCATTGCACCCTATTTACATACCAAAACTATTTATAATTATGCTGTAAAAATAGGTTGGCCTAAAGATATGATTTATTGCTTACAATAATTTAATAGATAATACGAGGAAATATATGTACATTAAATCCCATTATATAGATCACATTATACAACAAAAGATGCCTCTCTTTTTAGAGATAGAACAAAGTTCCGATAAAGGTATAGCGTTGTATGGCGCAGGTTTTGTAGGAAACTGGGCTATAAAATATCTTAATTCCATTGGAGTTCATATATCCTATTTCTTTGACGGTGATCCCAGTAAACATGGAAAACTAATTCATGGCATTCCTATTGTTTCTCCTGATGATAACATTCTTTCGACTTTCTCGCCTGTCCTAATTTCTGCCAGACATGCCGTAAAAAAAGTAGAGGAAACTATAAAATCAAAAAATAATAACTGTATAAGTTTATCATTCGATGGATTTTATGTCATTAAAAACTATGAAAAACTAAAATTAATAAGGGATAATTATTTTAATGATGAAAAATCAATTGATACCTATAATGCTATTTTATATAGTATGCTGACAAGTACCCTGGATAGTTGTCTTGATGTGATGGAAAAAGATATGTATTTTAGTTTACCACAATTCAGTGGAACATTTGAAGAGACTTTTGTTGATGCAGGAGCATTTGGTGGTGACACTGTGGAACGATTTATTTGGGAAAACTTAGGTACATTTAGACATATTTATGCTTTTGAGCCTGGGGAAAGACAATTTGAAGCACTTAAATATAGAATGAATCGACTTTCTAAAGAATGGGCATTTGATAATTCCTCGTATACTTTAATAAAGGGTGGCTTATCTAGTAAAAGTGGTAGTATGAATTTTTCATTTTTAAATGATTTCCCACTCCGTCATGGTTTAGTTTTAGAAGGATCAGAAGATATTAATGCCCATGTGTCTAGTTCAGAAGTATATTCACTTGATGAATATTTAAATGGAAAACCTGTGTCATTTATTAAAGCAGATGTGGAAGGAATGGAAATGGATTTATTGAGGGGTGCAAAGATGACAATTCAAAATAATAAGCCAAAATTATCGATATGTGTTTATCATTATCCAAGTGACTTGATAGATATCATTGAATTCATAAAATCTATTGTACCTGAATATAAATTTAGTATAAGACAACATGCTCCAATTTTTGGTGATTTTGTTTTGTATTGCTACTAAATATGTAACAAATAATTTATTAAATGATGACACTTGATTACTTTGATTATTTTAAATCTTAATTTTATAATAAAAGCAGTTAATTTTCTTCTGAGATTAGGTTCATGACTAGCACTAAAATATCAATACTTCACATAACCCCTCATCTGGGTGGTGGTGTGGGTAGGGTGTTATTAAATTATCTTTCAAGAGTTGCAGATGATGTAATTTTTCAACATCAAGTCGTTTGTTTAGACTATGCTAATGAAAATGCAATTCAAATTGCAAAAGAAATAAATCTTCCTTTGCTTGATAATATTTCAAAAGATATATCAAAATTAGTTAAAATTATCAAAGATGTTGATATAATATTAATTCACTGGTGGAACCATCCTCTATTATTTGACTTTCTTGTCTGTACAGAAATTCCACCCAGTCGTATTATTTTTTGGAGCCATATTTCAGGATTCGATCCACCCTATGTCTTTACAAAAAAAGCTTTAACTTATCCTGATCTGTTTGTTTTCACCACACCTATAAGTTATGAAACAAAAGAAGTTCAAAGCCTATCTGAGAAAGAGAAGGAATCATTAAAAGTTGTTTGGTCCACTGGTGGTATTGATCATGTAAAAAATGTAGAATTACAAAGTCATAAGGAATTTAATATTGGATATATTGGAACAGTTGATTATTGTAAGTTACATCCTAATTTCCTGACGATGTGTAATCAAATAAAAATACCGAATAGTCAATTTATTGTCTGTGGTGGATCTAATGAAAAAGAAATCATGGAACAGTCTAAACAATTAGGAATTGCTCATAAGTTTAATTTTACTGGACTTATTCCAGATATTAAACCCTATTTATCTATATTCGATGTTTTTGGCTATCCTCTAGCCCCTTATCATTATGGTACCTGCGATCAAGTGTTAGCTGAAGCCATGGCAGTTGGTATTGTTCCTGTAGTATTAGATAATCGAATGGAAAGGTTTATGGTTCAGGATGACGAGACAGGGATTGTTGCAAAAAATGAATTGGAATATATTCATGCCGTAGAAAAATTATATTATGATGAGAAATTGAAAGAAAGATTATCAAATCAAGCGATAGAATATGCTGTGAAGACTTTTTCATTAGAAAATATGATAAAGAGTTGGCAAATTATATTTAACGAGGTATTAGCATTTTCTAAATTACCTAGAAAATGGGATATCCGTATTAACCATTCAGATATATCTCCTAAAGATATTTTCTTAGAATCCATTGGAGAAGAATATGGTATATTCTTTATTAATGATATAAATGATAATTCGAATAAAAATAAAGAACAATTTTTTCAGCAATTAAA
The DNA here is from genome assembly GCA_002450905.1 of Spirochaetia bacterium UBA6919. Taxonomy (GTDB): domain Bacteria; phylum Spirochaetota; class UBA6919; order UBA6919; family UBA6919; genus UBA6919. The sequence continues at coordinate 20,714 of DKAT01000020.1, forward strand.
TAAACCATTTTGGAAATCAAAAACAAGAGGTACAGTACTTCATTATCAATATTTTTTTCAAAAGGATGAATATCTTAATAAATGGGCTAAGATTATTAATAGTATATAGTAAAAAGGAGCTTAGAATGGATTTTAATCAATTAGATGAATATAAAAAAAATATCATTAATAGAACTTCTAAATATGAAAAAAATAGCGAGCTAAAAAAGACATCTAATGATTTTTTTAATCAAATAGGGATTGGTAAAGCAGATTATGTTTATAATTTCTTATGGATGGGGGTACCTATTATCCAAATCCCACAAGATCTACAAGCATTTCAGGAGATTCTTTGGGAAGTAAAACCTGATTTAATTATTGAAACTGGAATAGCATGGGGAGGTACCTTAATATTCAGCGCTTCAATGATTGCAATATTAGAATCATGTAATGTAATAGAAAGCGGTCATGTTATTGGAATAGATATTGATATCCGTCCTCATAATAAAAATAATATTCTTTCTCATCCACTAGGTAAAAAAATAACTCTTGTCGAAGGATCAAGTATAAGTACTGATATTATTGAAAAAGTTAAATCTATGGCAAAAAACTATAAAAAAATTATGGTATTTTTAGATAGTAATCATACACATGATCATGTTTTAGCTGAATTAAATGCTTATACACCTTTGGTATCGAAAGAAAGCTATTGTGTAGTAGGTGATACTGTCATAGAAGATGCACCAGATGAAATGTGTTCTAAACGTCCTTGGGGTAAAGGTAATAATCCTAAAACGGCTGTGTGGGAGTTTTTAAAACAAAATGATCGATTTATCATTGATAAAGATATTGAGAGCAAAATCGTTTTAACAGGTTCTCCAGATGGATATTTAAAATGTATAAAATAAATTAGTGCTGGGAAATATTAAAACGATTTAATGATTGTAAGAACTGAGGTTATGACATTAAAAAAGTAATTTTATTACTACTCTCTCGTATATCTCTTTGACTCCGTTTAGGACAAACCGTGTTCTTCGCAGGATTGAAATACCCCTATTTTTTTTCCCATAATTCTCCCATCTTTCTCCCATAAAATAAGGTGTTTGGTGTTAATCGTCATTTTTTTGATCTTATAATTTAATCTTAAAGAGTTTATAATATGCTTATTGATAATAATAAAAATCCCTTAGTCAGTATTGGTTTACCTGCTTATAATGGTGCTCAATATATACGGGAAGCGGTGGATAGTTTATTAGCCCAGGATTATGATCATTTTGAGTTAATTATTTCAGATAATTGTTCCAATGATGGAACCTGGGAGATTTTAAAGGAATATTCATTGAAGGATCATCGAATCAAATTATCCCAGAATGAAAAAAATATGGGAGCGAATTATAATTTTATTAGAGTTCATGAACTCTCAAAAGGAAAATATTTTATGTGGGCTGCCCATGATGATAAATGGGAGCCTAGCTATATAAGAGAGTGTGTTTTGAAATTAGAAGAAAATCCAAATGCAATTCTTTGTAGCACTGATATCTATTTTATTGATGAAAACAACAAACCATTAACTAACCATTATTGGTCAACATATAAATTAAATGACTTGTCTATGGAAAACATCGATGAAAGAATTATAAATTATTGGGGTAGGGGTTATAGCCATCCTATGAATCATTATATATATGGTTTGTATCGATATGAAATTATTAAACAACTGAATTTTGATATTACATGCTATGGAAATGATGTGGTTATTATGTTTGAAGCTACACTTTTAGGATTATTTGAAAAAGTGCCACATACGTTAAATTATTATAGAATTGCTATTAATAATACAATTGATGATATGCTGATAAAGGTTTATGGTGATAATATTATTTTCCCTATGACTGATCTATTTAAAAATTTAATAAAAATGATTTGCAAATCTTCATTTAATTTAATAAAAAAAATTAAAATATTTAAAACTTTTTTTAAAGCTATATTCATTGAATCAAGTTGGTTTAAAACAGAACATTATCGATATGATGTAAATCGATATCTTAGTTCAAAATTGAAAAGAGATTATAAAAGTATTTTTCACAGAAAAGATCTTTTGGTTTATTATATTATATTACGTATTGTAATTAGGTTTATTAAGCGTTATAAATGAGTGATTGGAGTGAACCCGAAAGTGTGTACACGAAGTTAAGCATTTTGTTTAAATTTTTTAACATCTTTTATTAGATAATTATTAGTTTTTAACTTAAAAATAATCGGAGAATTATAGATGAAAATACTTTTAATTAACCCATTTGGATGGCAGAAAGATAGCATCAATCTTGGAATTTCAACACTAGCTGGTGTTCTGAAAGAAAATCAATTTGATGTAAAAATTATAGATCTAACCAATAATCCTAGTCCTATAGATAAAACAGTCGATAAAATAATTGACTATGCTCCTCAAATTATTGGATTTTCTTCAAAAACTTCTACTGTTAAAGAATGTTACAAACTTGCAAATGAAATTAGAAAATCATATCAGGCTATACATGTCCTTGGAGGTCCTCACGCCACTTTATTTCCTTCCGAAGCCTTTGATGAGAATCATGATATAGATTATGTATTCACTGGTGAGGCAGAATGGACTCTATTAGAATTTTGTAACAGAATAAAAAATAATCAGCCTGTAAATGATGTCATTGGTCTGGTTTATAAACAGGATAACCAGGTTGTTCTAAAAAAAAGAGAGTTGATAAAAAATTTAGAAGAAATTCCCTATCCAAATCTTGATGTCATAGAAAATTTCTCCTGGAATAATTTCCGATACCCTATTTTAACCAGTCGAGGTTGTCCATATGATTGTATTTATTGTTCTGTGCCGGTAATCAATGGAAAGAAATTTCGTACAAGATCTCCAAAACATGTTGTCGATGAACTAGAATTTGTAAAAAATAAATACAATATAACCAATTTTGAAATATTAGATGATACGTTTACACAAAATAAAAGACGTGCAAAAGATATCTGTCATGAATTAATCAATAGAAATATCAATTTGAGTTGGTATTGTCATAATGGTATCCGGGCTGATAAAGTGGATGATGAATTAGCTGAATTAATGTTTAAAGCCGGATGTTTTAGTGTAGCCCTAGGAATTGAAAGTGGTGATGAAACCGTTTTTAACAGCATCAAAAAAGGTGAAACCCTGGAAGAAGTAACCAAGGGTGTAAAAACTTTACAAAAAGCTGGAATTAAAACTGTTGGTTATTTTATTCTTGGACTTCCAGATGAAACACCAGAATCATTTGAAAAAACTCTTGAATATCAACAAAGTTTAAATCTAGACGGGTTTACATTTGGTGTTTTATCCCCCTATAAAGGTACAGAAGTATATGATATACTAGAAGAGCGGGGGGTTGAAATTGATGATTTGCGTGATACCTCCCATTTTTCAGATGATGAAGTATCAATTCCATTTACTCATCCTAATTTCTCAAAGGATTTAATGATCAAAGCCTATATCAAATCTATGAATTTTGATTTATATAAAGATTTATCGAAAAGAAAAAAAAATAAAATACTTATTATTGGTTTGAATGATGATCCTATAACTATTTATAAAAAGTTGTTGCCAATCTTAGAGGAAAGCAAAACAGATCTTTTGTTTATTAATAATGTAATTGAAAATAAAGATAAATTAAAATCTGATTTAAAAATCAATAATATATTTGAAATTAAAATCACTTCACTTAAAGAATATTTAAATATATTTTTGCATCTGTTAAAAAATAAGTACCAATTGTGCTTATTAGATCCTAAATTAGGTTTAGGGATAATAACTTTAACTAAATTTACTCCTCATCTATATTTTAATAAAAAAATATTTCTATATCATCTTAATACATCTTCACAAAATACAACCCCCTTTTATTTTAATTTATCAGTATTTAAAAATATCATTTATATCATACTAAGTTTTGATATTTATTCAATATATTTAAAAAATATTAAGAGATTGACTTACCTGTATATATTTCTTAGATTCAAATTTCTTAATAAAAAAGATATTTTACTTCCAAATAAATTTATGGGTAAATAAAAAGAAATGAAAATTCTACATATAGTTGATTGGTACAGAACTTTAGGTGGAGCAGAAAGATTATTGTTTGATACACTTCAATCATTAGAAGAAATTGGTATACAAAACGTAATTATGGCTAACGATGCTGAAGGCAATGTTCCAACAAATCAGAGAACTGAATATTTTGTTAAATATCTCGATCATCAAATTGCAAATTATTATAAAAACTTTCGTACAACAAATAAAGTTGTTAAAGATATTGTTTATAAAGAAAATCCAGATCTAATACACATTCATAATTTCCAAAATCATCATTTAACAAAACTATTAAGAAAACTTAAGCCTACTCTACGTTCTATACATGATCCAAGACTTTATTGTTTTACAAACTGGCGTTTATTACCAGAATCCAATGATATATGCCCTTATCCTATGGGTTATAATTGTCTCAAAAATAAATGTATTAGCTACAATAATGTTGCACATCTTGATCTATATAAAATTTTTTTACTCAAAACATGTCAAAAAATTGATGGAGTCATTGTTGAAAGTGAAGTGTCTCGAGAATGTCTTATCCAGAATGGTTTTGATAAAAACAAAATATTTAAACTGCCAAACTTCACTAATGTTATTCCTGATAATGAATTACAAATAAGACGAGCAAAGTATTTTAATAAGAAAAACAATGTTGTTTTATTTGTAGGAAGAGCTAACTATGAAAAAGGCGCTGATGTCCTAATCGATGCTATTTCAATGATTAATGACATTCCAATTACAACATATATATTAACTGGTTATGGACCCCATGAGGACAATATTAAAAAAAAGGTTATTGATTTAAAACTAGAAGACAAAATTATTTTACCAGGTGCCCAAAACTATGATTCTACAAGAAATTATTATGCTATGGCTGATGTTGTTGTCATTCCATCTGTTTGGCTTGAAAACTTTTGTCTTGTTGGTATTGAAGCTATGATGAATAAAAAACCGGTCATCGGTTCTAATGTTGGAGGAATACCTGATTGGCTTGTTGATGGTGAAACAGGATTTCTATTTCCTTTTAAAAATGCTAAAGTCTTGGCGGAAAAAATAAAAATACTTCTAAATAATAAAGACTTAGCTGAAAAAATGGGTGAAAATGGCAGAAAAAGAGCCTTAGAATTATATACCAAACAACAATACCTCCCAAGGCTATTGGATATTTATAAACAGGTTATTTCCAATTAATTGATACAGGTTATAAAATGGATTTAAAAAATAAAGTTGCTATTATTACAGGTGCAGGTTCAGGCATAGGTAGAGAAATATGCAATACCTTTGCAGAGCAGGGTGCTATAATAGTTCTTCTGGGACGCAATGTCAGTGCCCTGGAAACTGTAAATATCGAACTTTCTAAAAAAACAAAATGTGTTACCTTTCAATGCGATGTTTCACAAGAAAATAACGTTGAAAAAATAGTAAAAAATGTTATTGATAATTATGGTAAAATAGATATTTTAGTTAATTCAGCAGGTGTTATTATAGATGGTCCCGTTACCAACACATCATTAAATGACTGGGATTCCATGATGAACACAAATTTAAAAGGACCTTTTTTAACATCAAAATATGTCTTACCTTCAATGATGAAAAATAAAAGCGGGTCAATTATAAATATATCATCTATTATTGGTATAATTGGATGTGCTGGTGTTTCAGCTTATTCTGCTTCAAAAGGTGGATTAATAATGCTGACCAAAAGTATGGCATTAGAATATGCTTCACATAATATCAAAATAAATGCCATTTGTCCAGGTATGGTTGATACTCCCATGAATGAAAATAGCCGTCCAACAAGAAATAATTCTATCCTTAATTATATCATGAGCAACTCAATTATACAAAAGTATTTTCAACATAAAGTTAAATTATGGGAAGAAGTTATTCCATTAAAAAAAGTTGGTGATCCAAAAGACATTGCAAATATGGCTTTATTCCTCGCATCAGATAAATCCAATTGGATTACAGGGAGTATATTCAATGTGGATGGAGGATTAACAGCCGGATTAATTGTATAATTCTTGTAAAAATTATTTTTCGGGTATTATGAAACGATTATTCATGATTCGATGATAAAATAAAAAATTACAAGAGGTACTTAATGAGTTATACTTTAACTACAAATTATAATTTAAAAAAAATAGATTATGATACTGAAGAAAATACATGGGGAGATCTAATCAACCAAAACTGGGATGAGACAGACATCCAGTTAGCTAATGCACTGAATAGTCGGGTAGGATTAATTGAGTTAAGGTTATCAATACCATCCTATGCCATTGAATGCGATGGAAGAACCATTGATAAATCAACAAATCCTGAATATACATCACTGGTTGATTATTTAAGGGGAATTGGTGCTACATTTCAAGGGGCTACTTCAGATCAAGCAATAGTACCTGATTTTCGTGGTCGTTTTGCAAGAGGAGTCAACCTATCAGGTGTCAATAGTGCGCCATCCAGCAATATTGGAGATTACCAACAGGATGAATTTCAGGGTCACTACCACAATAAATCCTGGACCAATGCAAATCCTATTTCTTCATCTGGTGCAGGAGGCCCCTTAGCCCTTCCAGCAGGAACAGGATATCCAGGTGTTGATGTAAATATATTAGCCCCAAGCACCGATGGAACTAATGGTATCCCTAGAGTTGGATCAGAAACAAGACCTAAAAGTATTTCAATCTATTATTGTATCGTATTTAAATAAAATAAATTAATTGGAACAATCCAATACCCTGAAATCAATGACTAAAATTAAAATCAGATTTCAGGGAAATCCTCTTAAAAGAGATTCTATGAACTATAAAGAAACTCGTCCCTGGGGTGGCTTTGAAAATCTTTTGGACGAAAATCATTACAAAGTTAAAAAATTGTGGGTGAACCCCCATTCCCGACTCAGCCTCCAATCTCATAAAAACAGAGATGAGCACTGGGTTGTGATTAAAGGACCCGCAACAATATGGATCAATGATTCCATCGAAGAAGTCCAGGAAAATGAAAGCCGTTTTGTACCACGAAATGTCAAACACCGATTGGAAAATAAAAATGATTATCCTATAACCATTATTGAAGTGCAATATGGAACATACCTTGGTGAAGATGACATCACCCGATACGAAGACGATTACAAACGGGTTTGAAATTTAACCCAATAATTTATATCAATTGGAAATAATATTTTATGGATCAAAAAATATTAATCGAAGCTTGGAAACTCTATTTCCCACACATTAAAGACGGTTGCTATCGTTACGTCCAGGAATTAGTTTATGCTCTGCAAAAAATTGTTAAAGAATATGAAAATATTAAAATAGAATTATTAATTGTTGATAGAATTATTCCAATTGAATTTTATAAAGAAGAAGATTATTTCCAATCACAGTTTAAAAAAGAAATAGGTACAATTTTAAAATACATTCCATTAGCAAAATATGCAGTTCAATTCTATCGATTATTCTACTATGCTTTTAAATATAAAAAAATGTCAGAAAAACCAAGACATAATTCATGTGACCAATATGATCTTGTTCATATCTCAATCCCAGCCTTACATGATTCCCTTCGAAAGTTGTTTACAGATTACAAAAATAAACTTATCGCAACCATACTTGATTTAACCACTGAAATTTTACCACAATATCACAAAAATGACAATATAGAAAGCCATAACGAAGGAAATCAATTCATCTGTAATAAGGCTCATTCCATCATCACAATTTCTCAATCGACAAAAAATGATTATGTAAAACTTTACTCATTCTCTGAATCAAAAATATTTCCCATCCTTCTAGGTTTTAATAAAAATGTTTTTTATCCAGTAAAAGATCCTGAGTTGATTGAGTCAACTAAAAATACTTTTAATATTCAAGAAAAATATATTTTAAGTCTTGGTACTCTGGAACCCAGAAAAAATCTAAGCTCTGTTGTCAAGGCATTTAATCAATGGTGCTCAAGCTTTCCCAATGAAAAATTATCCCTTGTCCTTATTGGTCGGAAGGGTTGGAAGAGTGGAGAAATCTTCGATGAAATCAATAAAAACAAAAAAAATATTATCACAACAGGATTTATTGAAGATCAATACCTTGCATCCTTATACAGTGGTGCGTTATTTTTCTGCTATCCTTCCCATTATGAAGGATTTGGTTTACCCCTCCTTGAATCAATGGCATGTGGTACACCGGTGATTTATGGAAATAACAGTTCCATGCCTGAAATAGCCGAAGGGAGCGGCCTTCCAGTTGATTCAAACAATGTCCAGGATATTTATGAAAAAATGAACGAACTTTATCAAAATGATCAACTCAGAAAAGAACTCTCGATCAAATCTTTAGAAAGGGCTCAGCAATTCAGCTGGGAGAAATGTGCCAGAGAAACTTTGGATCTTTATAGAAAAGTATTGTCTGAATAATTTTTTTTAATTTGGTTCAAGAGGATGTGATTGGAAAAAAAGAAAATCCTAATCGATATACAAATATTATCAAGTGTTGCTGAAAAAACAGGGATATACCGATATGTTTATGAGTATGTCAAACATCTAAAAAATATATTGATAATAAATAATTATAATTTTGATATAGATTTATTCACTGGTAAAAATACCATTTCCATAAACGATTTCGATCAACAAACCATTCATTCTAATATTTATTCATCCGATATCAAGATCCAAAACACGATTTCAAAATTTAAACCTTCAACTATAAATTTCATTAAAGAGAAAATCTTCAATCATATACCTGTGCTTTATAAACTTATCTATTTTTTTCATCTACTCTTTAGTTTTAATAGAAAAATAGATAAAAAAATAAAATCACAATACGATCTTGTCCACCTTACGGTATCTACATATTTTTATATATTTAAGTCGTTTGTATCAAAAAAAATAGTAACAATCTTTGATTTAACGGTAGATAAATTTCCCCATCATCACGAGGGGGGTACAGTGGATATGTTCAAAAGGAGTTACCGATACACAAAAAAACATTCAGACCATATCATAACTATTTCTCATTCTGCAAAAAATGATTTTATCCACTATTATCCCTATTCTGATAAAAATATTACTCCAATACATCTTGGATATGATCAAACTAAATTCTATCCAGTTAAAGATCCTATACTTCTTCAGAAAATACAGAATAAATATAATATTTCGGGGAATTATATCCTCAATCTCAATACATTAGAACCCCGTAAAAATGTTGTGGGATGTATTTATGCATTTATTAGGCTTATTAACGAATTAAAAGAAAATGATCTGAAACTTGTTCTCATTGGGAAAATGGGATGGAAATCCAATGAAATTCAAAAAGAACTTGAAAAATATAAAAATAATATTATAATAACAGGGTTCGTACCTGATGAAGATTTGGCAGTTCTCTATACAGATGCCCAATTTTTTTGCTATCCATCTCATTACGAGGGGTTCGGATTACCACTCCTTGAATCCATGGCATGCGGTACACCGGTAATTTACGGAAATAATAGTTCAATGCCTGAAATAGCTGAAGGGTGCGGTCTTCCTGTGGATACCCATAATGTCCAGGACATTTATGAAAAAATGAAAGAGCTTTACCTAAATGATCAACTCAGGGAAGATCTATCGATGAAATCATTAGAAAAAGCCCTTCAATTTAGTTGGGATAAGTGTGCTAAAGAGACCTTAGATGTTTATAAAAAGGTATTAACAGAACAATAATCTTATAATATATTAATTGGATAGTCACAAAAATTGACTCCTGATTAGGAGGAGTGAAAATACGAGACTATCTCATAAAATAACAATCTGTAATATGGTTTACTTTGTTATCACAACATATGACATCAGCCAAAAAATTAGTACTACCAATTTTTGTAATATGCAATAAATAATTACTTTAGTAATTGGTATTTAATTATAGTTTTAGCTAAATATTTATAAAATAAGGAATATAGTATGAAAAAAGCTCTAATTACTGGAATCACAGGACAAGATGGTTCTTATTTATCAGAACTTCTATTAGATAAAGGATATGAAGTTCATGGGTTAGTGCGAAGGGTAAGTGTATCGACTTACGAGCGCCTACTCCATCTTATTAACCGTGAGGGACAGGATAAACTCCCGCTTTATCTTCATGATAGTGATTTAGGATCTACCGGATCACTAATTAATGTTGTGAAAGATGTTCAGCCAGATGAAATATATAATCTTGCTTCCCAAAGTAATGTTGGAACAAGTTTTAAAGTACCAGAGTATACAGCAAATGTAACTGGTATGGGTACTTTACGTCTTCTTGAAGCGGTACGACACAATGGATTAAAAACTAAGTTTTATCAAGCATCAACTAGCGAACTTTATGGAAAAATAAGAGAAACTCCTCAAACTGAAGAAACTCCGTTTCATCCAAGATCTCCCTATGCTGTTGCTAAATTATACTCTTACTGGATAATAATAAATTACCGGGAAAGTTATAATATGTTTGCCTGTAATGGGATTTTATTTAATCACGAATCCCCAAGACGTGGAGAAGACTTTGTTACACGAAAAATTACCAAAGCTGTTGCGAGAATTAAAAACGGACTTCAAAAAAAATTATATTTAGGAAACCTTGATGCAAAAAGAGATTGGGGACATGCCAGGGAATATGTTGAGGGGATGTGGTTGATGTTACAGCAGGATGAACCCGATGATTTTGTCTTGGCTACTGGGGAAATTCATTCTGTCAGAGAATTCCTTGAGCATGCATTTGGTCATGTCGGTTTAAATTATCAGGATTATGTTGAAATCGATCCAAAATTATATCGTCCTGCGGAAGTAGATCTTCTTATAGGGAGTCCTGAGAAAGCCAAAAAGAAATTGGGATGGATACCTAAAATTACTTTTAAAGACCTTGTTGTTGAAATGGTAGAAGCTGACATGAAAGAAGTTTCAAGGTAATAAGATAAACATTTTTGTAATACTTTAACAATTTTCATTTTGTCGTTGGTTTAAGTAAACTATAATTTTTTTATAATAAGAAGTATACTTATAATCTTCAGATTTTGAAATGGTCATCGGATGGTTCGACTCTGCTCACCAACCGAATCAGATATTAGTTACTTCAATTTTAAAGGGTTTTCAGTATAGTATAAAACAAATTTGAATTGTTTTATAAGAAAATGTTATGGGAAATTAGCAAATATTGAGAAGAGATTTTCCTGTCTTTCTCCTGTTATTGTTCTGTTTCTTGATCTTTTTCTATAAGATATCGAGATTGTTGATATATAATCTATGATTTGAGTATAAGTTTTTATTATTTAAAATATGAAAGCATTAGATATTTCAAAAATTAAAGAGTCTATATTATTTGAAGTACAAAGTAGAAGAGTAAATGGTCATTTGTATCAATCTGAACTTCACATTCAATCGAATATATCTTTTATTCAAAAAATACTAGAAACCTTGTTGCGTAAAAGAGTATTGGCAAGTGTATTGAGGAAGATTTCCCGGTTGAAAATTGCTCAATGGATTCTTTCTAAAATAAATTCTTAATTTCATAGTAATTATTCATAGGGTTATATTCAAAGTGAAATTTCTTATCCTATCCTATTTTATTGGGCCTATGGATGCTATTAGTAATGATGTCCTGGGAATGTATTCTTGTCTAAGATCACAGGGATATGATGTTCAGTTGTATGGTGAAAATATTGCTTATCAGGATCTTCCAATTTTCTCAACAAAGAAAATAATTACAGAATTGATGGATGAGAAAAATATTTTGATCTATCATTTTTCCGTAAGCTGGAAAGATGCCCTGGATATACTAAAAATCGCAAGATGTCGTAAAATAATAAGATATCATAATATCACACCTGCAATGTTCTTTGAAAATATCAGTCGATCATACGAAATGAATTGCAGAGAAGGTCGCGAGGAGCTTGGAGAAATTATAAAGTTAAATTGTGATTTATATTTAGGAGCATCTCAGTATAATTGTCAGGAGCTTATAGATTATGGTTTGGACTCTAACAAATGTCATTCTGTTCCCCCGTTTCACCCAGTTGATGAATTAAAATCTGTATCCATTGATGAAAACATCCTGGCTAAATATAATGATGGGAAGACAAATTTATTGATGGTAGGGCGAATTGCACCGAATAAGGGATATAACTTATTAATTGATTCATTTGCTACGTATTATTATAATTATAATAAAGAATGCAGGTTAATATTAGTAGGATTCAAAAATATTTTATTTAAGACCTATGTTGATGCTCTATACCGTAAAATTAGAAATTATAATTTAGAAGATTCAATTTTATTTACAGATAGCGTTGGAATTCAAGCTTTAAAGACTTATTATCAATTATCACATATCTTTATAATCACCAGTGACCATGAGGGTTTTTGTGTACCCTTGATTGAAGCGATGTCCATGAAAATACCTATTTTAGCTTATAATTCGTCTGCTATACCTGAAACACTTGGAGATGGAGGTATCTTGTGGGAAGATAAAGATCCATTCCTCTTTGCAGGATCGATTCACTATTTAATGACCCATGAAGAAGAAAGGAGAATGGTTGGAGAATTAGGATACAATCGATATCAGAGTCATTTTACAAATAAAATTATTGAAAAATCATTATTAGATTACATCCGAAAGATTATTCTTTAAAATTTAGTATTCTGTGTTATAATTTATTATATTATTACAAAAATATTATTCTTGAAGGTTACATGACATGAAAGGAGTTGTATTAGCTGGAGGAACAGGCTCTCGTCTCTATCCTCTAACAAAGGTGACAAATAAACATCTCCTTCCTGTAGGTAACAAACCCATGATTTATTATCCCATTGAAAAATTAATCAATACGGGGATCAAGGAAATACTGATCGTCACTGGTGTGGATCATATGGGTGATGTTGTCAATCTTCTTGGAAGTGGTAAAGATTTTGGCTGTCACTTTACTTATAAGGTTCAAGATGAGGCAGGTGGAATTGCTCAGGCACTTGGATTGGCAGAAAACTTTTGTTCAAAATCCTTGATGACTGTTATACTGGGAGATAATATTTTTCAGGATGATATAAATGAGGCTGTGAATGAGTTTAAATCAATTGGAAAGGGTGCAAAACTTTTTTTGAAGCAGGTTCACGATCCCCAGCGATATGGGGTAGCAGAGATTAATGGCAATCGAATTATTTCCATCGAAGAGAAACCAATAAGACCAAAATCTAATTACTGTGTAACGGGAATTTATATGTATGATTCGAAGGTGTTTGATATGATACATACCTTAAAACCATCTGGGAGAGGAGAACTTGAGATTAGTGACGTGAATAACATGTATATACAAAGAAATGAACTCTCTTATTCATTCTTAAATGGTTGGTGGACAGATGCTGGTACTTTTGAATCATTGGAATTTGCTACAGAACTTGTTATGGGGAAATGTCAAATTGATTTATAATTTTATAAGGAATTCTCTACTTTGAAACAAAAGATCCTTGTTACTGGTGCGAATGGAATGCTTGCAAATGATCTTATATCCATGTTAATGGAGTATGATTATCGTGTATATCCGTTTGATAAAAAAGATTTGGATATTACGAGTCCTGATAGTGTATATAAGACTATACATTCGGTTCAACCGGATATAATTATAAATTGCTCAGCCTATACAAAGGTTGATTTATGTGAAACAGAGAAAGAATTGGCTTTTCAGGTTAATCGAGATGGTGTATCATATTTAGTAAAGGAATGTAAGAATAGGAATCTTAAATTTATCCATATATCCACTGATTACGTCTTTGATGGAATTAAAAAATCTCCATATACTGAATATGATCAAACGAATCCCCAAACAATCTATGGGTTATCCAAATTAAGAGGGGAAATTGAAATTCAAAATAATTTAGAAAACTATATAATTATTAGAACTGCATGGCTCTATGGATTATCAGGACAAAATTTCGTTAAAACAATCATCCGTTTATCCCAGGAAAAAAAGGAGTTACGTATAGTTTCAGATCAGATTGGTACACCTACATACACAAAACATTTATCATATGGAATATTTTCTTTAATAGAAGCTGAAGCAATAGGGATATTTCACTTTACAGATGATGGACAGTGCAGTTGGTATGATTTCGCCTGTGAAATTGTTGAACAGATGGAAGAAAATAGTCTCCCTGTAATGGTAAATAAAATCTATCCCATAACAACATCAGAATACCCAACTCAATCCAAAAGACCTTTATATTCTGTTCTGAATAAAGAAAAATATATGAATTTAACTGGTAATACTTTGTCTCATTGGAAAGATAGCTTGAAATTATTTTTTAATTCATATAAATCAATATCTAACTAAAGGGAGACCTCGTCTGGATAAGAAAATTATTTTAATCACAGGAGGGGCTGGGTTCATTGGTTCAAATTTTATACATTATTATATAGAAAAATACCCTTGCGATACCATAATTAACCTTGATCTCCTCACCTACGCAGGGAATCTTGAAAACCTCCAAGCTATCGAAAGTCACACCAATTATCACTTTATCAAAGGTGATATTCAAAATAAAGATCTTATCAAAACTATAATCAGCCAATATAATATTGATCATATTATCAATTTTGCTGCAGAATCCCACGTGGATCGGTCCATAACCTCCCCTGAAACGTTTATCAAAACAAATATTAATGGAACTTATAATTTATTAGAACTAGCACGTCATTTCAATATAAAACGTTTTTTGCAAATTTCTACCGATGAGGTTTATGGATCATTAGGAGAAACGGGATATTTTACAGAAAGTACACCTCTACACCCAAATTCTCCTTATTCTGCTTCTAAAGCTTCTGCAGATCATCTTGTATTAGCATATCACAGCACTTATTCTTTACCAGTACTAATAACACGATGTTCAAATAACTATGGTCCTTATCAGTTCCCTGAAAAACTCATTCCCTTAATGATTATTAACGCACTGAACGATAAATCTCTTCCTGTCTATGGAGATGGAAAGAATATTCGGGATTGGCTGCACGTCAAAGATCATTGTAGAGCAATCGATTTGGTGCTTAGTAAAGGACGACTGGGTGAGGTGTATAATATTGGTGGGCACAATGAAATGAGGAATATTGATATTGTAAAACTTATTTTAAGGGAACTTAATAAGTCAGAACGTCTTATTCAGTTTGTAAAAGATCGATTAGGGCATGATAGACGTTATGCCATTGATCCATCCAAGATTCAGACAGAATTGGGATTCAAGCCATCCTACTCATTTGAAACAGGTATTCATGAGACCATTCAGTGGTATCTCAACAGTCAATCCTGGTGGGAATCGATTATTTCCGGATCATATCAAGAGTATTATTCAAAGCAATATAACATGAAATGATTAATCATGATATTTTATTGGCTTTTAAAAATTATTTAGCATAGGGAAGGGGTTAATATTTTATCAAGATACGCACGATATGATTTGTGAAACAAATTCCGACTGAATATCATTGTTATGACAAATCATAATGTCCTAATTTTAAATTTAATCAACCTGGATGGGTTTTTATTATGGAATAAATTATTTTATTTCACTGTAAAATGTAATAAAGGATAATATCTAT
The DNA here is from genome assembly GCA_002450905.1 of Spirochaetia bacterium UBA6919. Lineage (GTDB taxonomy): Bacteria > Spirochaetota > UBA6919 > UBA6919 > UBA6919 > UBA6919. Next base: position 36,386 of record DKAT01000020.1, read on the forward strand.
TTATGGAAGGATCAATTTTATCAATTTTACCCCCCTTTTTAGCAATCATCCTGGCTATTACCACCCGAGAGATTATATTATCCTTATTCCTTGGTATATTATCAGGCTGGTTTATATATTTTTTTGGTATACACTATGATTTGTTCATATTAACGAAGGGTTATAAACCGATAGATGGACTATTCAGCATAGCACTCCAGATTAATCATCCAGTGATACATATTTTTGACAGCTTTGCCAGTACTATGACTACTCTTGTAGATGTTTTTAAAGATACCGGGAATACTAATAATATATTATTTACTTCTCTTGTTGGGGCATTGATCGCATTAACTCAACGGAGTGGCGGGGTGCAAGGACTTATCAACGCCCTCCAGAAGACTAATTTTACACAGACACCAAGAAAGACGCAATTTTTTGCCTTAATTATTGGATCACTCATTGTCATAGAAAATAATATTTCGAGTCTTGTTACTGGTGCTATTACACGACCTCTATTTGAACGCCTTAATATAGCCAGAGTGAAATTGGCTTATGTTCTCGATTCAACAGCCGCACCCATCTGCATATTAATACCGTTTAACGCATGGGGAATATATGTAATATCCTTATTAGATAATACTCAGGTCTTTAAAAGTACTCAAACTTTGAATAGCTTTTCTACATTTATTTCTGCAATGCCATTTAATTTATATCCAATTCTAACGATTCTTTTCAATATATTTTTGATTGTAATTGGTAAAGATTTTTTTTCTATGAAACGATTTATCCACAATGAGAATATCAGTGGGGGTCAGCACAATTTGAAAATATCCGAGATTTCCATTAATACGGATGATGCCATTCAAATGCCAGCTAAAGAGGGAATTACACCTAAGGCATATAATATGGTTATTCCGATTTTGATAATGCTGGGGATGATGGTTGTTTCTCTTGTCTTAACAGGGATATACAATATTAAGAAAAAAAATATTACTGATTTGTCGATCTGGAGAATTATGGAGAATGCAAGTGGTTCTACATCGGTGCTCTGGTCTGTAATTTCGTCTATTGTTGGAGCAGGTGTTTTATATTATTTCCAGAAGATATTAAATATAAAAGAATTGATGACAGTAATATTAAAAGGAATAACCAGTTTTATACCCATATCAATTATTTTAATGCTTTCCTTTGGGATAGGAGACATTTGTACGAAAATTGGTACTGGGAATTATCTTGGGCACCTGGCTCAGGATTATCAGATTCATAGTATGTTTATTCCAGCCATCTTATTTGTTATATCAAGTATTATATCTTTTGCAACAGGGACATCCTGGGGTACCTGGGCTATTATGATTCCTATTAGTGTAGCCATTTGGGATAAAGTAGGGGGATCTTTGCCTCTTGTGTTGGGGGCTATACTTGGAGGAGGTATTTTTGGAGACCACTCATCGCCGATATCTGATACCACGATAATCTCTTCGGCTGCATCTGGATGTGATGTTATAGATCACACCAAGACACAATTACCATATTCTCTATTAATTGGTATTCTAACTACGATTTTGCTTATAATTATTTCAGTTGCATTAAACTAAAATTAAAATTACGTTTATAATTTTCATTTTGATTTTAAATTAGTATATTATAATATTATGTTTTTGGAGGAAAGAATGATAAAAAAATCACTTTATTTTATGTTTTTCTTAGCATTTGCAGTTTCATTATTTGCATTTAACGGAATGAATGAAGCATCTGCAACAAATGACCTTAGTCCTGTGAATGTAAGAGGGGAATTTTGCAAGAGGATGAATAGTGAATGCCATACGAGATGCCATAGAAGATTTTCACGACCTTCCCAGAGTTATTTACGAAATCAATGTAAAAATTTATGTAATCAAAAATTTAGAAGATGTTTAAAAACAGGTAGATATCAATAATTTTTTAATCTTGCTGGAATGCAGGAAAATGACCTCCTGTATTCCATAAACTTTAATCAGGGTAACTCAATCATAACACAAGCATTAGCTATATATTGTATGTTATTTGTCTTGCAATATTCTATCGCTTTGTCACTTTCAGCGCCGGGTTGCATCCATACCTTATATATACCTAATTCTTTGCATTCCTCAAGCACTTTTTCTGTGACCTGTGGAGGGACAACAATATCGACAACTCCTATTTTATCAGGGATATCACTCAAAGATTTATATACCTTATCCCCTTCAATATCCTTTAAAGCTGGGTGGATGGGATAAACTTTTTTACCAATATTCTTAAGGTGTTTATATATTTTATATCCATATTTTTCTGTCTTACTTGTCGCTCCTACAACGGCAAAAACATTTTCATTTAAAAAATCATCGAACATTTTACTAACCTAAATTATTTTATTGTACTTATCAAAATACCCATAACACTGCCATATAGAGTAGATATATAGGGATTACTTTGTATAGGACATGTTCCTGTGTTACAGCCAATGAAATAATAATAGCCATAACCTATCCCGCCACCAATCAAGAGGCCTAATAATATTTTTATGATCATATAAT
>DKAT01000120.1 GCA_002450905.1 Spirochaetia bacterium UBA6919
TTTTATAAAAAGCAACTTGGGTTAGTTATTAAAATTTAATCAACAAATAAATATTTTATTCTGCAGTTGTCGGAATGATATTCTAAAACCATTGATAGCTGAATGAAAAATAATTGATCTGATCGTTGTAAAGAAATTTTAAGGATGGATGGGAAGAGGAATTATTGGAAATCCCCCTTCAAAAATGTTTATTTAAGATCGGGCAAATTCTTGTTTAGCATCCTTGGCAACCTGAGCTTCTTCAGGAGAATAAGCCTTTCCAGACCACAACATATTATAAGCAATCTCTTCATTACCATTTTCACAGAGTTCAAGAACTTGATTAAACAGCGGCTGGAAGGTATCACTCTTGTGTGATTTTTCATGATCCTCAAACGATCGCCAGAATGTCACAATGAGAGCTTCTTTATCTTTAAGAGGACTGTCCACAGCCTGTCCAATAGTACTACCTTCGTTGGAGACATTACCACTGTTCAATGCTACAAATCCTCCATAAAATCCGGTTTCAGAATGATAGGTCTTCACATTCTCACAGAGATATCCCACTCTTTCCTGAAGATCATCGGTTGTATATCCCTTTTTCAAAATAACCCGATTGATAGTTACCACGCCATCGTGAGGGAATCCAGGTATAAGTCCCGCCATATCAGCCTCCATATTTTGTTTCTTAATTAGAAGATAATAAAAAAGATTAATACGCCAAGCCCTTTGGATAGTTATTCAGATTTATGTATTATCATAGTTTTCAATAAGATAAGACATAGTTCAAATATTCTTTATAAAAATAAATTATTCATATTGACCATAACGTATATTTTTATTAATATTTAGATATCTTAATGAGAATGAGTATCAAGATCATGTATATATGTATTTGTAACGAAATTAATGATAATTTGCTGAATGAAGCCATCAGCAATGGATTAAAAACATTTGAAGAAATGAAAGCCTTTTTGAAACTAAGTTCTGCCTGTGGACGATGCGAAGATTTTGCAAGGGAGTTGATTAACAATAAAGTACAGAATATATTGGCTTCTGAAAAGGTTTTAGTATAATAAATCAGAGATTAATCGTTAATTAATTAATATTTTAAATAAATCATAATTTAAGGAGTTTCTATGAAAGGGGATGTTAAAGTAATCGAATATCTGAATGGTGTACTTGTAAATGAGCTTACAGCAATAAATCAATACTTCCTCCACTCAAGAATGCTGGATAGCTGGGGTATAAAAAATCTCGCTGGTAAGATATATCATGAGTCAATCGACGAGATGAAACACTCTCAAAAAGTAATTGACCGTATTTTATTTTTAGAAGGACTTCCAAATCTTCAGCAATTAAAGAAACTTCGGATTGGTGAAAATGTAAAAGAAGTGTTAGACTGTGATATGGCATTAGAACTCGAAGCAATTCCTTATTTAAAAGAGGCTATTTCATATTGTGAATCAATAAAAGATTTTGTCACAAGGGATATTCTATTAAAAATACAGGAAGATGAAGAAGAGCACGTAGATTGGATGGAAGCTCAGTTATATTTAATAAAACACTCGGGAATTGAGAATTATATAGCAGAAAATATTCATCAAGATAAATAAATCTATGACGAAATTTAATTTATAATAATATTTTAAGGATTAATTAAAATGACTTGTTGTCAGGGGATTGAATGTTTTTTTGATGATAAAACGGCATCCAAACAGTTGAAGAAGTATAGAAAAAAAGGCCCGGATAAAGAGACAAAGATTTTAATCAAAAATATATTACAGGATGATCTTTCTGGAAAGAATCTTCTTGATATAGGTGGGGGAGTTGGTTGTATCCATCATGAATTAATAAAAAATGGTGTTAGCCAAGCACTTGTAGTAGATGCATCCTCATCGTATATTAAGGCATCTCAATCAGAAGCAGAAAGATATAATCATTTAAACAAACTGAACTACATCCATGGCAATTTTATTGAATTATCCGAAAATATTCCAGAAAAGGATATCGTCACCCTTGATAAGGTCATTTGCTGTTATCCTGACATGATTGACCTCGTTGAGATGTCTATATCTAAATCTAAAAGGATTTATGGCGTAGTGTATCCAAGAAAATATTGGATCACAAAGATTATGTGGGTTTTATCATCTCTTTATTCCTTTTTCAAAAGGAATCCGCTAAAACTAATTTTACATTCTCCTGAAGAAATTGATAATCTTATCCGGTCCAAAGGATTTGTCGAGAGATTTAGAAGTAAATTATTATTTTGGTATGTCGTTGTATATTCCAGACAATCCTGATAGAAGAACATCTTGTCCCTCTATTCTAAATGATTTCATATCCTCTACAGTATCTCTATAGCTTAACAAGACGCGATTTGATAATAATATAATTCCCACATTTGTTTTTGGATCAGCCCAAAAAGACGTACCTGTAAAACCAGCATGCCCAAATGACCTATCAGAAAACAGTTTTCCACAAGGACGGCCATCATCATTTTTCAGAGCAAACCCCAATCCCCGATATGGACTTATATTATAATGCTTAATAGTCATTAGTCGAGTACTTTCTTTATTCAAAACTCTTTTTCCTTCAAATATTCCATCATCTAATATCATATTACAATAGTTCAGAACATCCATTGCAGTCGAAAACATCCCTGAATTACCGCTTAATCCATTAAAGAAATAACAATTTTCATCGTGAACTTCCCCTTGAATCATTTTTTGACGCCACGGGCAATATCCTGTCGGGGGAATTTCTTTTCTAAGCAATTCAGGAGGATTAAAATAACTGTTTTTCATACCCAGTGGTGAAAAAATATATTTTTTCGCAAGCTGATCTAAAGGTTCATTGATCAATTGATCGATGATAAGTTTTAAAATAATGTATCCAAGACAACTATAAACTATTTTAGTCTCGGGTTTATTTTCTAAAGGGATATTCATAAGTTTCTGTATAGCATCTTCAGAGTCACGCAAATTTTCATATAAATTAGCCCAGGCAGGTAACCCTGAACTATGCGTTAATAACTGTTTTATGGTAATTTCTTTTTTATAACCATCATGGAAACCAGGGAGAATACTACACACAGTATCATCCAGGGATAAAATACCCTGCTCAATTAGTTGCATGATTAGGGTAGCCGTGACAATGGGTTTGGTCATGGAAGCGATATCAAATATGGTATTGATTTTAAGTGGGACTCTTGGTTCTATCTGAGAATATCCAAAAGATTTATGATATAAAACATTTTTTTTTTGAAATAAAAGAATCTCGATACCTGGAAATAAACCTCTGTCCATATTATTTTTTATAAGTTGCTCGAATAAATCTATTTTATTTTCATCCAGAGAGAAATCATATTTCAAGAAAGCTGATGACTGATAATTCATAACTATTTTATTTGTTCCCCTAAAAATACATAACCATCTTTCGTTCCAACTCCAAACCATCTTCCGTCCCAGCTAAATACAATTTGGGTTATGGGATGATTATGCTGAATAAGAGTTTTGGTCAGATTTCTTCTCACATCCCAGAAAATAAGTTGATTATCCTCATCGGTGCTGAATATATAATTATACAAGGGATGGATTTTAATAAGAATTACAGGTTTATCATGCTTTGTCATGGTATATAGTTTTCTGGTAACCAGAGAATATGCAATAATTCTCGAATCACTGCTCCCAGTAACTATCCAACGGCCATCGGAGGATATATCCATTGTATTGACAGAATCTAAATGGGTATAAAGAACTTTAGAGAGATTTTTATTGATATCCCAAACAATCACTTTAGAATCTCTCCCGCAACTCACGACATATTTCTCATTGGGGGTCATCATTGCCCTGGTAACAGATGCAGAATGTTTAGCTAACGACATTACCCTGTTGTTCTGAATATCCCATAATTTTACAAGTCTATCAGATCCTGCGCTGATGATATACTTACCCGATTTACTGAAAGTGATAGAATTAATAGTTTCCAGATGTTTATCCATAATTTTTTCTGGGAGTAAGATCCCAGATGATTTTAGGAGAACTTTATTTTTTGTAAGCCATAAATATATCTTATTATCTTTACCAGTACTTGCAATATATTTCCCATCAGGACTAAAAGCAATTTGGGTTATATAATCACTGTGCTGACCTACCTTGTAAATATTTTTTGTTTTGAGGTTATATAAGAGAATGATTTGATTATTTTTATCATAGCCAATACTGGTTAAATACTTATTATCAGGACTATAGGATATAGAAAATACAGCCAGGCCATGCTGATACAATGATTGTATTTTATTATTCTTTAATTCAATTGCCTTTATCATGGGATTAGCACCTGCCACAGCGATCTGATTTCCATCCGGGCTGAAGGCAAGTTTAAAAATCCTTTTATCAAAGATTTTATTTTTTGAAATGTTAAAAACGTAAGGAAATCTCTTATGATGAATTATTTTTTGAATATTACTTCCTTTCAATTTATAAATGGGTGTATTTCTTATAAATGATATTTGTCTAAACTTAAGAATATTATTAACATCTTTTAGATAAAAGATCTTTACAAATCCATTTTCACAGGCTGTAGCAATGATTCCATTTTTTTCATGATAAGCCATATCCAAAATCCCTCCTGGATGCCGATAAAGAGGGATCACGTCATTAGAATTAAGATCCCATATCCGAAAAGTCTTATCATAGCTTGTACTAAATACATAATTCAAATCATTTGAGATAGCTACCCTCGTAACATAAGATGAATGGGCTTTCATGTGCAAAGTACTATCCTTAAGAGTATCCCATAAAATGACTTGATTATCCCAGCTGCCACTCACAACATATCTGCCATCAAAACTAAATTTTACATGAGTTACAGGATATTTATGATAATTCTTCTTAATCACCTTATCTGAATCTAATTTCCATATTCTTACAGATCCATCATTTCTGCCATTCACAATCCATTTCCCATCAAAACGTAAATCTATTGAATTGATAGATCCAGTCAGCCCTTCCATGATTAACATTTTATTATTTTTTAATCTCCATAAACGAACCCGGTTATCGGTTCCACCTGCAACCAGCCATTGACTATCAGGACTAAATTTTACAACCCAGAAGGCATCATGATGTTTTATCAAACGCTTTACAGTACCCTTTTTTAAATTAATAAGAGTAATCGTTCTGTCTTCGGAACAGCTAACAACCCACGTATTATCTGGACTTATCGCAACGCAGGTTATTGGAAGATTATGTTTATATAGAATTCTGGTTTGGTTTCGGGTTAAGTCCCATTTCATAACATACCCATCATGACCACCGCTTACGACGAATGTATCATCAGAGGATAATTCCATGCTCCGTATATATCCATTATGTTTAGACATTTCAATCATATTTCCGTTTGTCCAGTCTAAATATCTTACTACCCCGTCATTCCCGGAAGTAATAATTTTTGTTCCATCCTGGGTAAAACGAATTGTTTGTATAGCTTGTTGAGAGAGTCGAAATGATTTAAGAGGATAATTATTTATAATTTGGTCTGAAGACAACTGATTATTTTGTAAATAAACCGATAAAGTTATAATTATTATAAAATAAAAAAACTTCTTTATATTCTTCAGATGATTATTCATGTTTATGATTCCAATTTATTTTTTAAAAGTGATTTGAATTAATATTAAGACCAAATGATAGATTCATATTTTATGAAATTGATGAGGAAAAGATACTTGAATTATTTGAACAGTCAATTTATTGTATATAAAAATTGTTTTTTATATTTGCTTATTCAAATAAACTACTAATCTATTTTGCAGAAAATTAATAAATAAGCTACTCAGCAATCCTTTAAAAACAAAATAAATGATTTATTAATTTTCTAAGGGATTGGAATCAATTTTTGTTTAATAATAATAATCAGAAATTATATTCTCTTAGGGTTATTATTATGAAAACCATTACTCAAAGACAAAATGAGGTTCTACAATATATTGAGTCTTATATCAGCAAGGAAAAACGCCCACCTACAATCGTTGAAATCTGACGTCACTTTAAATTAAAATCAAATCAGGGAGTCATAGATCATCTTATAGCTTTGGAAAAAAAGGGATTTATTAAACGTCAGAAAAATAGTCGTGGTATAACATTAATAAGATCATATCGTCTTTTCCCTATTTTGGGACAGGTTGCAGCAGGATTTCCCATTGATGCTCAGGAAAGACATGAGGGTAATCTTAGACTGGAAGCACTATTCGACCCTGAAAAATGTTTTGTTATTCGTGTTAAAGGTCAGTCTATGAGAGATGCGGGGATTTGTGAGGGTGATTTCGCTATTGTACGCCAACAAAATTCTGTTGAACACGGAGACATGGCTGTTATAATAATAAATGGCTGTGCTACGATTAAACAAATTCTTTTTCAGAATGACAAAATTATATTAAGGGCTTATAATGAAGCCTTTGAGGATATTATATTAGAGAAAGGATCAGAGAATATCATTAGTGGAAAATTGGTTGGAATCGTCCGAAAATTATGATCCTAAATGTTTTTTTATTAAAAAAAGACTTAACATAGTCTTCTGGTCAAAAATCTCACCCTCAACAACCATTTGTAATGCCTCTTCATAATTTAATATGACTGGATCAATAAATTCATCATGATCCGTAGACTGCTCAATATGGGTCATATCTTTAGCGATATATAAATGCATCCTTTCATCAGAATAGCCTACACAGGGATAGAATTCACTGATAAATATCAATTTTTCCGCAGAATATCCCGTCTCTTCAAGCAATTCCCGTCTTGCACTAATCTCTTCCGATTCACCAGGATCCAGTTTCCCTGCTGGTAGTTCAAGAGATATTTTTTTTATAGGATATCTATATTGTTTGACAAATACTATCCGATTATCCTCTAAAATCGGGGCGACAACAACCGCTCCGGGATGGGTAATATATTCACGGGATGAAGATTTATCATTGGGTAATTGAACAATATCTTTGTATAAATTAAAAAACTTTCCCTGATAAATTAATTGTGATTCCAATTGGTGTTCCAGTAAATGTTCATCCATAAAAAATACCTCGGCGTTTAATCAAATATAACATTTTTTTTAACTACTCTAAAATTATTACTAAAAATATTCCGATCAATGGAGAGAAAGTTTTAATTAATTATTTTTTTTATTATTTTTATCACTCAAGCTAAGCAATAATATAATAAAATGTCAGAAGAAACATCAAATATTAATAATTTATCCATTAAAGGCCCCAAAGGTAATGAAATCGATTTGTATTCAACCCGAAATCTATTAAGTGCTTTCTCTGAAGATACCATCTATGCGGCTATTCAAGATATCATTTTCTCCCTCGAACTCAGTAAAAAAGAAGATTATACATCCTTTGTCAAAGAACTAACCAATCTCATCAAAGGGAAAGGTGCAAGGACACGCCTGGAACACTCTCTTATCGCACAATTAAACATTTTAGAAAAACGCAAACCCTCTCAAAATAACGAAAAAAGAGATATTTCAAAAGTTTTTGCTCAGGAAAAGGAAATTCTAAATAATCTTTCCAGTGATTTAAAATTACAAATTGAGATCACTAATTATATTTTGGAATATTTCAAAAATGGTGAATTCGAAGTCGTGGAAAAATGTATGGATGTACTTCTTGAAAAAGGGGTCTTGCTAAATACTGTTAAAAACTTCATTAAAAAAGAGATCAATTTTTACATAGCTGAACAGGATGCTGAGAATGTCAAGAGAATTGCGCAAAAATATGGTGCTCATCCCCAACTCAATCCTCTCATTAAAGAACTTCTAAGTGATTTTATAGAAAAGAAAAAAAATGAAAACTCCTGAATCCTATCGTCTCTTAATTGGTGTAAAAAACATCGGTCCCTTATGTCTCATCAAGTCATTCTGCCCATAACTATAATGAATAAATAATCTTATCCGCGTAAATCTATAACGTGTCTCACTACTCTCAATATACATGCGGGTTCCAGAAGGTAATAACGATTGCCCATCCATTGATTTTCCAGAAATACTATCAATAAGATGTCCTCGTGAATCATACAAATCTGCACTAATCGATATATTATAGACATCCGAGTCAGTACCATTATATAAAGTGATTCGAATACGACGTGTTTTGTATTTTCTATTAGATATGATTTTTAAATCCCTGATATATAATTTAGGCCATTGACTTAACATAGCCTGTTCACTCTCTCCGCCATAAGGAATATGTTTAACCAGTCGTTTGATTTTACTGATTGAACCTTCTGAATCATAATAATATTGCAGTTGCGTGACTAGATCACCTCGGGAACTATAAATATTTAGATATTCAACTCTCTCATCTGCCCCATAAAGATATATATAATAAGTGAATAATTTATGATGGACATAATTTTCTTCTCGATATAATCTATTCTGACTATCATAATATAATTTTTGATATAAGATCCTGTGACCATTCTCATCAAATCTCTCATGCAAGACATAGTCTGATCTATAAATAGTTCTACTAAACAGTTTTTTATTTTCGTAAATACGATAAGAATGCAAATTGCCATCCAAATAATATACCACATAATATTTTTTAAACAGATAAAGATATCGGGGTTTAATCTCTCTTTCAAAACTAGGTACTTTTCTGGAATGATGATTATAGGCAATAGCAAAGTATTTTTTATTATATTTATAAAAATAGGAATCACTTTTAAGGGAGCTGTGATTAAATAATAAGATAATTATTAGAAGAGAAAATAATGTAAATATTTTTTTCATAATTTAAAGATTAAACTAATTTCATTTTTAATAAATATAAATAATATTGAATATAACATCGGATGAAATCAATTTTTTTTTTATCAAAGGAAAAGCGAATAGAAAATATTTTTAATGGATATGAATTGTAAAAATGGATAATTTTTTTATCTTAATGAGTTTGACTCATCCCTTTGTTAATTATTGAAGCCGCATATCCAGCTCCAAATCCATTATCGATATTCACTGTAAGCACAGACGGAGAACAGCTGTTTAACATCCCTAAAAGGGCTGATAATCCTCCAAAATTGGCTCCATATCCTATACTCGTCGGAACAGCGATAATGGGTTTTTCTACTAATCCCGCAACAACACTCGCAAGAGCTCCTTCCATTCCCGCAATGACGATAACGACGTTAGCGTCTTCCAATCTTTCTTTCTTGTCAAGTATTCTATGAATACCAGCTACCCCCACATCCATTATCTTCTCGACGTTATTTCCCATAATCTCTGCAGTAATAAATGCCTCTTCAACCACAGGCAGATCCGATGTTCCTGCTGATAAGATCAGTATTTTCCCAATATTATTATTTTTAATAGATTGATTAAGGAAACACACCCTTGCAATTTTATTATATTGAAAGCGATTATCAATTTCAAGAAGAAGACGGGCTGATGATTCCCTGATTCTTGTGGCTAAAATATTACTATTTCTTTCTAATAAGTGGGTGATAATCCCTACTATGTGATCATCTTCTTTTCCTTCGCAATAAATCACTTCTGGAAAATCTTTTCGTAATGACCGGTGATGATCAATCTGAGCGTATTCGATATTTTGATAGGGGAGATTTTTTAAATAATCTATACCTTTTTCAAGAGATATTTTTCCATTTTTAATTTTTTGTAGGAATTCTCTTAAATGTGATTCATCCATAAATAATTAATAGGCAGATGACAAAAGATTAAGAAGATCATCTTTTGAAACAGGTCTTGGGACATAATTCATAAAATCATAATTTCTTGCCAGTTTTGCAGCCTTCAGAAGTTCACTTTTTTCGATGTTTAGTTCACTAAGTCTAGTTGGTATTCTAAGATCAGTGAGGACTTTTCGTACCCCTTCAATCGCTTTTATAGCGGCTTCCACTACTGTGATATCGTTAACATCTTCTCCAAAAGCTCTTGCAATTTGTACATATCGATTTGCACAAGATGTCAGGTTATATTCCATCACGTGAGGAAGAAGAATGCTGGATACAACACCCTGATATATTCCAAATAGTGAATTAATTGCCAGAGATAAGCCGTAACAGATACCAGGATTGCTATTGGCAATAGCGAGGGATGTTAATATACTGCTTGTACACAATTGAGATTTGAAAGTAATATTTTCAGGGTCTTGTAAAGATTTAGATAAATTACTGGCGATAAGATCAATAGCTTTTATTGATAGTGCTTCTGCGATGGGATTATTTTTTTTAGAGATATAAGATTCCATAGCCATAGACAAGAGTTCAATACCGACATGGGCACTTGATTTCCCAGGGATTGTTGTAGTCAATTTAGGATCAACAAGGATTAGATCAGCATAATTTAATGGGGTATCAACATTTTTTTTAATTGAATCATATTTATCAAGGACGTAGAAGAAATTGGTAAGACCTGGCATGAAACCAAATGTTGTGGGAATTTCTATATATGTAATTGTTTTTTTATTTCCTTTTCTTCCTAAGAAATAATCCTCAAGATTTCCGCCATTAGAAGCTAGGAAAGCAATAGCTTTTGCAATATGGAGGGTTGTTTTTCCTCCAAGACCAATAACGATATCACATTTTGCATGTCTTGCCTGATCAGCACCTCGATTTACAATTTCACTGTTGGAGTCTGCCTGGGATGAAGAATATATTCTATTATAGAGGAGGACACCATAGCTTTCATCTTCGAGCATTTTTTTAACTTTCGAAAGATAACCTGTTTCTTGCATAGCTCTTGCATCAGTGACAAGAAAAATCCGCTCGCCATATTCTCTTGCAAGTTCACCAATTTGATTTAGCATCCCTTCACCGAAATGAACTTTTGTTGGTACGGAAAACTCAAACATTAGCTGTATTCCTTTAATTAATAGAAAATAATTCTAGCTTGAATTAAGAATTAGTAGGGTTTAATATTAAAACCAAATGGTGATTTTAAAATCTTTTCAGCCAGGATTTCATTATCAATATTTCTAACATACCCATCTTGATTTAATTTGGATTTTACTTCGTTAATACGATCAATTCTGACGTCTGGTGCATTCATAACGATTTCTTTAATTCTTTCGTCAGCGGAATCTTTGGATTTTTGAAGGGCTGAAGAAGAAATACTTACCTTATCGATATTTTGTACATCCTGTCTTTGTTTTATGGGTTGATTTTTTTTGGGTTTGAAAATCCTTTCAATTAAACCAATTTGTTTTATGTCCATATTGTTATCCCTCTTTCTCTTCTAATATCGACTTCTGTAAAATAATCTTTAGTATTCTTTAGCTAAGTTTCATTAAAATTATTAATTAAAATTGTATATTCCCCTTTTATTTTGAGGGAATCTTTATTGATTAAAAGTTCTTTTGCTGTACCACGAACCAGTTCTTCAAATTTCTTTGTTAATTCACGCCCTATAACTACCGGGCAATTTTCAAAGAATTGACTTATCTCTTCTATGAGTTTTAAAATACGATATGGCGACTCATATAAAATAATAACTCCTTTAAATTTCGACAAGTCGGATAAGATTTTTAAGCGTTTATTTTTTTTTGGAGATAAAAATCCTTGAAAATTAAAAGAATTTGTTGGAAATCCTGATACAGAGAGAAGTGCAAGGAAGGCTGATGGGCCGGGTATTGGGGTCACTGTAATATCTTGTTCAATAGCGGTTGATATCAGGAGTGATCCTGGATCTGATATACATGGTGTCCCGCTATCTGTTACCAGTGCAATATTATTTCCTTCTTTAAGCTTCAAAATTATTTTATCTAAAATCTTTTTTTCGTTATAGGAATGATAACTTAACAGGGATTTTTTTATTTCATAATGATTTAACAACTTTAGAGTTCGTCTTGTGTCCTCACATAAAATAAGATCCACCTCAAATAATGTTTTAATAGCTCTAAAAGTAATGTCTTCCAGATTACCTATCGGTGTACTTACTACAAATAATGTTCCCATGGATCCTCATTTATTGGATTTAAAAGGATTATCCAGTCTCCAGATAATGGACTCCTTAAAATCAGTTCTTTGTAACAATCTGTGATCCATAGTAAACCAGGAACGATTATAGTAATGGTTTGCATAGTTATAAGAAATAAGATATCGAATTGGGACTTTCGTGTTTTGAACATATAAAAAGCCCTGCTTTTCATAATAAAGCCTTTCTTCTTCAACATTTAAGGAAACTAGGTTAAGAAAGTGATAAGAAATCTCCTTTCCTGGTCTAGTCATATAATAACGGAGTAAGTAGTGCTCAATCAGTTTTGAGAAAATACCTTTAGATGCCTTGATCATAGATTTCTTTGATCCTTCCGTAATATAGAAATAAGGATATCGATAAAAACCACTTCTATGTGAGGTTTCTTTATTTTCAACTAACTTGCCACTGAAGTGCAATAGTTTAAAATGATTATCTATCACTGATTTATGATGAATATTTAAATTCATTTTATCATTATTATCTGGTTGAGTCCATTGGATATTGAGATGCTGATCGGTGATGTAGTATATTTTATTATCAGTAAAATAGTTCTTTACACGAAACTGGGCATATCCAACTTTCGTCTTACTATCCTTATGAATGAGGGTAAATCTTTGATTAATATCCAAATATATAGGTGTCTTATATTGTTTGAAAGAAACTTCAGTATAATTTTTTGAGCACTGGATTAAAATAATCAACAGAAGGCAGGATGCAAGTATCAGACGGCTCATGCTATTTCTCATTGGAGGTTTTGATAAGACAATTCAGCGTATTTTTTGCCTTACCTGAATCAATGATCTCAATAGCTAAATTTATCCCTTCCTGAATAGATTGAGCAACTTCTGAAACATAAAAAGCTGATCCACTATTGAGAAGCACAATATCACGTTGTGGACCCTTTTTCCCTTCAAGAATATCGAGTGTTATTCTGGCGTTATCCTTTGCATCACCACCTTTCAAATCTTCAGGTTTGCTCAATGGGATATTGTAATCAGTAGGATCAATCATATAATGACTGATTCTTTTATTATTCAATTCTGCAACATATGTTTTAGTTGTTGTTGTAATCTCATCCAATCCATCAGCACCATGAACAACCATAGCCCTTGTAGTACCAAGATTTAGCAGGACATGGGCTACGACTTTTACCAGGGTATTTTCATAAACCCCTATTAATTGATGATTTGTACCAGCGGGATTAGTGAGAGGTCCAAGGCAATTAAATATAGTTCTAATACCAATCTCACGACGAGGGCCTATAGCATGTTTCATCGCTGTGTGGTAAACAGGTGCAAACAGAAATCCTATATTACAATCTTTGATACAGCGTTCAACAACCTGGATAGGAGCATCAATATTAATTCCAAGCTCCCTTAAGACATCTGCACTTCCGCAAGAGCTAGATACACTTCTGTTTCCATGCTTTGCTACAGCTACTCCTCCTCCAGCAAGGACAATGGATGAAGTAGTGGATATATTAAACGTGTGAGACGCATCACCACCAGTACCGACAACATCAACGGCTCTTATTCCATCTTCTAAAAAGATTTTTGTTGCTTTCTCTCTCATCACTCTCGCTGCTCCCGTGATTTCTTCTATAGTTTCACCTTTCATTCTCAGTGCTGTTATGAAACTAGCGATTTGTGCATCAGTTGCCTTCCCTTCCATAATAATTTTCATGACTTCAATCATTTCTTCTTCGGTTAAGGACGTCTTTTCAATAACTTTATTAATACTTTTCTTTAACATAACAACCTACTGCGTATTCTAATAATTTATGATTCCCGTGGCTTGTTTCTATAAATAAATGCAGAAACGAGTCCCGCTATAGCTCCAAACAGATGCCCCTCATAGGATATATTCTGATGTTTTCGTGAGAATCCTTCAAAGAAATTAGTTAGCATAGCTTTCAATATACTGATCGATTGGTTTAAATCAGTGGGTATTACCCCGTATATTATTATACTATAACCGAAAAAAAAGGCTATTGAAGCAAAAATCGATTTCAAATCATGGTTTATAATACCACCAAGAAATAATAATGTGATGAGTCCAAAGATTAGACCGCTTGCGCCTACATGATTTGTACCACTTCTCGCTATGAGCCAAACAAGCGCCCCTCCAAATAGAATTATAAACCAGATTATTTTAGTGGCGTTTTTTTCATAAAATATTAACGTTATGGGCAGAAGGAATAATAGAAATAAGGAATTCATGATGAGGTGCATTGCATTTTGATTCAAATTGGCGTGAAGAAATGGAGAAGCTACAATCCCAATGAGACCCCTTAAAGTACGTGGCACAATTCCAAAAGAATTAATGTCAATCAGGATTTTCTCAAATACATAATCCCCGATGGCAAGCACCCACATGATTCCAATAAAAAATACTGTATATAATAACTTCTTAATCATTTTTCCAATTCAATTATAAATTATATTAAAAGGAATATACTCATAACATAACTAAATTGCAAGCAGTAATATTAAAATAATATGAAATATCATCAGAAAGAGGTATATTCAATAATCTTCTGGAGTTGCTCCTGTAGAGGAGGGGAGTGGTCTTTGTGAATAAAAAATATCATATAGCCTACGATTTTTTTATCGACATGAATAGGAAAATAAAATAAATGCTTATATTTATCCAATTCATAATCATCAAAAAATATTTTTAAATCCCCAACTAAATGAAGATCTCCTTTTAGATATAATTTCTTATCCAATAAAAGAAATTCCCTCAATGGACTATTGTTCTTATTAATCTTCATCTCAATTTCGCTCAACCGATCTATGGAAAACGACTGATAATGCTCAATATTAAGTTTCAGTGTGTCATCACGACTTATAATAAGAACTTTATTTGTGTGGATATTATCTACAAAAAAATCATAGTGATCATTCCATATACTGGCAAGGAAATTTAATATATTCTGTCTATGTTCATCAAGTCTACCCTCAATATTGTCAATAACATTTTTTAAAAAGTCATTCTGCTTGTAGGATGGAGGATTATTCACTTCTGATCTCTCTTCGGCAACAACTTCAGCTAGTCCCACTCCCTGGGTATTATTATTAATATCCTCCTCAGGATACTCAAAAATCTCATCAATAGCTGATTTCTTAAATAATTTTATCAATATCAATAAAAAAATCATTATCAGAGATATTATAAAAAGTGTGATTGCAATTTGGTAAATAATATTGGGTGACATCTTAAATGATTTCCTGAATAATTTATATCATTGATCTTAAATAAAATAATCCTGGTTATGATAAAACATTTGATAGTGAAGTAATCATGAATCTTAACTGAGGCTTCAAGTCAATACAATTTAAATACTTTCACATATCTGGTTAATATATTAAACAAATTGTCGTCAAATCCATATCGTGTTGTTAAAAAATACTGAAAATATTTATCTTATCAATATATTTATTATATTACCTTATGACGATTATTCAAAAGGATTTTATGATTAAACAAGGTGGAGTCATAACATATTTCGATAAGGGAAATCTTCTTCTGGGAATCATTATGGAAGATAAGGGGAAAAAACTTCTTATCCTCTCTGAAGATAACAATAAAACAAATATTTCCTCCGACAAAATTGAAATGTCCTTAGAGAAGAGTATCCCTTTGTCTGGTAAAGATTTTGAAATAGCCCGGGAATTAAAAAATATTAAGTCAAACATAGAAAATATTTCCCAAACAATACATCTCAAGGAATTATATGAACTCTTAAAAGATGAGAATCAGGGATTTACCTATCAATCTCTCTGCGAACTCTATTTTAATCAAAACTCCAGCAAATCTCATCAAATTGCTATGATTCTCTCACTAACACAAAATAATCTCTATTTCAAACAAAAAAATAATCTATATTACCCCAAACCTGAAAAAGCCGTTCTGGAACAACTGGAGGAAATTGATCGTCTCAAGCAAAATGAACTTAAAAAAATATCTGAACGTCAAAACGCTCTCAAATGGCTAAAGGATAATTACAGTCCAACACCCAATGATCATTTAACCACACCCCATGAACTCACAAAACTACTGGAGCCCATAAGACAATACATCATTCACAGGGATCTTTATGAAAAAAAATCTCAGGCGATATCTCTTTTCGAAGAAATCAAACAAATTATTAATAACAACACCGATAATTCCATCACAAATATGTTTCAACTCCTGAGAAATCTCAATATATTTCAGGAAGATGAAAATTTATCCCTCCTCCGATATAGTATTTCAAGAAATTATTCCGAAAAAACATTAAATGAATTATCACAAGTCCCTGAATTTTCATTTGATAACCAATCTATATATAGAGATTTAACACAGAAATTTACATTCTCCATAGATGACAGCGATACAAAAGATGTCGATGACGCAATATCTTTCGAAGAAACCGATAATGGTTATATTCTTGAGATCCACATCGCGGATGCATCCTATTTTATAATACCTGACTCAGCCTTGGATAATGACGCCTTAAATCGTGGAATGTCTGTATATTTACCCCTCGAAAAAATATCAATGTTTCCAAAAGACTTATCTGAAAATAAAATGAGTCTGCTAGAAGGAAAAAATCGCCCTGTACTTACCTTTCAGATCATATTTAATAAAAATTATGAAATGATGAATTCTGATCTATTCTTATCTTGCATCAATATAAATAATAACTATAATTATAAGGAATCACATGATTGGATAGAGCAGTCTCATCCTGACCACCCTTACTTAAAACATCTATACGAAATATCCCTGATATTCCATGAAAATCGTAAATCAAAAGGTGCTATTGAATTTCGCAATCAGGACTTTAAAATTAAAGTGGATGAAGAGAGACATATTTCATTGGTACCTATTTCCGAGAATTTAAAAAGCTCCTTTATTATAAAAGAATTGATGATATTAACAAATCATATAACGGCAAATTATTGCTTAAAACATAATATTCCTGCAATTTATATCTGTCAGGAACCCCCGGATGAACCGCTTCAACTGACTACTGATATCAGAAATAATAAACCCCTTCTCATTGAACAGTTAAAAAAACTAAAGAAATCAGAAATGTTTACAATACCCAAAAAACATTATGCTCTGGGCTTGGATACATACACCCAAATCACATCCCCCATCAGGCGATACCATGATCTTATCATGCACAGACAAATAAAAAATTATCTGGATTTCGGAAAACCCTATTATACATCGGAAGATATTCAGGTAATAGCCGCAACAGCCGAAAGATCCTCAAGAGAAATCAAGACCATTGAAAGGGAAACGACCAGGTACTGGTTATTAAAATATCTTAAACAAGAGAAGAAACGATCATTTAAAGCCAATGTGATCAAAGTATTAACGAATAGTTATCTTGTGGAGATCCAGGAAGTAGGAGTCCAAACAGTATTAATGACCCCCTCCCGTTTATTTCTAAATGATGAAATCGATATATCCATAGACCGTGTAAATCCCCTGATGGATATTATAAATATTAAACGAACCCCTTTTTCTCAGGAATAACTAACGATAAACCAAATGATGTATTCAAAATATTCTCGCCCCCTATAATCAGATTAATAAAATTACAAATCCAAAATCCAAAACGATTGAAAAAAAGTACATCGATGGGAAAATCATGGGAAAAGTATGGGAAAATCCATTAAGTGAATTAAAGCTTACCAACTATAAGTTATACACATAATCTATATACCAAATCCGTAGAATTGGTTAAAACTAAATTATCAAGAAATTTCCTTACAAGTGATAAAAATAAATTTATGTAAATATTTGTTATTCTTTATATTGTTACACCATTTATATCTCTTGGATTAATATTAATAATCAGTCAATAACCACTATCAATTTTATAATTAACCCAAGTTGCTAGTCATGGTTNNATGACCTTTTAAAAGTTATTTCACCTAATCAAAATAGGCAAGTAATTATGAATGATTCTGACTATAAATAAATTAACAGCTACTTCAAAATCCTTTTTCGTTTCAATTTTTAATTGTTTATTCTCATCATTATCTTTAACAAAGATTTCAGCAATGATGACTTTTTTTTCTCTCCTTTTCACAGATACTTCACCCAGCAGTCGTGTATAACTCGTTATACTATCAATTTTTTTTCCCCAGCATGCTTCTCAATTATTTTTCGACAAATATCAAGTCCCAAGCCTATGCCTTCACCTTGTTTTTTTGTAGTGAAAAATGAATCAAAGATTTAGCATGGATTTCCTCATTAATGCCATACCTGTTATCAATTACATGGATTGTGATATGACTATTTATCTGATTGACATTTATTTCAAGTCTACCTTTATAATCCATTGCTTGAAGGGTGTTATGAATCAAATTAGTCCAAACCTAGTTTAATTCGTCAGGATAACAGGAGTTGGTTGTTAATTTTGTAAATATTTATATCCGCTAATGAATCGGCGATAATATCTGTACTATCAAATCCTTCATCTTCCAGTTTGGCAGCTAGTTCTTTTTTTAGACGACGACTTTCCCAACTTGAAATAATCTTATTATAATGATTTTTACAAGAAGGTTTTAAATTATTTTTTTGTTGTGATATAGTTTTTCCATGCTAACCATCCGCCTTCTAAGTGCTTTACATCCTGATAACCTCTTTTTTTAAGAAGTCTTGAACCCAGAAGGGTCTGTTTTCTAATGTGATCAAATTAGGTAATGGCTTTAGCTTTGGGAAATTTTGATAAATAATTTTCTATGAAATCGAGTGGGGCATTGAGATGGGTACCGGGTATAGTTCCTTTGGAGTATTCATCTTTGTCTCTAACATCAATGAGGAAAATATTATTCGATTAATTATCTCTTTATAAATAATTAACGAAAGTAGCACAAAGTAATCCATATAACAAAATCGTTTTATAATTTGTTAAAACTTTGTGGAATTAGGTATAAGTTAAGCACTAAAGTAAATAAACATCCTGAGAATATGAGTTTATTTATAATTTTGTATCGTTAATCATTTTACTATAAATATTAGGCTTTTTTAATTTGGTTAAAATATTTTTGTAGCTTATCTATTATAATTTTTTTCTCATTGTTTAGAAATTTATAACTGCATCCAATTTCTATATAAGGACCAATTCGCCCTTTATGATATATAATCTCAATATCTAAATCTATTTTTTCTCCTGGAATATCTTCTGGTAAATAAATCCTGATTGACATATCTTTATTTGGAGTTTCAATTCGCTTATTTATCCATAAATTGATGCCATGATCACTCAGATTAAAAATATATCCAAGCTCAAATTCTTCATCGGATTCACTGGATAATTTATATATTTTCCAAAATCCTTCTGTTCTTTCAGATTGACGATAATTTTCTGGTTTCATAATAATTTACTTTAAAATAAATATTGTTTACTTGAGATCGTAGTAACTATTTTGGTAATAAAGGTTTTAATTCATGCCACTGATTTAATAACAAATTATGGATATTTTCCCTCATTTGAGGATCTTTGATATCACCAATGGCTTTATAGAGTAAACGGTAATTATATATTAATTTTTTATTTATTGGATGTTTATAGGCATCCTGACTTAGAGTGATAAGACTTTTTATTTTTTCAATTTCACTTTGGGTTGTTTGGGTAGAAACAGTTTGAGGTATTTTTTTGATAGCGGAGTCACCACTTATCAGAGGGTCTAAATCATCCGTGAGAGACGCAGAGATTGAAATTATATGATAACTATGAATTGGGACATCTTTGCCCTTCACCTCGATGAGACCCATATCTTCGGAAGTTACATATTCTTCAACTTGTTTAAAAGTGGCTTCAGAAACTAATACTCCCCCTGGACGTGCTTTGGTTTCCATTCTTGAAGCGACATTCACAGCATCTCCAAATAGATCATTTCCCCGGATAGCGACATTTCCTGTATTAATACCAACCCGGGTAATAATTTTTTCTTTATCTGGCTTAAAACGATTATAATTAGCTAATTTCTCCTGTAGTCGTATACCAGCCAGGGAGGCATAGAGTGCCAGTGGGAAGGAGACCATCAAGCCATCTCCCATTTTTTTTACCACAGTACCAAAATGAGCTTTAAAAATAGGTATCGCCATCTCTTCATAGGTTTTTAAATAATTCATTATTTCGATGAGTTCCATGGAAGAGCTTTTTTTAGTATATCCCGTAATATCTATAAATAATATAGTCATTTCTTTGGTATTCTCTCTCTCAAACTGATATTTATCTTTTTCTTGAGCCTGTGAGAGATCTAATTGGGTTTCCTTGATCGAGTCAATTTCTTCTATTTGCTTATTGGCAAAAGGTTTTAATCGAAATTCCTTAATGAGGTCTGCAATGATTTTTTTATTTTTGCTGTCACCCTCCAAAAGAGACGTGAGGGATATTGAGACTGAGCGTTGGATTCCATCATTTTCATTATTTAAAAGATTAATTAACCAGTATATTTTATCAAGGGAATCCATTTCAATGGTGTTGAGAATGATATCGGATAGTGTCTTAAAATCCGTTGTGTTAAAAAGATCTTTTAATACTTCAATGGAATAGGCATCGCCCATTCGGTATAACATGAGAATAGCATTTATTTTAACATTTAAAGAGGGGTCTTTTAGTAAAGAATAATAGAAATTTTGTACCATTTCTTTACCATTTCCATCATTGTTTTCAAAGAGTTTTCCAATCATGAGAGGGAGTAGTTCTCTAATTTTCTCAACCTGAGAATCTTTATACTTTGCCAGTGCTGGAATCATGCTATGACTTGATAATTTGGCAAAAACCATTCCAGATTTATATTTTACAGTATCAGAAGGGGATTTTACAAAGATTTTTAACAAGGTTTCAAGAACTTCCCGATTATTTTTGGAATTGATTTTTTCAAAAGCAGTAATAATTGATAAATATATATCTTCATCATAGACATAAGTAGAAAAAAAGTTTACTAATACAGGGATGCCATCTGGATGACCTAGTTCTCCTAATCCAGTGATAGTTGCCATGCGGATTTTTTTACTATCCATTGGCAGTAATGTTTTATCAGCTTCTTTGATTAATATTTTATGACCAGAACGTCCAAGAGCTATAACTGATGTTTCAATTAATTCTCTGTCCTGTAATTGCAGTCCCCATCTAAATATTTCATGGCATACATCCATACTTTTAACACTTTTTGTAATACTCACGAAAGATAACAAGCGATGGAGCCGGTTTATATCATGCTTTTTCTTGAAATCAACGGTATTTAAATGGGCAGCAACCCGGGATCTTTCTAGTTTATCAGTAGATTGTAGAAGATTTAAAATAGCTTTGACATTGATATTATAATCACCAGCAATCCGAGATGATGTTTCATTGATGTTATTTTTGATTTTGGTATAGGATGCGTTATTTGGGTCAAAAGTTTCTTTTTTGAGATAATCTGATATGGAGTGGACAAAAGTTTCATCTGCAAACTTTTCAAGGAATTCTTTTGCATAAAATAAATCTTTTTCGATCTGAGTTTTTAAACTTAAATTCGCTTTGTATTCATTTTGATAATTGACCTTAAATTTTGCAAAATAGCTTCTTAAATTACTTTCTATGGATTCAGAAATTTCCTGTGAAGCTTTGCTCCCTACATCTGGAAAGGATCCATAGTAAGCTGCAAAAAAATCTTCTATTAAAGTTTCTGTCTTACTCGAAGTTTCAGGCATTCTTAAAAGGATTTTTGTTAGACGAATAGGATATTTGGTAAAATAATCACTTACTTTAATTATTTCAATGAGTTCTGCAATATAATCATCGTTGTTTTCCTGAAAAATAATTTTAATGAGTTCCAGTACATAATCATTTTCTAATTCAACAAGGGATTTTATAAGTGCCATCTGGATACGATGACTGAGTGCTTTAAATTGTAGACTCAATCTTTTAATGAGGTGGAGGGAATCGATATTTTTGATTTTGCCAAGAGATTGGAGCCCTGCTATGATTATATCCTCATTTTTAGACTCAACAACCTTTTTTAGATTATCAACTTCCTGGATATAGCTCAGGCCTTGAATTGCAGTAAAACGAGTAGGTGATTCATTGAGCTCTTCAGATGAATTAGAAATAATAAGTTTTTTTACCTCCTCATTTTGGTAACCGATATGAGATAAAGTCCTGAGTACATAACTTTTAATAACCTCATCGAAACTAATCTTAAAATAATCGAGGAGGGGTTGTACTATTTTTTCGTTCCCTATGTGGTAGAGGGTATCCAGAGCCCAAATCTTTCTTTCGTCAGGATAGTCCTTGATAATATTGAATAAATAATTGAAACTTTTTTCTGAACCAATATTTTTTAAGAGATTCATAGCACTTTGAGCTACCTGATCATCATTGTCAAAGCAATCAAGGTGTATAACCTTAAGGACATCATCGTTGATAAATTCCTTAGGAACTGAATTAAATAAATAATGAGTAGTTATAATAGCATTTGAAGGGATAATTTTCTTATGCTGATCAGGTATTGGGGTTGTAGCAGTATCGCCCATGAAAGCCTCATGATTTCTTATCTCTAATGGATAAAGATAAATTTAGTATATATTTTAATGGAATTTGTTTTAAAAATCAAGATTTTTTGAACAACACAACGAAAAAATAGTTAATCTTACTTTATAACTGAGATTGTATAACTTCTTTCAAAGGCTTACAATATTTTAAGAGATTATTAATTCTATTTTATGATCTACAAATTGATAGATGTGAGTCTCAAGCTGATATAATTGTTCTGATCTCTAATTCCATGATATTGTAATTTGATCACAATTTGAGGTCAGAGTTACGATATCAGCTTGTTGAATCATATTAACTTATAGTCAGGAGTATTTTTACTTTTCTAAGAACATTTTTATTATAATTTAATGGATACTCCAGCCATTAATGTAATTGGCATAATGCTTTGTAAACCACCATTTGCCCTGCCACTTGTAAAAGTATTATTGAACCCAAGGGCTTCAATCCGCAAAAGAATGGGTATGGCTATGGATGAACCAACTGGGATCTCTATACCAGGGGTAAGTGATACATAGGGAACTGACCAGTCTCCGTCTGTACCTGATGCAGATGCTAATCCAAAGCTTGTTTGAAGGGTTAGCCACCATATTAATTTAGTTTCAATGACAATACCTATAGAAAAATAATTTATATTAAAATAGGAACCACCATACGTTGCAAAGGGGTGTCCGCCAACCGAATAAAACTCTTTTAATATATGGGCATAATGAAATTCGCCACCAATTCGAATCCCTTTCCCCACCTCTTTTAATAATTGAAGTGCAAAGCGGTAATTGAGGACATTTCTATCGATATTAGGAGAAGTTGCAGCATTATACGTTTCACTCACGCTATTTGCGACAGATGTGATCCCAATACCCAAAAGAGGTCTTATGATAAATGTTTTTGAACTGCCCGAATCGCTATCCCCTTTTTTAGCAAAAGAAAGATGAGAAACAGTGGATAAAATAATTAATGTAACAACAATTGTTGCTATTTTTCGCATATATTTTCCTTATTCAGTTAGATTTTTGAT
This sequence comes from Spirochaetia bacterium UBA6919, assembly GCA_002450905.1. Taxonomy (GTDB): domain Bacteria; phylum Spirochaetota; class UBA6919; order UBA6919; family UBA6919; genus UBA6919. The sequence goes on from DKAT01000120.1 coordinate 23,544, forward strand.
TGATGGTTATATATATTAACACAAAAATAAAATATTTCAATCGCCTTGGTAAAAATCGTCAGATTCAAACAAAAATATTAATTTCTCGATAATTATTTTATGTTAAAAAATTCTAATAAATCACTTGTTAATTTGTGTTAAAATGATTATTTTTCTTTATCTTTTAGGTGTGATTTCAATAATTATATAAATATATTTTCTAATTATTCTGAATGTTTCTTCACAAGGAGTTATGATGGGCTTATTTAAGCATGATATATTAGTGGTTGGTGCAGGTCTTGCAGGTCAGCGAGCTGCAATTGAGGGAATGAGAGCAGGATTAAATGTCGGAGTTATTTCAAAAGTTTATCCAGTAAGAAGTCATTCTTGTGCTGCACAGGGCGGGATTAATGCAGCCTTAAATCCAGATGATAGTATAGAGTCGCATGCCTTTGATACAGTGAAAGGAAGTGATTATCTTGGCGATCAGGATGCTATAGAGATTTTTGCTAATGAATCTCCTTTAGATATAGTTGAATTAGAGAATATGGGAGTCCCCTTTAATCGTCATCCTGATGGAACCATTGGAAGCCGTCCTTTTGGAGGGGCAAGTTATCCAAGAGCCTGTTTTATAGCAGATATCACAGGTCAGGCTATTCTTCATGTCTTATATGAACAACTTGTCCAATCTCGTGTAAAGGTTTATGAGGAGTGGTGGGTTTCTTCGCTGATAGTTGAGGATGGAGAATGCCGTGGAGTAGTTGCTATAGAATTAAGTAATCTTGAAGTTCATATCATACAAGCTAAAGCAGTTATTCTTGCTACGGGTGGGCTGGGTCAGGTTTTCGCTCCAACAACTAATGCTCTTGTTTGTACTGGTGATGGTATGAGTCATGCATATCATGCAGGGGTGCCCCTCATGGATATGGAAATGGTGCAGTTTCACCCAACATCTCTTAAGTCATCAGGTTTGTTACTCAGTGAAGCAGCTCGTGGTGATGGTGGATATCTTATAAATAAGGATGGAGATCGTTTCATGACGAAGTATGCTCCTAATAAGATGGAATTAGCATCCCGTGATGTTGTTTCCCGCGCAGAGCAAACTGAAATCAATGAGGGTCGTGGGGTAGATGGCTGTGTTTTCTTGGATATGCGGCATCTTGGACGGGAAAAGATCATGACCAGACTTGGACAGATTCATGAACTTGCCTTGATATTCTCTGGGGTAGATATGATTGATGAGCCTGTTCCTGTTAGACCTGGTATGCACTATATGATGGGGGGTATCAAAACAAATTATGACGGTGCATCCTATATGCCAGGACTTTATGCAGCAGGTGAAGCCGCTTGTGTAACTATTCATGGAGCAAATCGATTAGGTGGAAACTCCCTTATGGAGACAGTGGTATTTGGTCGCCGATCTGGTAAAGCTGCCTCTGAATATGTGAAGAGGAAGAGTATGTCTAAAACTTTATCAGAATCCAGTGCTGAAAAAGATAAAGAACTTATAAAATCTATTATTAATCGTCCTGATAAAGGTCTTACTGCCCCAGCTGTTCAATTTGCCCTCGGTAATATGATGGTTGAGAAGGTCGGTGTTTTTCGAACCAAAGAACAGCTGGAAGATGCAAAAAAGCACATCAGGAAATTAAAGGACGACTGGCATAATGTGTCTGTATTGAATAAGGGCACAACTTATAATACTGATCTAATCAGTGTTCTGGAGCTGCGTGGGATGATAGATCTTGCTGAATCTATTATTGAAGGAGCTATTATAAGAACAGAAAGCCGTGGTGCTCACACCCGAGTAGATTTCCCCAAAAGAGACGATGATAACTGGTTGAAACATTTATTATTCTATCATACCCCAGATGGACCAAAGATCGAATATTTACCCGTAACCTTAACGAAATGGAAACCCCAGGAAAGGACATATTAATGCAAGTTAAAATTAAAATTAAGCGATATAATCCCAGTAAAAATCCAAGTCCCTATATCGAATCCTTTGATATGGACATTTCCCCAAGGGAGACGATTCTTAATATCCTCCTTAAAATCCGTAATGAACAGGATCAAACACTTGGTCTGAGATGCTCTTGTCGGAGTGCCATATGCGGATCCTGTGCAATGAAAATAAATCGTAAAAGTGGTCTTGCTTGTAATACACAATTGGAGAAGGTTATCGATGAGAAAGGTGAAGTATTGATTGAACCAGCAGGGAACATGAAGGTTATTAGAGATCTAATTGTCGACTTTACAATGTTCTGGGATAAAATAAAATCAACAACGCCTTATCTGCAGCCAACAGGCCCTAAACCCAACCGGGAAAATATTTGTACAAACGAAGATATGTTACACTTATCCAAGGTAACGGAATGTATTATGTGTGGATCCTGTGTATCTGATTGTACAATACTTGAAGTGGATAAAAAATTCCTCGGCCCAGCAGCTCTTGCAAAGATTTATCGTTTTGTAGCTGACCCAAGAGATGGAATAGATGATAGTAGATTATCAATGGCATCTGCTAGCGGTGGTATGTGGGATTGTACCCATTGTTTTAAATGTGTAGAGGTATGTCCAAAAGGTGTATTGCCAATGGAGCGCATTGTAGCACTGAGAAAAATTGCTATTGAAAGAGGATATACCAATAACACTGGAGCACGTCATAGTGAAGCCATCAATGATTCCGTCGAACATAGTGGAACCCTCAATGAAATGATGGTCCTCCCAAAATCGCATGGATGGTGGAATATTAAAGAACTTTTAGCACTCATTCCTGGTGGCATCCGCTTTTTTAAAAACGGAAAGATGCCAAGCCTTATCCACCCAAAAATACCAAGTGCTAATCAAATTAAAAAGATCTTTCATAAGTATAAAAAATAGGAGATAACGTGAAATACGCATTCTACCCAGGCTGTGTAGCTAAAGGAGCCTGTCCTGAACTTAAAACCGCAACAGAAAATATGGCAAAAGCCTTATCAATAGAACTTCATGAACTCACTGATGTCGCTTGTACCGGTGCAGGGGTTGTCAGTGAACGTGAGCCAGAATTAGCTGATACCCTTAATGCCAGAACCTTTGCTATGGCAGAGAAAATGGGATTACCGCTTATGAACATCTGCAGTACTTGCCAGGGGAACATGAGTCACTCCAGCTTCCGTATGCAAAATGATTCTAATCTCTTATCCCGTGTCAATCAAACTCTTAGTGAAGAAAATCTCAAATATACTGGAAACCTCGTAATTAAAAATCTCTTATGGATACTGGTAGAGGATTACGGTCTCGATAAATTAAAACAAATGGTTAAAAAACCCCTTGGAAAAATCAAATCAGCACCATTCTATGGTTGTTATATTATAAGACCTTCCTGGGAACTTGGTTTCAATGAACATCCTCAAAGAAATAGATATCTTGAAAAGGTCATTGAGGCTTGTGGTGGGGAAGTTGTCGACTACAGCGGAAAAGATAAGTGCTGTGGTTTCCCAATCCTTACAATGAACAAGAAAAACTCCTTTGCAATGTCCATTAATCATTTATCAGAGGCTAAAACAGAAGGAGCTGATTGTATGGTTACACCATGTCCTCTCTGTCACTTGAACTTAGATGCTAATCAACCCGACATGACCAGTATGGCAGGACACAAGATAAACATGCCTGTACTCCATCTCCCTCAATTGGTAGGGCTTGCACTTGGGATATCCCCCTCAGATCTTGGTCTGGAAAAGAATATTATCAAGACGAATGAAATAATCGCTGCTGTAGGATGAGATATATAATCTGTTTTCTTATTGATAAAAATACAATCAAAGGATATTATTATGTCTAAATTAGTACAGGAATTAAAGCAGGATCATGTTAATCTTGTTAATGTACTCAATGAAATTAAACAATTGGGAATTTCCTCTAAGGAAGCACAAAGTAAGCTTATGTCTGCCAAAGAAGGCTTATTGGCTCATCTAAAAAAGGAGGATGAGCAATTATATCCTGTTCTACACAAAGCTGCTGAACAAGATGATGCCCTGAAAAGGACTCTCAGTACCTTTGCAAAAGAAATGGAAGAAATATCCTCATTTGCTCTGGATTTCTTTCAAAAATATCAAAGCGGTGGTGAGGGTTTTGATTTCGCGAAGGATTTCGGTAAATTATTAGCTGGCTTAGGAAGTCGTATTCGACGAGAAGAAAATATTCTTTATTCAGCGTATGACAGGATTAATCCATAAGTCAATATGCCTCTTGATTTCTAAAATAACCCTAAGGGGGTGCCTGTGGCTACTTTTCATCAGCGGTTAAATTTCCAAAACAAATTATTCATCACACAACTTATCATCTTACTCACAATCATTACAAGTTTCATTTTAATTTTCCATCTAGCTGATTTAAAAGACACAATTCAATTCAAAACCATACNNGAGTACTCACGATTAGCATTACCGCCTGTATAATTATATTTAGCCTAATTTTCATTTCTATATATCTCGCCCGATCCGTTACAAAATTGCTCAACCAATCGATTGTTACGGTAAAAAATATTGAAACACACCACGATCTAACCCCCAAAATAAACTCATATACTCAAAATGAAATGGGCATATTAATTGAGTCACTCAATGACCTGATCCATTTTTTAAACCAGACTGTCCAGGGCATTAAAAACTCAATCGAAGGGATTAAAGTGGCAAATAAGTTTATCACAGAACATTCTGGCAATTCAATGATGATTTTAGAAGAAGTGAAAATTAATATAGAAAGTATAAATGATCAAATCTTATTAGTTGATAATAATGTCCAACAACTAAACGATGCTATCCTAAATATAAATTCCTTTATGGAACGAGTAGATGACATGATAAATTCTCAGGCATCCGCTATCAATCAATCATCGGCTTCCATTGAAGAAATATCATCTTCCATTAATAACATGGTGAAAGTTTCTCAAATTAAACTTGAAATGGCTAATAATCTTGAAAAAACAGCACAATCAGGTGCTAAAGTCATGGGTGAGACACAAAATATTATTACTAAAGTAACCGATTCTATTAATGTAATGATGGATATGACTGTAGTGATTAAAGGAATCGCTGAACAGACCAATCTTTTAGCTATGAATGCTGCAATTGAAGCTGCTCATGCCGGCGAATCTGGTAAAGGTTTTGCTGTCGTGGCTGATGAAATCAGAAAATTAGCTGAGGACACCTCAAGAAATTCAAATGAGATCTCTAATTCCCTTAAAGATGTGATTACTTTTATCCACACATCGGATGATCTTGTTGGGCAATCAAGTGATATATTTAAAGATATCGTCCATGGTGCAAAAGAAGTTGCCAGTAGTATGGTGGAAATCAATAATTCCACAAAGGAGCTTGCAATCGGAAGCAATCAAATTACTGATTCACTTGGGTATATAGTACAAATAACATCCGATGTGGAAGACTCATCCAAAGAAGTTGTCAGTAAAATTAAGGCGATAACTGGGTCAATCGATAATCTAAAGTTTATATCTAATGACTCCAGGATGGCAATGGAAGAAATCCATAAAAATATCACAGAATTATACAATATTATTGAAACGATGTTGAATAAGGAGATGGATAACTCAACCCAATTAAATTCGGTAGTTCGTATTATTGAACCCTTTAAATTATCAAATGATAATGTGTTGTCAAAAGTTTAATATATCGTTTTTATTCCAGGATATCCATGTTCTATTGGGAAAATACTTTTGAGCAATAAAATATATCTTGCTATCATAACAATATTAATTATACTCACTTCGATTCTGTACACCATTTTGTCTTATACCCCTCCTCAAAATAAAAAACCCTTTACCATCCTTATATCCAGAGAACCTGATGTCTTTAATGCCTTATTCATGAAGAAAGGAATCAGCGTTCTAATCCATAAAGCATTATTTAGAAACCTGGTGGAAAGAGATGATAATTTAAATTTATATCCTGAACTTGTAAAAGAAATACCAACCATAGAAAATGGTCTTGTCAAAATAAAAAATGATGGGAAAATGGAGGTTAAATGGCATTTCAAAACGGGTTTAAAATGGTCTGATGGACATCCGCTAACACCTAAGGATATGATTTTTACATACAAAGTACTCACACATCCCGATGTCCCAGCCCTTGGATTAGAAAAAGAAGATGCAAAATATATTCATTCAATGAAGATTACAGAAGATAACAATACGATTATCGTAGTCTGGAAAAAAATTTACTATAATTATTTAACACCTCATTTGCTACTACCTAAACATATCCTTGAAAGTCCCTTTTTAAAAAGTCCGAAGACTTTTGAGACCTTGAAATATCATCGTTTCCCTGTCGGAAATGGACCTTATAGACTGATTAAATGGGTAGAAGGGAGTTATCTCTTATTGGAAGCTAATCCATATTATTACATGAAACCTAAAATACCACTCATCGCATTCAAAATAGTCAAAGATGTCAATTCTTTGTTAGTGAGTCTAATATCCGGAGAAGGGGATGCCTGTACATTCCTGACACCAGACCAGTTTTACTTTCTTAAGCAAAGATATAATAAACAAATAACAACTCATCAGCTAAAAGGGATGGGTTGGATTCATATTGATTTAAACCTGGATAACCTAATTCTTAAAGAGAAATCTGTACGACAAGCAATTCTTTATGCAATTGACAGAGATAAAATTAGTCATGTGATCTCTCATAATACTTACCAAACAGCTTATTCTTGGCTTCCTCCAAAACATTACGCCTATCACAAACCTTTAACAAAATATCCCTATAATCCCCAGAAAGCTAAACTATTATTAAACAAATCTGGTTGGAAACTTAATTCAGATAATATCTTAGAAAAAAACAATAAACTATTACATCTACACATTATGACAGATAGCTCTGATAAGAATATGCAGCGTCTGGCTATATTTATCAAACAATATTTAGGTGAAATTGGAATTAAAATTACTATAGCTACACATCCTATTGGAGTTATGATCTCAGAATTTCTCAGGAAAAGAAACTTTGATATGGCTCTATACACATGGTATATGTGGCCCAGAGTAGATGGAGAAAGTTACTGGTCAGGAAATCAAATACCAGCAAGAGAAAATAGTTTTATTGGACTGAATTTTCCAGGCTGGAATAACAATATCATTAATAATATCCATTCTCTCCTTCCAGGTACTATAACTAATAAAAAAAGACTTGAATTATTTAAAAAACATCAGGATATTTGGATAGAAGAACTCCCTTCACTGCCCCTATTCATTACTTCCTCCCTTTCAGCAACCAGAAAATCCCTATTTAACTGGAAACCAACAGGTTCAGCAATCCCTGAAACTTGGAATTGTGAATACTGGGAGTTAAAATAATTTATCCTAGATTAGAATTAAATTAAAACGTTCATAAATAAAATATACTTCTTTTTTTAATGATTTACATATTGCCATTGACATCTTAATTGTTTTTATTAATTTTCTACTTAAATTAAAAGGAGTTTCTAATGACAAAACTATCATTAATTAAAGTATTGGTTATTTTATCATCAATACTGTTCACATTAAATATGTGTTCATCTGATAATAAACAAACAAAGGATGATCATTCAAAAAAACACTGGGGATACACTGGTGAAGGTGCACCAGCAAATTGGGGAAAATTAGACCCTAACTTTGCTACTTGCGATAATGGCAAAGAACAATCGCCCATAGATCTTGTATCAGCTAAGAAATCAAAAAAATTAAAAAAAATCAAATTTAAATACAAAACAGTCAAATTGCAAATTGTAAATAATGGACACACTATTCAGGTAAATTATCCTGCTGGCAGTTATGCAATCATCGGCGGAAAGAGATATGAATTACTCCAGTTTCACTTCCACAGCCCAAGTGAACACACTGTAAATGGTAGTCATTTTCCTATGGAATTACATTTGGTTCACAAAGATGCCGATGGAAAACTAGCTGTTGTTGGTTTATTTCTAAAAAAGGGCAAGACAAACAAACATCTTAAAAATATTTGGAAGAATCTTCCCACTGAAATTAATAAACCTCTGTCTGTTAATGCTTCATTTAATATTATGAAATTATTGCCTAAAAAAAGTTCTTATTTCAACTACCCTGGTTCCTTAACAACACCTCCATGCTCTGAAGGCGTAAATTGGAACGTATTAGTTAAACCCATTACAGTTTCATCAGCACAGATAAAAAAGTTTTTAAACCTCATCAAAGAAAATGCTCGACCAGTTCAACCTCTAAACAATAGAGTGCTTTTGAAGAAAAAATAATATCTTAATAAATAATGGGATATCGTTGTAGATTAAATGAATAATTTATAGAAAGATATCCCATACCAATCAATTGATTACTCATTCAAATACCACACATTATAAAGATATTTTTAAAATCCATTCATTTATATTCATATAGTTATAATATTGAACAAATACAAACGATTACATTACAAAGATTACGATGAATCATGATCGGAATTAAAAATTATGATTCCGATGTTGTTTCTTAACAATATTAGAGTATTCTTATAGAGATTTAATTTTAATGCCTAATAAACAAGAAATCTTTGGTAAGAAAGAGCATGGTCATTAATTTAGAGGGGATAGTAAATTAATTGAAAAAAGACTTCTGTGGTCAATTATATTGGAACGATATTATTTATTTTGTACAGGAGTTTTACTTTCTTTACACGTTTTAGCATATTCTATTATCTCGTGTTCTAATATACGGGTAATTATTTTTTTGATATGTCCAGAAACAGGTTTTCCATTAATTAAGATAGCGGGGGTACCTTTAAAATGATTTTTATCAAAGACCTCATCATAATATTTTTTATTAACTAACACTTCTTTTATTAATTCCGCTGTCTGTTTTTCAATATTTTCAGGGGTATCATTTATACCAATTAATTTAAATATCTTATATACTTCATTTTTATTAACATATATTTTTTTCTTGTAAATTTGAAATAGAGAATCAAGAAATTCCATATACTTCCCCGATTTATGAGCAAAGTAAGCATAGACTGTCAACTGAAAGGATGTTAACTGGGAAACTCCTGTTCGACTAGGTAGAAAGGGGAAATCAAGATAATTTAAACGAACCAGGGGTTTATATTTTTTTATTATTTGTTCTAATTCATAAAAACTATTTTGACAATGGGGACACTGAAGATCATGAAATACAATAATATGCATCGGTGCATTTTTGTCACCCTTAGATGGGGTATTTAATGTATTGATTGACTGGGGTGATTTTGTTTTATATTCCTGAAACGCTTTTTCCACATATTCTTTTAAAGGATCTGATTTCGTTAAAAGTTTTTTTACACTGGCATTCAAGCTTCTGTTATTGGAAAAGAAGAATAGGAGAGATAAGATTAATAAGGACATGGTAAAATATGTTGCCAACTCCTTTTGATATGCATTATCCTTTGGAAAGCTGGATAGATAGTCCTTAAATTGATGGATAATCCCCTTTTCCCTAAACTCATAGAGGTAAAATACAATGAGTATACCCACATTCGCAATATATATCAAAGAACATTGGCTACAAAATGCTCCAATCACAAATATAGAAATATAAAATAACACAAGATCAGCTAAATTAGCTATTATGAGAATCAGAAAATAGGGTATTGTGAGGAAATTATTAACAGTTTTCGGATTGTCATCATTTAAAGTGGGAAGGAGAAAATATAAAATGGTTATTATATAGAATCCTATACCCCAAAGAGCGACAGGGACACCAAATAATGATGAGAACTTGCTAGAACTTACTTTGTGGCAGTCAAAATACCCCCCTTTGGAACAGAACAATTCTATTGGGGTGTTTCCAGTAAGACTTTGCATAAAATAATTATAAGTTAGTATCACAGAAAAAATTATTCCAAGTAGAACAAAAAATGATACAAGAATTATATAAATATTTTTTTTCATCGAAAATATCCTTTAATATATAGATTTATACTCCATATTTGGGCTAAACTAAAATAATTTATATGATTTATGATTAATTTTACTATTGATAAATTGTTTATGGTGATTTGTTTTGCAATCCCCTCGAAAGAATATGACTTAAGTTTATTTTATATTTCAAATATGAATAATAATAATTAAATAATATGCTAGTATTTAAGATACAAATTATTTTATGGAAGTCAAGAAAATTATAATTAATATACTCTCTAGGAATAGAGTTGCTGAAAATTAGGAAGTCCCAGTAAATTCCAGGTTGTTGACCTTTTAATTTTATATTATAATTAAAAATAATATAAAGAATGATTTCAATTTAGTAATACAGATTTCAGTAATAATTTTTTAATATAAAACAAATCATCATTATGTCTTAATTTAAAAAGGGTATTTTTTACAGGTGTTTAGAAAGGAATATGATTTTCCGAAAAAAGATTTATGAAAATTATAGTAATTAGTAACAACAAAATGGATATTTCTCCTATAAAACATATGAGAGATGATATTATTAGTGCTGATCTCCTTTTATTTACAGGGAGTTTAACAAAGAAGGGTGGCTGGGTAGAGGCAAAGAAAGTTATAGAATTATTTACTATGTTGAATAAAAATATTTTAGCCATTATGGGTAGTCATGATACTCCTGCTGTTCTTGGATTTATAGAGTCCTCAGGTCATTCAATTCATGGGAGAGGAAAAATTATTGGTGATGTAGGTATATTTGGGATTGGAGGTGGAAACAAAACTCTATTTAAACGTTCAATTGAGTGGTCAGAAAGAGAAATACAAAATTTTATGGAGACCGGATATCAGGATGTCAAGGATTGTAAACAGATTTTAATGTTATGTCACACAGCGCCATCTGGAACAAAATTAGATGAGACATATCAAAATCTTCATGTGGGATCTAAATCTATACGGTCATTTATATTTAAATATTCTCCTACTTTTGTAGTATCAGCCTCTTATCAGGAGAATTCACAACTGGACAGACTTGGTAATAGTTATCTTGCTTCTGCTGGATTGTTTAGTAAAGGGAATTACCTATATATTGATACGGAAAATACTGAGAATCCAGTTACATTAAAAAATGTTTTTTAGAAGAAGATATTATTCTATCTTTCTTTTTTTCTCAATATTTAAGTGAAGTTTACTAATATATGATAATTTCGATTGATTGTCCTTTTTTGGGACCAATATAAGAAGTGTTGAAGGTATTTCCCATATCCACTTATTTTGTTTGACTATTGGATTTCCATATTTCGCTTGTATGATATTTACAACTTTGTTAACAATTAGTTTAAAATGAAGATCGACTTGGAATAATTTATTTTTCCATAACTTATCATTCAACTTAGAAAATCTATAGTGAATATCAACTAGCTTACTGTTATTTTCTATAATAGTATATTGATTAATCTGTGAATATTTTGCTTTTTTTTTGTTGAGTAAAGATTTAACTTTGTCAATAGGCATTCCCCATTTCATTTCTCCATATCCCTGGGTATCTTCGCCAATGGATTCTGGTCCATATCCATAAGTATATTCATTTTTTTTATAATTTTCTTTTAATTCAATACTTTTGTTACCATAAAATATTTTTGTTCTCTGAATAGGATAATTTTTTATGAGATTTGGATAGTTTTTCTTAAAATGATTAATACTTGCATTAAAATGGGTAGCGATAAAAAATAAATTTTCCCCAACTCGTGCTCCCTGGGGGAAAATTTTAAATATATGCCCTAGCTGTTGTCTTCTGATTTGGATTGTTACATCCCCGATATAATTAATTTGTCCTGGGGTTATTCTAAAAACATTTTCCATGACTTCACCCTGAAATATTGTTTTATCTCCCCCCTCATTCTGCGGATTATAATATTCAACATGAGGTTTTGCATAGACATCTGCAAAATAATAAATTCCAGACCGGAGTTTTGCTGTAATTGTTTTTTTCGTATTATTATCCAGTGAAAATCTAATAAATGAAGATTTCTCAATATTTTCAATGATAAAATCAAGATTTGAAAAGGTCGGATATCCTTCTATATATGAAATATTCAGGTGAAGTATACCTTCATTTGATTTAAGATTTATGTTATCGCTTATTGATAAATCATCTCCGCATGAAACACTTATTAGAAATAAGAAGAGAATAATTATCACTCTTAAATGATTTGTTTGATGGAACATAATATGCCTTTTAATTATATGGATATATTTTCTAAGAACTTTCTTGCAAATTACAATCAATTATACTCAAAAAGTTTTAATAAACTATTATTAAAGATAGCTCCTTTTAAGAAAATGTAAAAATATTTTTTCTGATAATATCATATAATAATTTAATATTTCGACTAAAATCAATAATTAAGTGGGTGATATTTTAGTATGAAAATTATTCGATCTAATTGACAAAAAGGACTTAAAAGGTTTTCTTTATATTTATTAAATTATTTGATTTCTTAATCATGGTTTGAAGGAGGATATATGAATTATGATCACTCATACAATGAAAATATCTCAGGGATATCCCAGGGTGATATCCATGTAATCAATAAACTTCAGAAGGATATGAAATTTGTTGGTATATTCACATTGATAATTGGTGTATTTTATTGTTTATCAATTATAGGAGCTATCTTAGGTATCCCATTTATATTTGCTGGAATACGGCTTAACGAAGCATCGGATAATTTAAAAGCATTTTTGAAAACGGATAATATTAAATCCCTCTTTGATGCATTAGAGAAGCAAAGTAGATATTTCTACATTATAAAAATATTTATCATTATTTCTATCGTCTTAATGGCAATTTATTTTGTATTTATAATTATATTTTTAATTTATATGTTGCCAGAAATATTTAAAGAGCTTAATAAATTAAATATAAAAGATTTTCGACGTATATAAAATTAAATGCTTGTAATGTTTGCTCC
>DKAT01000089.1 GCA_002450905.1 Spirochaetia bacterium UBA6919
GTTTTATTTGCTAATAGACTCGAATGCCTGGCTAAACCCCCTAAACTTATTACTACTGATGTTATGAGAAAATTATTAGTCTATTTAAATACTCTTATCAAAAGGGAATTTTATTCATAATTCTCTTGACTTATAACACAGTTGCTGACTATAGACTTTCAACAGTATGGTTTTATTTATCGAATTGACTTTACAGAAAGGTTTATTGTTAGTGATGATTTATTTTCTTAGGATGAAACTCTTTCATTTTGTATTTTAAATATTTTATAATATTCTATTTGCTCATTCTCTATTTCATATTGCTCTATTAATCTTTCCTGTAATATAGGGTCATCAAACTGAGAAGAGTTCTTTAGTGTTGAGATATTATTATTGTTTTCATTCAGAGCACAATCTAAGCAAAGATGAACATTTAATCCCTTCTCTTCGCCAGATATATAGGCATAGGGGAGTTTGTTGTGCCACCAGGTTTGAAAATAATCTACTTGAGCTCCACAATGAGCACAGGATATTATTTTATCCTCCAGTTCGATAATTGCAAATCCCATTTGGTCTGGATTTTTATTTTCTTCCTCAGGCGTTTCTAATCGAAATACTTTATAATTTTCTTTGATATATTGGCTTAATTGAAAAGTTTTTCCCATAATAACTTCCGTGTATAAAATCTTTAGAAAGCTATTTCCTTACAAAGATTTTATCGTTAGAAATTGTACCAATGATTAGTGATTTTTTCAATATAAGATAAGATTTTCATCAATTGGGAATGATTCTGGTAATGGGTAAATATATAAGGCGATTTAGCTGTTCAGAAAAATGGATCGTCTTTAAAATTAAACTGGGAGTATAGTTTATTATTTATTATTTATTATTTATTATTCCATAATTATTAAAAGATATAGAAATTATATTATTTATCCTTGTCCGGTTTATTCTCTCTCGTAGTTCCAATTTTTTTATAGAAGATATCTTCTATTGTGTGTTTTGAAACCTGCCATAACAGTTCTTTATCGTTACACTTAGAGAATACTCCAAGGGGTAGCTGAAATCCACCCTTATCACGTCTTCCTCCACCAAAAGGCTTCCCATCATTGTTAAATCCAAATAGATCTTTAATCCATTTATCAGGATCCAGGGTATGACTTGTTGTTCTTAATGAGCCATCAATGTATTTATCTCCAACAATACCATAAACTATTACGGTTTCTATGCCCTCTCTCCGAAGTAAATAATCAGCAGCCTGACCAATACTATCTCTATCATCTTCCCGTACAAAACCAACACCAGAAAAGAGGTAAGTCCCTTTAATATCTTTATTCTGAAGAGCAGTCTGAGTAATATCCATAGTTTTTGCCGAGAGTGATTGATGAGAAATAATTGATAAGAGATCCCGATCACTTAATTGACTGAGGTAAGCTGACGCAATGAAATCAATGTCTGTTGCAAGGAGAAAATTATCAGTGTCACTACGAATACCATACATCAAAGCTGTTGCCAGACGGATTGCTTCTGGATCACTGGGTTCTAATTCAATTGGTCCCTGGATTAAATATTCTGTATAGATTGATGATGTTGAGCCCGCATTTTCTCTGATATCTATGAAATTTGCATCTTTCATCCCAAGATTTTTATGATGGTCTACTAAAATGAGTGGTTTTAAATGTTCTGGAATATTTATTGGGAGGTCGGTTGTCTGGGTGTCACTAAAAATCATATAGCGGTAGGGTGAGAAATCAAAAGACTCATCATATCTTATCATATCTATACCAAGTTTCTTGACAAGGGCTTTATTTTCAAGATGGCTTATTTCATCAAAATATAAGATAACACATTCGATATTAAAATGGCTGGAGATATATTGAAAGGCAAGTGAGGAAGCGATACTGTCTGGATCAGGATATCCTTTGATAATTACAAGGACTTTTTGTTTTTCAGCGAGTTTTATGGTTTTAAAGAACTCTTCTGTTTTGGAGCTAAAAGATTTTTCAATTTCAGGTGATTCGTTTAATTTTTTTTTACTGTTCATATTAATAATTTTTTGATCCTGTAATTTCCCATTCACTGAATCGTTTAAAGCAAGTTTCTTAGCCATAATTTTACCTTTCAAAAGAAATCCTTATCAAAAACATATATCCATTAAAGATAGTCTCAAGTTAATGAATTGTCAAGATCATTAGTTAATCATTGTTGTAGTGTTTAGTTAAATTATTTATCATTTAATCAATAACAATTTTTTATATTGTTTTCAACTTTAGATTAAATTAATTTTATAATTACATGCAAATAAAATTAATATATAATTGAATCATCTTATTATTTGCATTTTTTATATTTCATGTCATTTTATAAAATATTTCGGTAAATTAACACTAAATATTCACAGATTCGTTTGATTGGAGTGTTCAATTATCATAAATATTTTATATTGATTATCTGTTTCGCTAAGGAGAGCCAATTGCTATGATTTTTTATTATATTCATAATCATAGTAAATTAATCTGATCTGTTAAACGGACTCTATTATGGACGTAGAAGAAAATATCAATAATTTAATGAATGATGACCCCTTTATAAGGATCAAAGCAGCTGAAAATCTTGGTAAAAGTGGAAATACAATTGTTATCAAACCACTTATTGACTCACTAAACGACGATGACCATAATGTAAGATATTGTAAAATAAGAGCCCTTACTTCATTCAATGATTCTAGGGTATCCCAGGTGCTTATTCAGCATCTAAAAGATTCTCAGTGGTACATCCGGTCCCTTTGTGCCATTAAGCTCGAGAAATATTTATTAGATACAAATGAATCTGCTCTTGAACTCCTGTTTCAAAATGAAATTAATATATATAGTAAGATTAATTGTGCTTTGTCATTAATTATTTTAGGGAAAGATACTGAAAAAAAATATTTGGAATTCATATTAGATCTACTCAATGACGATAATATCCAAGTGAGGTCGTATGTTATCACGATTCTCAAAGATATAGATGATAACAATGTGGTTGATAAACTAATTCATATTTTCAATGAGCAGGATGATCAATTAAAAGGTTTAATTATTATATCTCTGAGTCATTATCAGAGTGAACAGGTTGAAGTTTTTTTTAAAACTATCTTAAATCACCCTAATCCCGATATCCGTGAAAAAATTGTCCAGGGATTAGAAAAATTTACTAGTAATAAATCTTTAGATTACCTGATTGAATTTCTTAAAGATGAAAATGATCTTGTCAGATTAAGAGCAGTAATCGCACTTGGTAACCGTGGAAATGACAAAGCTATACCATCTCTTATTGAGAACCTGAAAGATAGTGATCAAAACATTGTTTATTATACTCAGAAGGCATTAAATAAGATTGGATTTTAAATTATGGCACAGGTGGATAGTATACTTCAAAGCGAATCTCCCTTTGATAATTTCTTAATACTTGAATTAAAAAATACTCCAACAAGTAATGATAACAATTCAAATTATTTTTCTAATACAAATCAGTACTTAAAATCAAAACCTTTTTATAATTTTTCAATCACACAACAAGCCCCTTCCAAAGATTTCCAACTGCAAAAAGAATCGGTGGTTGATACAACTGAAACAGAGGATGAAAGGCTATCTCTTGATGATTTAGATTTTCAACCTGATGTTAAAGAAATGAATGAAACTATTGAAGAATCTTTTGAAAACGATGATCAACGTCTATCCCTTGATGATTTAGAAATCCATCCCGAGTTAGAAGATATTGATAATGTCATTGAAGACTCTTTGGATGATGACCAGCGGCTTTCAATTGATGATTTAGAAGTCCATCAAGAGATTTTTCAAGATATTGATTTAAGTGAAGAAGAAATTGATAAAGTCATAGACGACTCTTTAGATGATGACCAGCAGCTATCTCATGATGATTTGGAAGTCCATCCCGAGGTTCAGGAAATTGATCTCACTGAAGATGAAATTGATTCTGCACTAAATGATAGCTTAAGTGATATAGATGATAAATTAACAATAGATGATTTGTTCGATTCAAAGGATTTGGATTTAACCACAAGTCAGGATATCTCTCTGAGGAATGAATTACATCAGCATGCCAAACAACTGGGCACCCTTGATATTGACTGGGACATGGAAGGAAACATGATCCAACCCTCAGATAAATCAATCCAGGAAGAATTTAATCAAAAGGAACATGTATCGAAAAAACTGTTTACTTATGAAGAAGATTCCGATAGTGAAAATCTTGACCAACAAGAATTAAAAGATATTTTAGTCTATTTGGATCAATTATTTGGTCAACTGCCTGATAATGCCATTAAAGATTTTGCACAATCCCCTTATTATGAATTATATAATAATCTTTTAGATAAACTTAAGATATAACTTTTTTTCTCCAGAAAAGATTTTTTATGAATGCCCTTAAATTTTCATGTCCCCCCAATCGATATGCTATAAAAAATCCTCCAATTATATATAAAACACCATCAGCATACCAGCTTGCAAGGATAGGATGCATAATCTTTTTTTGAAAAAGAAAATTACCAAGAAAAACTAAACCGATAAAAATAATTATAATTAAAATACTTAAACCAAATCCAAGAGATTTACCAGCTCTTTTTGAAAAAATACCTAATGGAGCCCCAAGAAGTGCAAAGGCCAGTGCTGAGAAACTAAATGCCAATTTTCGATGAAAATGATACTGGTCACTCATAATCCCCATTCGACCTTCAAATGAACTTCGTCTATCAATGATTCTCCTCTGACGATTAAAAAATAATTCAGCTTTTTTATATTCAATTTTATATTTTAAAAATAGATCTTTGTATTTGGGTGAATTTACATCTATTTTATTTTTAATATTATTTTTATTTATAAATTGGTTATAATTATTTTTCTTTTGAAGGAAATCAATCCTCAATTTATTTAGCTGATTATAATTTTGAATGGTTTGCAATGAGTGTTGGAATTCTCTTTCCTCAAGATTTTTATAAAACTCCGATAATGACCAGACCTGAATTCCTCTGGGGATTAATACATCTGTCGGTCTATCGGGTATATATATAGTTTGCTGGATGTTAAATTGCTCATCAAATCGTTTATCGGACTTGGGATCTTTGACATTTCCAGGTTGAATTGTTGAATTAAAAAGAATTAATGGGAAGGCATTTTTTTCATAATCTTTTGATAATAACAAAGCACGTCTTGCAAAGATTAATTTATTTTCATTCAGATAATTAATCCTTACATTGATTAATTCATTGGTAGAGGAATTTACTGCATCCACAGAAATGGTAATACCATCTATAGTTTTAAATGATAGACTTTTAGAAAGCTCTGATGTTGGATTAATCTGATATATTTCTATCTTGGCTTCAGCATATTGTTGCGCGGATTCTGGAAGAATGATTTCATAAAAAAATAGTGTAAAAAGAGTTACAAAAATACCAAACCAAATTACAGGGAGGAATACTTTGAATAAACTAATTCCACAGGCTCTCATCGCGATAATTTCAGTGTCATCTGAAAGACGTCCAATGGCAAGAAGGGTACCGACAATAACAGCAATGGGAATCGTAAATTGGAATATTAAAGGGAGATATAAAATTAATAATTTGATAACCTTATCCACTGGTACATTTTTCTCGACTACAAGTTGTACGAGTTGGAATAAAGTAATAACTACAAAAATAACTGAAAGAAAACCTACTCCAATAAGATAATTTGGAATTATTTCTTTGATAACATATTTTTGTATAATTCTATTTTGCATTATATTACTTCAATGATCCTTTGCTTGACAAAAGAACTGTCTAGTGCGGCAAGAAAAGTTCCTACCCTGGGTCCTTGTTGTTTTCCTATGAATATTTGATATATAGTCTTAAAGCCATCCCCAGGTTTAATACCCACTTGTTGAGTTGCTTCATAGATCTTTTGGTGAATTTCATCTCCCGCAAGGTCTTTTTGATCAAAGATGGATAATACTTTTTTCAGAAAATCCTTTTCTGTATCAGAAACCTCAATATCCTTGGGTGTATTTTCCTGAACCTGGAATTTATGAGCGTCTCCTGCACATTGATCTAACCATTTCTGGCTGTATATTTTTCGTAATTCTAATTCTTTTTTATCGTTATCATCTAAGGATGAGGATTTCATTTCTTCAATTTTTTTCTCTAAATTGATACCGGGGATTTGAATTAACGTGGATATAGTTGAAAATCTGGGGAGAAAACGCTTTTTTAGAGATTCGGCATCTATTTGAGATAATTGAAAAGCGCGATTCAGAGATTCAACCTGATCTTCTTCCTTATTAAAATACATATTGGCACAACGATCATATTCATCAAACAGGCGTAGAATCGTGTCTCCTTCAGGATTAAAATCAATAACCGATTGAGGAGGATATCGAACCATGAGAAATTTCAGGAGTTCAGGGGGGAGGAGGTCTGCAATATCTTTACTACTACTACCAATTCCCTTGGATGAACTCATTTTCTTTTTTCCAGTCAGAAAAAATTCATATGGGATATTATATGGGGCTTTTCCATTAAATACACGTTTAAATATTTCACTGGAAACATCTCTTGAACCACCCTCTGAGCTATGATCCTTCCCTGCTCCTTCTACTGAAACACCAAGTAATTTCCATTTGCTGACCCATTCCAACTTCCATGGGAGCTTTCCATGACCATCAAATGGACTTATCTTACCCCGATAACCACATCCCTTCGCCCATTTTACCATATTTGGCTCACAGGAATACTCAACCTCTCGTCCATCAAAGCTGTGTACAAGAGTCGTTCCAATTTTCTTACACTTCTCGCACACCACCTGAAAAGGATGCCAAGTCGATGGCTTTTTTGATCCGCTGACCTGGAGATAGATTTCCCGAATAATTTCTTCATTATTTAAAAGAGTTTCTATGATTTCATTCATCTGTCCTGATTTATAATAATCACTCATTTTATAGACTTTTGGAAAGATTCCAAGATTATTAAAAACCCCGATAAACTCCTTCATGTAATAGTCTGCAAAATTATCCGCCTTCGAAGGGTCTGGAGAAGGGACATCGCAAAGAGGCATCCCCATATACTGCCTCCATTCTTCGGAGATTCCATGGGGGAGTTCATCTACTGGATCAAAATCATCTGTTCCATAAAGGAAATTAGGAGATTTTCCAGCCTCTGTAAGGGCTTTATATATCATGTAATGAATTACAACACCACGCAGCGATCCCACGTGCACCCGTCCAGAAGGGGTTTTTGAATCATTTACAATTTCATTTTGACCGAGTTCATTTACTATTTTATCTACCCAAAACATTTTTTATCCTTGCATCTGTATTCAGTTAATATAATTTATACTATTAATTCTTATAATTTTATAGACTTAAACATGGTTCGAGAACCTCACCATGACATTCGTAATAAAATTTCATTTACATTATTTTCGATTAGTAATTCAAATTGAACATCTCTTTTTTTCGTTCGCATCGCTCGATATTTTTAACTGCTACATCGATATCCTGATTATTCGTATAATATTTTATAGCCATTTCATATGCATCAATTGCCTTATCATATTCCTCGAGCATCTCATACATGATTCCATACTCATTGTGAACACTCCCGCGATTAATTCCTGGCAATTCCATAGATTTATTTAAGATATCCTTCAATTCATTATATCTGCCCTGATCTGATAGGAGAATAGCATAATTTCTATATCCATGGATATAATCCGGTGCGAGTTGTATTGCTAATTTATAATGCTCTTCAGCCATCTTGAAATCAGATAATTTATTCTTATAGATCCATCCGATGTGATTATGAGCCCGTCCAAAATCTGGATTCTCCTCTAGAATATCATTTAATAAGTCGAGGGCTTTATCAAAAGTCGCTTGATCGTTGAGTAATTTATCAGCTTTTATAAATTTAGCAATAACTCTCCTTTCAATCGCAGTCATGGAACAACCTCCTCATGAATAATATAAAAATATAATACTTCCTGATTATATTTCCAATTTTTTAAAATCTGAATCATAAGGTTCTTTTCCAGGCAATGAGATGGGGGTATTTCTATAAAAGGCCTTGAAGTTATAATACTATTTCGTGAGAAGAATGCTGAAATAATAATATACCATAATATTATTTTTATCCGATTCCTAATAATTTTTTAAAACTATCGATGATGCTTGTCTCATTCTCACTTTTTTTAAAGTCCTCTTCATGAAACCCTTTGTCTTCCTGAGAATTCATAATATATCTTCCCTGAAGGATTTCCAGGTAATTACCCGTATTGACCCACTCCTGGAGATGACCTACACGCCATACCGGGAAGGGGTGAGTTGTCATGGAGCCTTGCATAGCTATAAAAATATTATTAAAAAAGTTTTCTTCCTTGAGATTCTTTGCTTCCTCCGCTTGTTTGAGGAATTCATCCATATCGAGGTGTTCTAATAGTTTTTGAGAGCCGCTTGCCAATTTCATTGTGGTGTGGACATGGATATCAAAACTTTTTGTAACAAGGAGTTCAGCCCTATCAGAACTTAACTCGGAACAGCGATCCCAGTATAGAAACGCCTGAATAATCGCTAGTATTGCCAGATTACTTAATCCACCCAGCATTCCTCCAAATAGTTTTAAAAGGATTTGTACAATGAGACTGGCTGCCGTTTTATAAAGGACGTGTCCACATTGGATATGCCCCAGTTCATGAGCGATGACACCAAGTAATTCTTCTTCTGATAAGAGATCTACGATACTTGTAGATATTCCTATATAGGGGGAATCGACTCCTGCGGTGAAGGCATTGGGGTGTGGGTCTTGATAGACAAATAATTCAGGGATTTTTTTTATGTCTAGTATCATGCAGGCGTGTCTTAAGAGATCGTGGATATGATACATGTGGGTGGGCGTAACTTTTACGAAATTCTGCATAAATAAGATGCGATAATATCTTTCTACACTTTCTTTTAAAATCATTTTAAGGACAGTCCCTGTACCAGGAACTTTTTTTAAGGCATTTAAGGCAGAGCGATCAAGGGGGTGTTCATAACTTTGGGAGGAGATATCATTGAAGGGTTCATTTTTTGTGTAGAAAATAGGTTTTCGGCATTGACCACAGATTGTTTTATCGGTATTTTTTAATACTTTTGATTTCAAAACCCGATTTTGAGTGTTACAATGTCTGCAGGATAGGAGGAGATATTCTTCTGTCATGATGATACCTTTGATAAAAATATTTTAATTATAAACACTTAACTTTAAAGAAATCATTCAGGAAATAGAATAAAATGATGATACGTAAGGCGAAAATTACTGAAGCTAAGGATATTAAAAGAATTATTGATATACATTCAGAAAAAAAAATTATTTTACCCCGAAGTCTTGATGAAATCTATATCAATATCCGAGATTTTACGGTATGTATAGTCGATGAGCAGGTGGTGGGAATATGTGCTCTGGCTATATTTACTGAGGAGTATGCGGAGATACGTACCCTTGCTGTTTTGGATAAGTATAGAAAAATGAAAATAGGGGAGTTTTTAGTAAAATCTTGTATGGCTGAAGCTCATGAATATGACATTAAAAATCTCTTTGCCTTAACCTATATCCCTGAGTATTTTAAGAAACTTCAATTTATTTCAGTCCCAAAAGATAATCTCCCACACAAGATATGGAGGGACTGTGTGAGTTGTGAGCATTTTTATCACTGCAACGAAGAGGCGATGATATATCATTTATAAATGATTATTCCTTAGGATTTGCCATTACAAAACATTTTGGATTTGATTTTTTAAACTCTCCCAGACCTTTTTTAGTTACTAAGGTATTTAGCAATCCAATTCTTTTTAATTTAGATAATTTAGACAGCTGGATCAATCCTTTATCCGTGATATTTGTACCATCCAGATTGAGGGATTTGAGATTTTCCAGGGGTTTGAGATATTTTAGATGAGTATCTTCTATTTTTAATTCTCTTAAATCCAAAGAAACTAAAGATTTGATTTGACTTATGGTTTTTAGTCCATCCCCTGTGATTTGGGTATTGGATATAAATAGTCTCTGAAGTTTATTAAAATCTTTTAAGTGGTTTAGGGCTTTATTAGTTATATTTGTATGATCTAATCTAAGATATACCAGTTTACTTGATAGGTTCTTTATATTAATTAATGATTTAACGGTAACTGGCGATTTACTTAATATGATGGAAACAAGATTTTTTAACTTACTTAAATCCCCTAAACCTGTTCCAGTAACTTTTGTATCTCTTAAAACAATTTCTTTCAAGTTACTTAGTTTGGATAAATATTGAAAAACAGAATCAGAAATCCCAGTGTTTGATAAATTAATAGCAATCATATTTTTAAGATTTACAATGTCTTTAATATCATGATTATTGATATTAGTAGAACCTAGATGAACAAACTGGACTGGGCTGTCCTTCATAAATTTGAAACCGGAACCATCAATCTGAGTTCCAACAAGGAATAGAGACTTTAATTTTTTTAATTTACCAAATGTCTTAAATGCTTTATCCGTTATCCTCTTATTTTTTTCAATTGCAATAACCTCAAGACCACTCATTTCGCCAAGAGGGGTAAGATACTTATCCTTAATTTGTAATCCCACTAAGTTAATACCATTTAATTGCTTTAAATCTTTAAGATATTTGAGTCCAAACCCCTGAACTGCAGTTTCCCGGAGACTTAGTTTTTGTAGATTAGTAAATGATTTCAGATACTGTAACCCTTCATCGCTTACCTGTGTAAAAGAAATCTCCAGCATTGTTATTCTCGAACCTATTTTTGAAAGGGTTTTTAAACCATTATTAGTTAATTTAGTCTTCCTTAAAAAGACTTTTGATAATTTCGGTAATGATGCCAGGTATTCAACAGACTTGTCATTAAATTGATCTACTTTACTGAATGGAACAACAAATTGATTAAGATTTTTTAACTGTTCCACAGTAATTTTTTTACCCATAGTCGTCTCAAACCATTTCTGAGTCTCCTTAAGATCTTTTACATTACCAGATTTATTTTCACACTTCGGTAGGGAAATTAGTATAACACTCAATAATAGAAGAAAATATCTTATTAACACAGACATCAGGTACTCCTTGCAATTTCAGTGTACTAAAATTAATGAAAAATATTTTTTTTACAAATTGTTTTTAAATCTGTTATCAAGAACTATTTTTATAGGTACATTATTATCGAAAATTGTTTATCGGATAATACGGGATGAATCAATATTACTTTTCCTATGATCTTAGATCAGCCAATGAATATTTTATAGAGCAAGAGATTATTCCTTTGTTGGAATCAAAAAAATACCTCAACAATGAAATAATCCTTTGTTATCCTCAAAACCAACACATAAATCATCTTGTAGAGAAACTTCAGGATAGATTTGAGATATTATCCCCATCATTTCTAATGACCTGGACTCAGTTGAAACAAGAAATATATAATCAAATATTGATAGAAAGCACCTTTCAAGATCATATTCTCATGACAGATATAGCCAAACAACTTCTCATGAATCAAGCAATCAAATCTTATGTGTCAGAAAACGATAGCAAATCTTATTTTAAAAATCTCCTTGAATATCCACTCCTGCAAAATGATTTGATACAATTCCTTTCAAAACTTAAACAACAACGATTTCTATTCCTACAACCCCTTTCAAAATACCACCTATTCACTGAATATACAAAGGTTTTTAAAAAATTACTTGATCCAAACAAACAATTACCACTAAAATATACAGAAATCTTTGAAATCCTCTATATATATGAGACCATAAAATCTAAATCTAAATTACTAGACAGAGACGACATGGATTGGTATACTATACAATTTTTTAAACAAAGTTCAAAACCTCTAAAATATTTTAAATATACCAATAAAATCTATCTATTCAACCTCAGAAATCTCTCACAAATCGACTATGAAATCATTCGTTTACTCATCAGCATGGAATTGCAATTTACCGTAACATTCTTCCATGATCCCAACAGGAAAGAAATCTTTTACTTCGGAGAGGAAATCAAACAATTTTTCACACAACAAGAATTTAATCCCATTAAAGATATCCACGGAGATAGAAATACAACATCTTCCGAAAGATTAACTTATTTACATGAAAATCTTTTCACTCACTACAAGCCCATTGATAATCAATTGCTCTTTGAAAAGGATTTTATCCATATCATCCCTTCAAATAATCGATCAGAAGAGATAACAAATATTGCAAAAATGATAAAAGAATTACTGATCAATGATCCGAATCTAACACTCAATGATATTACTATCGTCACAAGGAATATCAATCAATACAGTGATATCATTACAAGTACTTTTAAAAAATATCAAATCCCTGTTTCCATTACAATTACAAGAAAATTATATCACGAGAAACTGATTCAAAATATCCTTCTGATGCTGGAATTAGTTGTCTATAATTACCCCACTGATAAATTAATACAATTTATTAATTCCAATTATATATTCCTCAGAAAAAAATACCTCGATATCCCTGAGAACAGTGTATCCGAAATTATCAATATCATAAATAATTACTATCAAAGAATTAAATATACCCGGCTTGATATCCAAAACTACCTGGAAAGCATACTTGATAATGAATTCGTTGATACTACTAAAAAACAAACTATTTCACAGGCTGTAAATTATATCAAACTTATTAAAAAAATCCTCTCGTCTTATTTGAATCTAATAGAGCGGGATCTTCTTGTCGTTATCACAGGTACAAAAGAGCTAATCAATGATATTTTCTCTGTCCTATACAGGATATACAATCATGACAACCTTGAACTTGTTAAAAGAGATACATTTATATTAAACACGTTTTACGAAATCCTCGATGAATTTCTCTACTATAACAACTTTACAAACACCAAAAAATCATCCTCTTACGATATTCATCAATCATTAATTCAGATATTAAAATCAAAATCCTATTCTATGGGAGAATACCTGAAAAATACCCTCCATTGCCAAAATACAGATAACATAGAAAATAAGACCTATAAAATTATCTTTATTATTGGAATGACAGAAGGATATTTCCCCATTCACTATACCCCGGATATCTTATTTAAGGATAACGAGAAAAGAATTATCAACTCTCCAACTAACCTCCTTAATACCTCAGAAATATTTATCCACAATGAAGAGACACAATTTCTGAATGTTCTGGGATCTGTCACAAACAGTTTATACATTTCATATTCAAAAATTGATGACAGAAAACGGGAATCCCTCCCATCATTTTTTTTAGATGACGTATCCCTCTGCTTATCTATAGATTTATCTTCAATAGAAACGGAACTTCAAAATTCACCCTTATATTCAGTCGATGAAATATACCAGTATTACGCCAAAACATGCCTACTGAACGAAGAATTCCCAAAAGATGTTCTAAATATCCTATCTCAACAAATAAAAATAGACAATAATTTTCTGGAAATAATTAGTGGTAACATAAAAATGGAGCAATTAAGAAGCTCAAAATCTTTATCTATCTATGAAGGAAACTTATCTACCCATAACAATCAAGATTCCATCAATATTTTATCACATATTAAACACCAAACACAGGAAATCAGTTCATCACAATTAGAAATGTATGCCTCATGTCCCCATCGATACTTCTTTTCTTACATTTTAAATATTAAAACTATTTCTAGAATAGAAGAAGAACTATCCAACCGAGAAAAAGGCTCTTTCATCCATAATATTTTATATCTTTTCTATAAAAATCATTTTCCAAACATCAAGGATACCCAAAATATATCATATGAAGAAATCTATCCAATAATTAAACAAATAACTCATGAAAATATCTCAATCCAAATTGATGAAAATAAAATATCACCCCTCATTTTCGGCAGTGAAACAGATCGGATAATTTCTAATATCTCTAAATATATTGTGAAAGACCTATCGACAATGAAGGATTTCATACCAGTTGATTTGGAGATCGATTTCAGTACAAAATCAATGGAATCTCCCCTGAAAATATTATCCAATAACGGAAATCCTCTAATCCAAGTTCGGGGAATAATCGATAGAATTGATTTTTCTCAATCAAGTAATAAAATAAGAGTAATCGATTACAAAGCAGGAAAAAATGATTTCTCATATCCTGTTCTCATAAAGGAATTAAAAGATGGTTACCGATTCCAGCCCCTACTCTATTCTCTAAAAGCTCAGGAGTTACACCAAAAAGAACTGGATTCATGGAATTATTGTTTCATCCAAAACAGCCAAAAAATCCTATCATTCCAGTTAAATAGTTCAATCCATGACAACACAAATACCACCTATAATGACATATCCTTCAATTATCTCTTAAAATATATAGAATTAATCCAACAAGGCAATTTCCCCGGACATCCCAGAATATGTCATGAATACTGCGAATACAAAGAGATCTGCCGGGTTGACCTGTCAAAATACAACCTGAAAGAAGATCATGTCGCATTCTGGAAAAATATCACCACAGATATAGAAAAACCACTTGAATAAGAGAATAATTAATGTCCCTCTTTCTTGTCATGCTTATTCTGATTATGTTTACTTTGGTGTACACCCTCAGCAATCTTATCCATCCATGCAAGAAGAACACCAGATACCACAAACGTTAGATGGATCCCCAATTTCCAGGCTAATTCTCTGTCTGTTACCTCTTTCGTTATATCAACAAAAGATTTCAATAACTCAATCCCTGATATCGCTACAATCGAAGCAATTAACTTAATCTTCAAACCAGAAAAATCTAACTTCCCCATCCACTCAGGCTTGTCAACATGTTCAGCCACATCGATTTTCGAAACAAAGTTCTCATAACCAGCAAACACTACCATCAAAAGAAGATTTCCCACAAGGGATAAATCCACTAAAGTTAACAGCATCAATACCAATTTGCCCTCTTCCACTTTCAGAACATTAGGCACAATATGGATAATTTCCTGGACAAATTTAACAATCAAAGCCACAATGGCTAGGATCAGCCCAAGATAAAATACAACCAGCAACCAGCGACTATTAAACATCATCCTTTCAAGGATTTGCTCAATCTTTTTTAACATACATGAAGTCTCCTATTGGAACAAATTAGCGATAATAATAATCTGGAACAAAGATAACGACAAGATGCCTTTCTAGAAATTTTATTAAAATGTAAAAATATTTCAAAAGACAGGAAAAAGACAGGACAATGACAGGAGAAACACTGGAAAGATTTTAGTTTATTTTTCCAAAAATTAAATAAAAAAATCTAATTTTTATGAGAATTTGAACTTGAATGTTGATTTAACATTTTATTGTAGATGAAAATTAAAATCTTTAAAGAGATAAAATTTAGGTGGTGCTATTTAATAATGAACTGATATTGTCATCCTGAAGCCTGTCGAAGTGTCTTTATGCAGAAATATTACATCAGTTTGAAAATTATCGCTCAAAATTTAAAAAGGGTCAAATCGGATGTATAGACATTAGAAATGACCCTCTTTAGTTTGATATATTTATAATATATTTTATTTAAAATTAGAAAGTAATTGTATTACCAATTCTTAATAAAATTCTTTTGGATGTATCACCTTTGCCTAATGAACCGGCAGAATTTGTAGTAAATGAACTGAAACGTTTTGCTGATAAATCCATAGCTACCTCAGGTTGTATCTTCCATCGGTGACTTAATCCTGTTGGGAAAATGTTAAACACAAAACGAAGAGTCATATACTTGTAATTTCCCCAGTTAGTTGTTTCAGTAGCAGGTGTATTGTAACCTTCAAGTCGAATAGCAGGAGCAAAGATCATGAATGAGTAAGCAATATCAGCATGCCATCCTTTATATGTTTCATAACCAACTGTAGAAGGAGCATATGGCTTATTCGATTTCAAAACATAGAAAGAACCAAATACATATAATCCTTTCATTCTGAAACCAGCATCCGCTGATACTCTTAAAACATCAATTGCAGACGCTGATTCAACACTTGTTACTCCAGTAAAAGTATTATTCGCTGTTGTACTTTCCTGAGCTGTATAAGAAGCTCCAATACCTATAGTTGCATTCATCGCATCTCCTGGGTGAAGCCATTCTGCTCCTTCTCTCCAGGGTTTAAAGAAATCATATTGAACTCGTCCACCAACTCTAAAATGGTTATACATTTTTAAGTTATTGTTATTAGCTCCGGTATATGTACCATCAGCGTTTCCAAACCACAACCAGATATTGAGTTGTTTCTTAAGAAACATTGCATTTAATTCAAATCCAAGGATATAGTGTGGTGAAATGGATGAAGAAGTTTGTGTTCCTAATGGATCGGATGATCTATAGTTCATGAGAGCACCAGGAGCACTAATATCATTAAAAAGAAATCTACCTGAAGATAATGCTTCTCGAATAAAGATGGTCTCCATATAACCAAATCGAAGATCTAGCATACCAGGCATAATTTTATATTTAGCCCACGCATTGACTATTCTTCCCCAACCGACAGAACCAGTAGGTGCCATATCAAGGGTCATATTAACTGAGAATCTCTCAGTAACATCACCTTTAGCTCCCATACGAGCTCTTCTTAAATAAATATTGGTTCCAGTTTTACCTTTCCAATCGTTAGCTTTAACACCGTTTGAACTAGTAGGGTCATTCAAATAAGAATCCCAATACATAGCAAACATACCGAAAGGTTTTATACTTGGTTTGAAGGCAGGTTTTTGAGCAGGTGCCATATGATGATCACCAGGTTTGTTTTGATCACTAGTGCTAGGATCACTTATTTTTGTTGAATCTGAAGCATGAGTGTAAGTCACGGAACCCATTACGAACAGGATTGCCATAATTAACACTGTTCCTAAAATTTGATTAATTTTAGATCGCATAAACAATCTCCTTTATTTCTATTTATAGTACTTTTGTGTTCATTTACCAAGAGGAACACAGTTTAGCAAACAGAAAATTGTTTACTATACTGAGATCCCCTTATATTTCATGAAAGTATATAAATAATTAGGAGAGATTATTTTCTGATATAGTATAAGGTATGATCAAATTTGACCAATATTCTAATTGTCATACATCCATTTGATATCCTTAAAAAAATTATATGTACGTAAACTAAATTAAATATAACACGTCTTTCATATTTGACAAATTTTTTTTTTAAAAAAACAGGAATTATTTTTTATTATACCTATTATTATACTTATAAAATTAATTGTATGAATCCTTTTTAACTGGAAGATTAAAAATTAAATTAGAGACAGAGGTTTTGGATGAGAAATGGTTGAATTGTCAAGTGTTTAATAAGATAAATATCATTTCATATTACTTTAAATATAAGTATGATTTAATAGAATTTTTATTTGATTTAGTGTATACTAAAACTTTTTTAAAATTAAAGTCATAAAATCTACACTGTCATGGTGAGGCTCTCGAACCATGTTTCAAAGGTTTTCAGATGTCAAAAATTATCAGTATAAATTATGCATTAAATATAATTTCCATTGCAGAACATTAAAGGAGAAAATCTTAAATATTTAAGGTGAGGGCATTCGTTTAAGAATCCCCTTACCCTAATTATTGTTTTATTAGAAAGTAATTGTATTACCAATTCTTACTAAGATTCTTTTTGAAATATCACCTTTCTTTAATGATCCATAAGAGTTTGTAGTATATGGACTAAATCGTTTAGCTGATAAATCCATAGCTACTTCAGGTTGTATCTTCCATCGGTGACTTAATCCAGTTGGGAATATGTTAAATACAAAACGAAGTGTTGTATACTTATATTGTCTCCAATCAGTTGTTTCAAAGCCTGATTGATTATAACTTTCAAGTCGAAGCGCTGGAGCAAAGATCATGAATGTATAAGCAACATCAACAAACCATCCTTTATAAGTACTTAATCCTACTGTAGTAGCAGTATATGGCTTATTCGCTTTCAAGAGATAGAAAGCTCCGTAGACATATAAACCTTTCATTCTGAAACCAACATCAGCTGATACTCTTAAGACGTCAATTACAGTTGCAGATTCAACACTTGTTGCTCCAGTAAATGTATTATTAGCTGTTGTACTTTCTTGTGCTGAATACAAAGCTCCAACACCTATAGTGGCATTCATTCCATCCCCAGGGTGAAGCCATTCAGCTCCTTCTCTCCAGGGTTTAAAGAAATCATATTGAACTCGTCCACCAACTCTAAAATGGTTATACATTTTTAAGTTATTGTTATTAGCTCCGGTATAGCTACCGTCAGCGTTTCCAAACCATAACCAAACATTGAGTTGTTTCTTCATTGCAGTTAGATTTAATTCAAATCCAAGGATATAGTGTGGTGAAATGGATGAAGAAGTTGCTGTTCCTAAAGGATCTGAAGATTTATAATTCATATTCGATGAAGCTGCTGCGACATCATTAAATAGAAATCGTCCAGAAGATAATGCTTCTCTTAAAAAGATGGTCTCCATATAACCAAATCGAAGTGCTAGCATACCAGGCATAATTTTATATTTAGCCCACGCATTGACTATTCTTCCCCAACCGACAGAACCAGTAGGTGCTACATCAAGGGTCATATTAACTGAGAATCTCTCAGTAACATCACCTCTAACTCCCATACGTGCTCTTCTAAAAAAAATATTGGTACCAGTTTTACCTTTCCAGTCATTACTTTTTGATGTACTGCTAGATGGGTCATTTAAATAAGAATCCCAATACATAGCAAACATACCAAATGCGTTTACTTTAGATTTGAAGGGTGCTTTTTGTGAAGGTGCCATTTTGTCACCTTTCATATGGTGATCACCTGGCATTCTTTCAGAATTAGAGTCAAAAGAATAAAGATTTTGGAGGGATCCTGCAATCAGAATAATTGCAATCCAAAAAAACATTTGTGATACAAATGAGTATCTTTTTTTCAACATAAAAAATCTCCTTTTAAAATTTTTACATGGTGTAATCCATTATACTTTACTTAATTTCTAAGCTAGTATAATTAGTTATCAAAGTTAATAACATATCCTTTGATAACAAAGCATTTTTTGTATTTTTTAAAAAAAAATAAAAATATGCACTTATTATTTAAATATAACATATAAATTTGATATTTCAAGATTATTAGAATAAAATATTTCAATCTATTATTATTTATTGATTAAATATTCATGTTAAACATATTTGATATTTAGATAACTTAAGTGAGAATAATTGTGAATATATTAATCATTTTAACATAATTTATTGCAATAAAATATTACTTCTATTATTGAATGTTAAAAGATATTTTTATGAAGAATTAAAATATTTATAACGAAAATTATTTTTTTTTAAAATGATGTTAACAAATTGACTTAAAATTTGATGAAAATAACTAGGAATCTAGTTTAATAGATTTGCAGTAAAGTTAATTCAGAGTATAGGAATAACTTTTATTTCGTGAAGAGGTGTTACATTACCGACATTATCAATTAATTTAAAATATAATGTAAATGGCTTTTTTTTCTTAATTTTAATTTGTATTTTTTTTATGGGATTATTATCCTGGGTTCTATAAAATATTTCCTTGTCGTAAGAATATAGAATTTCTTTTACACCAGATATATCATCGATCCCCTTAATTATTAGATCTGTATTGTGTTTCACTTTGATTTCTTTTATATCAGTAAGTTCTTTTTTTTCTACAATTATTTTATATTTTGGGGGAGTTATATCTACCTTGATTGTTATAGTTTTAATATTCTTCGATTTTTTATTTGAAAAAGTATATTGAATTTTATGATCTTTATCTGGGGATAATGATAATGCCTCGTTCTTATATTGAATGAATGTATCATCATCAATTTTATAATATAGGGTCTTTTGGGGTTCTTTTTTTTGCAGGAAATCTAATTTAAATACTTGTGGAACTATGAATACACCTTCACTTTTTAGAAAAGGATTATAATAATTTTTATATCGTATAATTATTTTTCTAATTGGTGAATATTTACTTTTAACATTATCTTTATCAAATCCCTGGATTCTGATGAAATGCACACCAATGTCTAAATCTAATTCATAATAAGCGTTCTCAGTGCTGAATATTTGCTTTTTTCCTGAAAAATCTTTTTTATCAGATACTTCTATAAAATATTTTACAAAAAGAGGATTTTTAACCCATTTTAATGTAAATTTAGCAGAATGAACATAATTTAAGGAAAGGAATAAAATTATTATGGGTAAAATAATTCTTTTCATATTTATTTGTATTTTTCTAATAATTTTTTAAATTGGTCATTTTCTTTTAACCAATCAAAATCAGTGCTTTTAATGAGAATGTGCTTTTGAGTAAAACCTTTTTTAAATGCTTTCTCAAGCCATTTTAATGTTAATTTTTCATTTTTTTTAATCGCATAAACCGATGCTAATTGATAATAATATAATGGGTTATTTGGGTTTAACTTTATTGATTTCTTAAAACTCTTAATAGCTTTTTTGTATTCTTTTAGATACTTATAAGCTTCACCTTTCTTACTTATTAATAACGGAATATTTTTATTAATTTTTAACCCCAGATTACAATAATTAATACATTTTTTATATTCCTTTAGAGAAAGATAAACATCTGCGAGAAAGTAATATACTTTATAATCATCAGCTTTAAGCTTAATTGAAATTAAATAATCTTTTTCGGCATCATTAAATTTTGAGAGGGCATGATAACTTAATCCTCTATTGAAATAACCTTTTGAATCACTGGGAAGCATTTTTATATAAATATTAAATTGCTCAATGGCATTGTTATAATTTCTTATATGACTATATAATGTACCAAGATTAAAATAATTCATTGGATCATTTGGATTTAATTTGATACCCATTTGATAATCTTTTATCGCTAGGTGATGTTTATTTAATTTCCAGTATAATATCCCT
Organism: Spirochaetia bacterium UBA6919; assembly: GCA_002450905.1. Classification (GTDB taxonomy): domain Bacteria; phylum Spirochaetota; class UBA6919; order UBA6919; family UBA6919; genus UBA6919. The sequence continues at coordinate 20,945 of DKAT01000089.1, forward strand.
CGATATATATAGGCTCGGCTATTTTCAGGACTAATCTTAATTACCTTATTGAAATCTTTTATTCCATCTATATATTTTTCTAGAAAATAATTACATATACCTCTATTCATATATAAAATGGCTTTAAAAATGGTTTTATTTTTGTTCAGCAACAAAATAGCTTTAGAAAAATCTTTTTTAGCAAAAAAATAGTTCCCTGACGTAAAATATGCAATACCACGATAATAATAAGCAGTTTCATTTTCAGGTGATAATGTAATAATTGTTGTATAATCTTCAATGGCATTTTTGTATTTTTTAACACGTAAATAAGATAACCCACGATAAATATACGCTTGAATATTTTGATTATTTAATTGGATTGATCTTGTAAAACATTCTATTGCAGAATTATAATTACTCTTATTAAATTCAATTTTTCCCTGGTTAAGCCACTTTTCTGCATCCGTGTTGTTATAACTATAAACCTTGTTTATTGATAATAATAATATTATAATCAATAAGCCTTTAATCATTGATCTTATCATAAAAAATCTCATAGACAATTATTATATTTAAAGTAAATAATATATGAATCTTAACATAAATATATTGAAAAATCAAATTATTTCAAACAAAAATCTTTATAATGATGATTTTATTGTATCAGACAAGGCATTTATCATATTAAAAATATCGTTCTTATTATGGATTGAGGAAACAGTAATTCTTAGTCTTGATTTTCCTTTTGGAACAGTAGGTGGACGTATCCCTTGAATATAAAATCCCTTTGATAATAGTTCTGATGACAGTTTCATAGTACAATCAGATTTGCCAATAAGCACAGGAAAAATTGCTGTATGAGATAAAGTATTGATTTTATAAGTTTTTAATACATTGTTCATCATTTGTAGATTATTAGAAAGGCTTTGATGAATTGTGGGATCTTCCCTTAATAGATTTAAAGCCATATGTGAAGTCAATATTACAGAAGGTGGTAGTGCTGTAGAATAAATAAACGTTCTTGCTCTGTTTATCAGATATTCAATCAACTCTTCTGAGCCACACACAAATGCGCCATAACTACCCAAAGCTTTCCCCAAGGTGCCCATAATAATAGATCGCTGATTGGTACAATTAAAATGACTTTCTATCCCTCTACCCTGCTTTCCCAATACTCCAGTCGAATGAGCTTCATCTAGAATAACTACACATTCATAGTCATCTGCAAGGTTATAGAGTTCTCTCAGGGGTATTATATCTCCATCCATGCTGAATACACTGTCGGATACAATGAAAACCTGTTTATACTTTTCTCTATGTCTTTCCAAGAAAGATTTTATCCAGTTTATATCACAATGCGGATAGTTGATTACCTCTGCCCGAGACATTCGACAGCCATCAATAATGCTGGCATGATTCAGTTCATCGGACAAAACAAGATCTTTGGGTGTAGGCAGACAAGACAACAATGCCAAATTTGCTAAATAGCCTGATCCAAACAATAATGCCCTCTCCCGGTCTTTAAATCTGGCTAAATCCTTTTCCAATTCAAGATGATATTCTCTATTCCCTGAAATCAGTCTTGATGCCCCAGATCCTGTTCCATATTTCTTTATAGCATCGATGCCTGCTTGAATAACTTGTGGATGCTGAGATAAACCAAGATAATCATTGGATGAGAAGTTAATAACGGTTTTCCCATCAAATTCAATCTGATGATCAGCTATGATACGTGTATTTTTAAGAGTTCGATATAGATGAGCTTTTTTCAGAACATCTAATTTATTATGTAAATATTGATGGAAATCGTCTGACACAATATTATTTCAATTAGATTACTTGATTCCAAGGACTTGAAGAGCATATTCTACCTTTCCAAATGGGGCACTCACCTGAGCACCACTTACACGCTCTTTAATTTCAATTAAGGTTTCATGAGCAATAAGAATTCCCTCTTCCCGAGCGGCATCTTTATTAGGAGCTTTTTTCATACGCTCCATAATCTTATCTGATACATGGACTCCGGGCACTTCATTGTTCATGAATTCCGCATTCCGAAAGCTCACAAGAGGCCAGATACCAGCTACAACAGGAAAATTAAGATGTTTGATCTTATCCAGAAAATGAACCAGCACTTCTACATCAAATACTGGTTGTGTAATAGCAAACTCTGCCCCTGCTTCCACCTTCTTATAAAAACGATCTAACTCTAGATTAAAATCCACAGCACCAGGATTCACTCCTACACCCTGAAAATAACCTGTAGGTCTGCCAATTGGATTTCTACCAATATCCAAACCGTGATTGAAATTATTAACAATTCGGGTAAGTCCAATGGAATCCACGTCAAATACTGCTGTAGCATTGGTAAGTTCTCCCATTTTAGGGGGATCCCCTGTAATAATCAGAATATTTTTTAAACCTGCAGCGCAAGCACCTAATAAATCAGACTGCATTCCAAGAATATTTCTATCCCGACAGCAGTAGTGCATGATAGTCTCTATTCCAACTTCCCGTTCAATGATCTGAGCAAGTACCATGGCACTCATTCGGGACGACGCCCTTGGACCATCAGGAATATTAATAGCATCAACCCTTTTTTCTTTAAGTAGTTCAGCACTGATAAGAACTTTAGAAGGATCACATCCCCTGGGTGGAGTTATTTCCACGCTTGTTACGAATTCTTTATTCACAATCTTATGTGCAAAACGGGATTTCTGATCCTTCGGTATGGGATGAATGTCTGGTAATTCTTCTTCATAATTTATAACTTCAATATCTTTTGTCACTGGAACAACTGAGCGGATAGAAGACTTCATTTCCTTGATATGAGCAGGAGTAGTCCCACAACATCCCCCAACAATCCTTACTCCAAGCTGAACAAATGTCTTGGCATATGTAGCAAAGTATTCAGGAGTACTTAAATAAATATGACGACCTTCAACATGCTTTGGGAGACCAGCATTAGGCTGAGCAATCACAGGTTTATCCGTTACTTTCACCATCTTCTCAAGACCCTCTAATATCCCCTGTGGACCTGTACTACAATTAATCCCAACCACGTCTGCTCCAGCCCGATCAAGATCAATGGCAAAGCGTTCTGGCTTAATCCCTGTCATCGTTGTCCCTTCATTACCAATAGTCAATTGTGCTATTATAGGCAAAGAACTCACCGACTTGATAGCCTTAATCGCAATGAGAGCCTCATGTAAATAATAAAATGTCTCAAGGATAAAGAAATCAATACCCCCTTTCTCAAGAAGTTTTGCCTGTTCAGAAAATACTTTTAAAGCCTCCATTTCTGTGATCATTCCATAGGGTTCAATCGTTACACTCAAGGGACCTATTGATCCAGCAACCATGATATCATCCCCTGCTACTTCTCTTGCCAGTTCAACACCTTTTAAATTAATCTTCTCTATCTGCTCTTCCAATCCGTGTGCCTGGAGACGATAGAAATTACCCCCGAAAGTATTTGTCGTTAGGAAATCCGCACCTGCTTGTTTATATTCCCTATGAATATCCAATACCATAGAGGGATTTGTAATATTAATCTCATCAAAAGACCGATTTAAAAAGATTCCCTTGGCATAGAGCATAGTCCCAATAGCCCCATCTCCCAAGAGTACATTATTTTCCAATTTAGATAATAATTTCGACATATCAACTCAAAATTTAATAAAATTGCAATTGTAAGCTATCCAAAATTAAATGGATTGTCAAATTATTTAACACTCTTTTTCATCACATGAACATGAATCTAATTAAAAAAATTATTAGATAAAAAAACACAAAATCAAGAAATCAATCTCATATTCCGAAATATATTTGTTATACAAACAATGAAATCGTTTAGTTACGATTTATTTCTTGATTGTAGCGAAAAATATTATTACCTTTGCGGGACATTTTTTAGGTATCAAAATATGACTCAATCTGATTCAGAAAATCGAAATGCAAAAGCTGTTACAGACAAAGAAAATATAGTTTATATTTTGAGTAAATATTTAAAAGATGAAAAAATATATTTAAAGGGATATTATAAAAAAATCCCTGCCAAAGTAGAAGTTATAGAAGATAATCGTTTAAAAGTCTTTCTTCCCTTTGATTATGAATTCGAATCCAAAATCTATTTATATGGAATCATTAGAAAATATATTGAATTTGAACTTGATTTTGTTGAAACCATCAATATAGGCAGACATATTTTCGATCCTGTAAAAGCTATCATAGCAACTTCTAACAGGCAACATGAGCGATTCCCTGTTAAAAATGATAGTGTCACTGCAACACATTTCCAAGTTTTACCAGAAGATAGCGTCATCATTAACTCCTCTAAACAATCTGTAGCAGTATTTGCGGTTCACAAGGAATATGAAAGGCGATTGTCTGAATTTTATCCTGAAGTTGAAATCAAATCTGTACACAATGATGATCCCATTTTAGAAATGGCATTTAAATCTAAAAAAATGATTTATTTAAGAGATACTTATAACGAAAACTCTTATAATTCCACTTCCGATGAAATGGTCGACGTAGGTATCCAACTGGGAAATAAATTATATCAAACCATAAAAGATTTTCGTGAAAAAAAAATAAGATCAATTTTAATTTATCCTGTAATTTATCACCGTTATTTAAAAACTGATATTGCTGTTGCTTACATAAAAATTATATCCTTTAATGACCCCATAGATATCGAATATGCCCTACCCCACCTTAATTACACTTCTCACGAATTACTAGAAAAAATAAAAAAAACCCTAATAACAGACTTAGACATCGAACAAAGGCTATTAGATATTAGTGAAGGTGGGATGAAACTTCTTGCAACTCATCATGAACTAATAAAATATTTTAATACAAGCTATGAAGTATTATTCGAACTCCTTTTTAGGATCAATAATCAAAAATATTCTGTCAAATTACAAGGTAGATTAATAAACAAATTTCAAGATCATGACCATTTAAAGCTTGGAATCTTATTTTCAGGAAGTGAAGATAAAGGATTTGAAAAACTCAAACGATATATAAAAATATGGCTTGATCATCAAAAGTAAATTCATTTTATTTAATATATCATTAGGAGGAAACCGCTATGATTGGCATGACAGAATTAAATATTACAAGTACCAGTAAAATGTTAATCCAAGAATTAACTAAATCTTACAAACCAAATAATATCATCCGAGAAATCCAACACACAGAATTTAGCTTCACACTTACATTTCCCACAGATATCAACAATGACGAAAAAGAAAATGTTTTTGAAACAGCAGTAGAAAAAATATTACACCTAAAAGACCCTTCAGATAAAAAAATGGAAACTAAAGTCGATGTTCGATACCTTCAACAAGCCAGTAAAGAATATTTTTTTACAAAAGGAGAATTAGTAAGGTATAGAGGGTTTATTGATACGGATAACCCAATTCCAATGGTAACCCATTTGATGGTCAATTTGCATAGCTCCTAACAATATTTATATATAAATTATCCTTCAATATTTTTTCACAAAAGCAAATAATTTTATATTCAAAAACAATTGACAATTTTAATTGATATGATATATTTATGGGTGGAAGGATGTCCGAGCGGTTTAAGGAGGCGGTCTTGAAAACCGTTGTGGGAAACCACCGTGGGTTCGAATCCCACTCCTTCCGAGGAGAGATGCTGGAGTTGGTCGAACAGGGCTGCCTGCTAAGCAGTTGTAGGATGCAAATTCTACCGAGGGTTCGAATCCCTCTCTCTCCGAATTAAAAAAATCATTGATTAGTTAATATAAAAATTATGATCTTTACAAAAGATATTGTTTTATCGATCATTGCATATGTACCAGCTGTCGGATGGATATTGCCACTTTATTTAGCTAAAGATAGAGAATTATCTCAATTTCATGGAAAACAGGGGCTTTTATTAAATATTACGTTTTTTTATTCCTTAGGAATATGGTGGCTGATAAGTAATATAATCCCTATTTCTCATAGTTTTATTGAAGATTACATATTGTATTTTATAATAATAATTTATGCAATTTTACTTGTCTGGGGAGAATTAACTGTAATTTATAATAATTTGCGTCTCCCTTATTACTCAAAAAAAGCTCAGGAAATAAACCTATAATGTGCCTATAGCTCAGCTGGATAGAGCGTTGGATTGCGGTTCCAAAGGTCGGAGGTTCGAATCCTCTTAGGCACGAAACCAATTCTTTTCTGGTAATTATTATATATACGCTCCCATAAATGCGTATGATCCTAGAATAATTATAACTGATGAAATAATTAGCATCCATCTTGCAATATTATGTTTTTAGAATATCATAAAAATACATAGGGATATGGATAATTGCTTTTCCCATATTTCTCCCATCTTTTTCCCATCAATTGAAAATTAATCTTTATTGTTATTGCTTTCTTTTTGAAATTCATAATAACCGATGGCAATATTTATTGTAGGGTCTATCAAATATATTTGAATGATGTATAATTGAGTGGTTTAGAATTATAACTATTTATTGGTATGCAAAGAAGTATATAAATACCCCTTTGCATTTGAAATTAATTCATTCGTTTTAAAACTTCGAGGATGGCGTAAAAAATAATAGCCATAATAGTTCCACTGGTAAGTACCCCAGAGACTTTTTCTAAAGGGGCCGTTGTAATCCCTTTTTTGGCAGTAAGGGCATTAATTTCTATAACAACAACTATAATTGCTACTATAAGATACCATAAATTCGCCTTTGGAGTTTGCAAAGCTAGCATGTGCATAGCAGCACCCATGAATAACAATAGGGAAATGGAGAGGAAAGTATTGGTTCTTGAAGCTAAAAATGCTCTACGAACCCTATCAGCTAAGTCAGGTGCTGGAGTTTCTCCATTTGCAGCTGCAATAGCTAGCTTTTGAGCAGGCCAGATCACAAACCACACATTAAACCACATGAATGTTCCCATGAGAGCTCCAGGTAAAATTCTTTGCATATACCCATCAGCATAAGACATTCCGGTTGCTAATTTCGTGATAATAATAATCCAACCAGTTAAAAATGTAATCATTGCGCTCCAACGAAACCACCAAAGTGCTCGTGGAACTAACTTTTGAGTACATTCTTTTTTAACTTCAGCTGTGGTTTCAGCAAAGAACGCCCCCTGTACAAAATTAAAATAGTACAGAAGACCTATCCAAGCAATTCCAAAAAAGAAGTGAAGCCATCTAAATATAAATTCGCCATGTCCTGCGATTATATCCATTTATTCCTCCAAATATTAAGTTTAATTTGATTTAATGAATCCACAAGGATTCTCATATGATGATAATAAAGATACATTTAATGTCAACTTTAAAAACATTTTTTATTGAACTAATTATTTTTTTTACGAATGATTTTTTATTCATTGAAAAGTTATATTTTATTTATCAAGGAATTTAGAATATCAACCCCACGTTTTAATTGTTCCTCGGAGGTTGCGAATGAAATTCTAAAGTGTGTGTTTTTTTCTGAGAAGACAGATCCTGGGATGATAAGAAGATTGTTTTCAATGGCTTTCTCTACAAAGGATTGACCCGTTCCGTGTGGGGCTTTGGGGAATAGATAAAATGCTCCATTTGCTTTCTGACATTCAAATGCAGGGTCTAAATTATTAAAAATATAATCCCTCTTTCGTTTGTAATCCTCAATTTCTTTTGACATATCATAGGAAAGGTGGTTTAGAATTGCATATTGCGCGAAAGATGGTGCACAAACAAAGGTGTATTGTTGGATTTTTATCATCTCCTGAATAATCTCCTTTGGTCCTGCAGAATATCCCAATCTCCATCCAGTCATACTAAATGTTTTGGAGAATCCTGATATTAAAAGGACTTTTGAGTATAATTCACAAATGGACGTATATTTCTCATCATAGGTAAATAAATCATAGATCTCATCCGAGAGGATCAATAAATCATGTTTAGCTGCTATTTCAGCAATATCTTCTAATTCTTTTTTGTTATATATTTTACCAGTAGGATTTGAGGGGGAATTCAGGATGAGAAGTTTTGTTGTACTTGTAATTGCATTTTCTAATTTACTCTTTGAGATTGTAAATTCAGGATAGGTGTCAACAAAAACTGGCTTTCCATTAAGAAAATTAACAAGATGTTTATATGAAACAAAGTATGGATCAGGAATAATAACCTCATCTCCTGGATTAATCAATACCATAAGCGCAAGGAATAGGGCTCCTGATACACCGTTTGTAATGATGATATCCTCAAAAGATTTTTTTTTATCCTGTTCCAGCTTTAGTAGCAATGATTCTTTTAGCTGAGGGATTCCTCCAGTAAGGGTATAACGGTTAAACCCATCCTGTATAGCTTGTATAGCACTTTGTTTTATGGGTTCTGGTGTATCAAAATCTGGTTGACCAATACTTAAGTTTACTGGATCTTTTAATTTAGCTGCCAGATCAAAGACCTTTCGAATACCTGAGGAGTCAATCATTCGCATTCTATCAGCAATCATAGATTTACCTTTAATTTATGGATATTTTAATTGATTTAACAAGTTATAGAGTATTATATTATAATAATTATCATTTTATATTCAGAAAATTATTCCATCAACTCCAGGTTTAATATCCGATCCAGTTTAAATCGCCTGTCTTCCTGACGTAAATAACAGAATCCATCGAGATACACACTCCCATTGGTCATAAAAACTCCTGACGGACATATGGTACGATTTGTCATATTATTTTGTTTGTCATTATAAGTTAATATAAGATCTAATTGAAGATTCAGTGCATGATTAATCATCATAATCTGATCTTTAAATGCGTGAATCTTATCTTTCGTAACGTTATTAAATGTGATCGGTGGATTTATTTTAGATAATTTTTTAAGGGAGAAGATATTATTTTTATAATGCTCCTGGATAATTATTTTGAAAATACTCATTGTCGCTAAGGAATCATCCAAAGCACGATGTGACCTTTCTATTGGTATATTAAAATGGGATTTCAGGTAACCCAAGCTAAACTTAGGTAGAGATTTAAAGATTTTTCTTGATAAATTTAGTGTATCAAAAATATTATTTTCAGGTATAGCTAACCCAAGTATATTTAAGTTATAACCAATAAATCCAGCATCAAACACAGCATTATGGGCAATGAGGGGGTAATCTTCTATATATTCAGTAAAATCCTTTAGGACTTTTAAAATAGGCGGAGCCCCAACTAACATATCTTTTGTGATACCGTGAATTTTGATTACATCGTGAGTCATTTCACCTTTAAAATCAATAAGTGAGTTAAAGGAGTCTATAACATCGCCATTAATATGAAACTTAACAGCAGCAATTTCTATTATATTATGTTCCAGAGCGTTTAAACCGGTAGTCTCTATATCAAAACTAATAAATTGAGTAAACTGGTAATCCAAAGAATTCCTTTTGTTTATTGAATATTAAATAAATACCTTCTTGTATCCATTCCTGACTGATCAGTAACCATGATAAAAATATGATTTTTCCCTTTTGTAAATTGTATATATTTTAGTATTTCAACTGTATTGACATTTTCAACAGGTTTATACGTAAAAACCCTTGTATCTTCATTAATTATAAATATAATAATTTTTTTAATATAGTATTTACTTTTAATTAATAAATTTAGTTTTATGGGTTGATTTAGTTTAATTGTCCTATATGGGGAGAGGAGTTGAATAGCTATTTCATGATTAGCTAATGATTTTTGATTATGAGGTTTAATAACTTGTTTATCCAGAATGATTATATTCCCCAAAGAATCCCCTAAGATAATTGGAGATTTATTTTTGGTGCATGTAAAAGAAGTTATTTGAGCAAAGTGTTTATATTGCACAGAGTAGATATTTTTTTTTATATTTAATTTATATATATATTTGTCAAGATAATTAATTAATAAATTATTTACATTATAATATTTAATTTTCCAGATTTCCTTTTTTTTAAGGATTAAAGACTTAGTTTTTTTTGTGGAAAGATCCCATATTAAAATCTTATGGTCAACCGAGGCACTTGCAAGATACTTACCTTGTGGACTGAAAGATAGAGAATTAATTCCCTTTTTATGTTTATTCATAGAAATTAACTGATCGGTATTATAATTCCAAAGAATTACCCTGGGATCACCTTCTCCACCACCACAAGCAATATATTTTCCATTGGGACTAAATTTTAATGACCATATAGCTTCTTTATATATTTTTTTTGAAATAATCTGATTTTCTTTAGGATCCCATAAAATAATCCGATTACCACTCCCAGCAGTAGCAATCCATTTTTCCTGAGGATCTATATCTAGCGAGAAAACTGGGCCTAAATGCTCTCTCATTACCTTTACTGAACTTTTTTTTAAGTCCCATATTTTTACAGTTGTATCTATAGAAGTGGATACAATAATTTTTTTATTGGGATACCATTTTATAGCAGTGACTTTTTGATCATGTTGTCCAATTTTTTCAAGAACACCTGTTTTAATATCAAGAACCTGAATAATTCCATCTAAAGTTCCAATCGCTAGATATAATCCATCCGAAGACATGGACAGTGCTTCTATAGGAGTATTTGATACGGATAAAATCTTTTTCAATTTAATATTAGAGTAGCCAGATATCTGGAAGAGAATTGATATAATAAAACATATTATAAAATAGCTTAAAATTCGAATCATAAAAGTCCTTCGGGGTTACTATATAATTATATTATATTTAATTAATCAAAGAAAGTTAAATGTATATTTAATGAATGATCTTTTGTATAAAAATTCAATTAGATATTATTTGGAATCCGTTGTATGTTACAATTGTTCTCAAGGTGGTACAAAACACTTTTAGGAAGATATTTAGACACATCCCCCCCAAGACTATACACTTCCTTAATTAAACTGGAACTTATATGTTCATAGTCCGATTTTGACAAGAGGAAAAGTGTTTCCACAATAGGATCCAGATGATTATTCATTCTTGCAGCCCGGAATTCAAATTCAAAATCAGATAGAGCTCGAATTCCCCTAACAATGATTTTAGCATTAATTTGCTTTAAAAAATGGATTAACAGACCGCTAAATTCTTTTACTATAACATGATTTGCGAGATTTTCTTCTTTTAAAACTTCTTCAATAATGATTTTTCGTTCAGTGAGGGTGAAACTACATTTTTTATTTGGATTATTTAAAACAGCTATTACTAATTTATCAAACAAATTATAACTTCTTTGAATGATATCCAGATGTCCATTTGTAAGAGGATCAAAACTTCCTGGAAAAACCGCTATTTTCATTGAGCGTACCTTTTAAATCACCTATAGGGTAAAAATAATCATATAATTCTTCGATGGAATATCCCCCAGAGGATTTGATATCAATTTTGGGGTTATTTATGCATTTATGACAATACTCCATCTTACGAGTAATCAAGTTATTCCAAAATTTACATTTACAACATGTTTTACTAAAAAAATCACTTGCAGATATTTTCCCTTCTTCAAAGTCCAAACGATCGTCTAACGACATGATAAATCCTTTTATCATTTAACAGATTAATCCTTTAATCCATTTTATTTTTTTGATTATTTTTCTTTAAAATAATTTTCCTCGAATTTCTTTCTCATTTCATTTAAAATAAACTGATCATATAAGTCTTTCGAAACATCTTTCCAATTTTTTTTAATATTTTCAATTTTATTTTTCATTTCAATTTCAGAGAAATCACTATCAGGATACATTGCTGAAATGATTTTTTCAGATAAGTTTTTATCTTTATCTATTTCATTTATAAAATTAGAAGATTTCATTTGTTTAATTTTCTGATAACTTTCATTGTCATAAGTCTCTAAATATTTTAAATATTCTTTTTTTGAGAATTTTTCTATGTAGAGAGATTTTTTTTTCCAGTCTTGTTCCCCTCTATAATTTTGTGCAGCCAATAATAATGCATTCCATTTATCAGGGTCTATACTATATTCTTGTTTCATCTTGTGATATTCAGATAATTTTTCTGGCTTCCACAATTGAAATTTTAGTATAATATAATCAAAATATGTAAGTTTCTGTGAATTGTCAAGGTTTTTTGAAAAGTAGTTTTGTGGGTTATTTTGAACTTCAAGAGCGTTAAATAATTGTATAAACTCTCTTTCTTCTTTTGTGAAATTTTCTTGGGTCATATTATCATTAGATTTCAAATTAATATTTTTACCAAAGTACTGGATTAGTATAATTGATGCTATGATTAAAATTATACTTATCCATGTAGGAAGTTTTTTTAAACTTTCACTATTTCTTGGCAACAATAAGTATATGATCAAAGCTAAAATAACTGATATCAACAGAATGATAATAATATTTAAATAAAATGGATCAATTAAATCAAAGGGTCGGGTTAAATATATTGGTATAATAAAATCAAATGGCTGGAATAAATTAAATAATTTATAGATCGATGCGATTACAACAATACTTGCTATAAGAAATATAGAAACAGCAATATAGGCTAATATATCTATCTTTGGTTTATCCATAGTCGAAAAAAACACCCATCCTTCTATAAAAACTTTTTCTGATTGTCGTAAGAAAATTCAAAAGGAATTAGTGTTTTTTCCTGTTATTTTTAACCAGTTATTGTTATTTTTTTTATAATTGAAATTTATATAGGATGAACCAAATATCCATCAGGATTCAACTGAAGTCTAATGGACATTTGTAATTCTATAATTTCAAATTATATAAAATAATTGAACATAATAGATTATTTAAATCAGCTTATCCAAAAAGAAAACTTTACTAGTTCCTGTATAGCTAATCAATTGCTGGTTTGTTTGATTAGTTTCTGATTTTCCAGCAAGAAGTTCTTTAGGTAAGAATCTTGTATAGCTTGTCGGAAGCATTAATGGATAATCTTGATAAGCATTATTAGCTGTAATATCAAATAGTGCCATTGGTTACCTCAAATCATAAGTGTTTTGATAATTAAACAAGAAAAAAAATAATTTGTCAAGGATTTTTTTTAAATTAGTCCAGTTGTCTCCTCCAGACCAAACATGATATTCATGTTCTGCAAAGCACTTCCCGAAGCTCCTTTGATCAAATTGTCTATCACTGATATAATTTTTAATATACCAGTTCTGTCATCCAATGCTATTGATATGTGACATTCATTAGTATAACTGACATTTTTTGTCTGAGGGAATGAACCTTTTTCAAGGATTTTTATAAATGGGCTATCCTTGTAAAACGACTCAAAGTGAGATTGGATTTTATTTTCAGTTAAAGAGGTGTTAGTTATATTGACATATATTGTTGATAAAATTCCTCTGTCCATGGGTATGAGGTGAGGTGTAAAAACAATATGTGTATTGATCCCTGTGAATAATTGGATGCCCCTTTCTATCTCCGGCGTGTGTTGATGACCCACTACTTTGTATGCCAGGAAGTTTTCATTGCACTCGAGATATAGAGAATCTTCTGTTATTTTTTTTCCCTTGCCGCTCACCCCTGATTTAGCATCACAGATGATTGGAGAATTTGGCTGGTATAATTTTAAGAAAGGTAAGAGTGCTAATAAGATGGATGTGGGGTAACATCCTGGATTGGAAAGATAATTTGTCTTTGTGATATCTTCTTTAAAAACTTCTGTGAGACCATATACCCACTTATTCAGAGATTTATCATCGGTGTGTTCTTTTTTGTACCATTTTATGTAATCTTCATTAGATGTAAGACGGAAATCCCCACTGATATCAATGAGTTTTACTAAAGAGTCATAGAAGTGGTGTGCATGCTGCATAGCCGTTCCAGATGGTGTTGCAAAGAATAGAACATCGCAATTGTTTTTGATGTGATCATAATTTAATACTGTGAATTGGATATCCAGCTTACCTTTGAAATAGGGGTTTATTGAGGATAATTGTTTCCCTACGTAAGTACCTGATGTTATGACTGTAACTTCTGCTTTAGGATGTCTTATTAATTGTTTTAAGAGTTCGATTCCGCTGTAACCTGAGGCTCCAACGATTCCTATTTTAATTATACTCATAAATACTCGCCTAATTTATTCATAATCTTTTTTTAATCTTTCAAATTTACTATCAATTTCTGGTCTAAGTTCATTTCCAACATCTTTAAATATATCTAATAAATCATCATAGATATTTTCACCTGCTACAAAGTTCCAAAACCTCTCTCCAACATATAATTCTCTTTTCAAATCATATATACCTGCCAGTGTCCATCTCTCATAGGGCTCGGGATGATACGGGTTATATGGAATGGCCAAATTGGTTTCGATCCTGGTATTCTTGTTCTGGCTTAATCTTAGGGCAACCCATTTTAATAGTTTGTTCTTCAGACCAACAAAACCCTCTTTATTTGGTTTAGCCGTTTTGATGTCAAAGTAATATTCTTTTTTGTTATCATTTATATAAAGATCTACTACTGAATCAGGATGTTTTATTGCTTTGCCTGGTTTAATTGATTTTCTAATGATTTTGATTAAATCATCCTTATTATCTATTTTAGAATCATTTGATTTTCTTAGATCATAAATTAATTTAGTAATTAAGTTTTCTGTGTCGTTATCTATTTCTCCAAATAAATTATAATGTCTTTGGGCCTGTTTCCCTGAACCTATGGCTAAATATTCTGCAATTTGTTCCCAAATTGATATTCCAAAAGTCGTATTCATTGAATGTATAAATGAGAACATAGCGTATCTGTCCTTACCCAGTAATCTGAAATGAAAGGGCATATGATTTGTTTCTGGTTGGTACTTTTCTAGTTTATCCCGAACCGTTTTTCTTAACAGATCAGCAATCTGGATTGATGTTTCCGTTGATATTGCCATAATTTTTTAATCAGGAATAACATGAAAAATACTTTCTTCATAGACCTGTCGATCCTTTTCTACACGATTTAATACAGGACGTTTGAATTCATCGATTAATTTAAATCCTGATTGTTTTATAATTTCTGGATATAAATTAAATTTATCATTGGCTACTATAAAACAATTTGCATTCGATTTTAAATATGGCTTTAAATTTTTAAATACCATAATAATTTCTGATGAATAACTTTCTCTGGCTAATTTACCCTTGCCATTGCCTAGGATACCGATCTCTTGATCCTTTTTCACAGGAAGATTGAATATTTCATATGCATATTGATGTTGGTCATGATAATCAATTTGGCCTACATATGGGGGCGAGGTGAAGATTCCGTCAATATATTTCTTATTAATATGCTTTAAGAATTGTTTGTATTCCGTATTTTCAGCTAAATTAATTTTATTTGAACTCCCAAGTAGTACAAGATTTTGAGCCTCTGTCCTATGATTATTATATACAGAGATTCGCTTAATTGTATCTTTATAATATTTTAAGAAGTGCATTGATAAACTATCCACCGGTCGACATATTTTAAAATGCTTTCTTTCACAGTAATATGGGGTGTATTGCGGATGAATTAAAGTTGCTAAATCAATGTGTTTTGTTGCCCTACAAGATCTTACAGTTCTACCCAGTATAACCATGAAAAGATTTTTAACTTGAGTATCCTCAATTGTTTTTATAATATTTTGTATAGCTTTAATTTCTTGCTGTATCGTCTTTGTGAACCATTTTTCTATAAAGGTTTCTGAGGATTCTATTTGTACTTTATAATTGAAATCCTTTAATAATTTAGAATAATCTTTGTTAAACTGGAAAAGAACCTCTGTACCAAATGATTTTTCATCGACTTCTCCTGAATGCACTGATTTACGATAATGAGGTGTTGGGAAATACTTTAAATTATATTCTATAATTAATTGATCCAATTTGTTGTTAAATAAAACATTCTCATTTTCAATATTCTTTAAGCACTCTAGAATTATCTCGCCATATTGATGGATGGAATTCATGTTATATTTTTCTAATTTTACCTTTGAAATAATACTATTATACACAGATAATTCAATTCCTATGGAATGAATACCTTGTTCCCCAGCTTGTACAAGAGTTGTTCCAGAACCTGCAAAGGGATCGAGGATAAGATCATTTGGATGGAAGAAAATGTCTTTTTTGTAATTATCAGTATGTTCATCAATAAAATATTCAACTAATTGAGGAATAAACTTTCCTTTATAAGGGTGCAATCGATGCACATGTTTGGTCCTCTCTGATTCATTGTATTCAGAGAAGGATAGAGACATATTGACATCTTTGCTTAGCCCTTTAGCAAAACGATTCAAATCTTGATTTATTTTATTATCGTAATAGGTCTTTAATTGAATCATACTGATATGATTTTTTCCATTCATTTTTTTTGAATCAATTCTACCATAGCTGATCAGATATGAAATCTGGGACTTGGTTACCTGTTTATTTAAGTACTGGGTAGCCCATCTGGACGCCTCTTCAATCGTTAATAAATTATTATTATCAGATTGATCAATATTTATCAATTCTAATTGTTTCAATTTCTTTCCCTAAATCATTTTGAACACTTATCGGAGTCCTTTATCTAAATTATTTACAATATAGAAAAATTATTTCCCTGATGATTTCTTTGTCTTCTTCTCATTTGCAGCGGCATCCTCTCCTGAATTATTGGATGAATCAAAGGGTTTAGGATCAGGGAGATTATAATGCTTTCTCACACCACTTTCAATTGCCTTCGCCTTATCAGGATTCTCTTTTAGATATTCCCGCACATTATCCCGTCCCTGTCCCAGTCTCTCATCCCCGTAGGAGTACCATGTCCCGCTTTTCTGGATGATATTGGCATCGACGGCTGCATCGAGGAGACAACCCATACTGGATATCCCTTCTGCAAATAAAATATCAAATTCCGCTTTCTTGAAGGGCGGTGCCATCTTGTTTTTGACGACTCTGACCCTAACATTGTTTCCTATGGAGTCCTCTCCTTTCTTCAAGGTTTCTACCTTTCTGATTTCCATACGTACAGAGGCATAGAATTTAAGTGCATTTCCTCCCGTGGTTGTTTCAGGAGAACCAAATGTAACACCGATTTTCATACGAATCTGATTGATAAAGATGAGACATGTATTTGTCCTACTTATAATCCCTGTAAGTTTACGAAGAGCCTGAGACATTAATCGTGCCTGGAGCCCCATGTGAGCATCCCCCATATTCCCATCAATTTCAGCCTTAGGGACGAGAGCAGCGACACTATCCACGATAATTAGATCCATTGCAGAGCTTCTCACCAGAGTTTCAGCTATTTCCAGTGCCTGTTCACCATAATCCGGTTGAGCGACATAGAGATTATCCACATCTACTCCCAATAATTGAGCGTATGTAGGATCTAGCGCATGTTCAGCATCAATAAATCCTACAATACCACCTAATTTCTGGACATTAGCGGCAATCTGGAGAGTTAAAGTTGTCTTACCAGAGGATTCAGGTCCGTATATTTCTACAATCCGTCCACGGGGCACTCCACCAATCCCCAAGGCAATATCCAGAGTAAGAGCACCAGTTGGGATAAACGGTACCTGGACTTTCTCTTTAGTCCCAAGACGCATAATAGTCCCCTTTCCAAACTGCTTTTCCAGCTGGGTTACAGTAGCATCAAGGGCTTTTTCTTTTTCTGCATTCATGAAAATATCCTTCAAAATAATGTTATTAATATACTAAAAGATGTTTAAAATTGAAATCACAACCCATTGATTAATTTATTTGATGAATCAGTTGTATCAAATATATATTACTCATATAAAACAATATTTATTACAGTATTCTTATATTTTTTATGGATTTTATTAAAATATTTCTCAGTGGGATTTTAGATTGACATGGGGAATAAATTTTTTTTACCGTAAGGAAATTCATCCCCCGTGTAAAATTTGTTAATCGAGTAGTTATCTTCCCATCCTTCCTCGTCCCGAACCAGCCCACATAGGAATTCCGTCTTTATTACGTAATTTCAAGTGTCGTTTACCTTTCCACACATCTGAAGCAATAATGGATGTATTATCGTCATATTTGATACGTGATCCTTTCACCCGTAGTTTATCATTTTTATTAAATGTAAATCCTTTTTTATCAAGATACCATGAAGGCCCAAGATGTACATTTACAGATCCAGATTTAGTTTTTAAAATAAGATGAACACCATGATGCATTCCCATTCTATTTCCACGACTACGGCGCGGTATATTTTCTACTGAAGAAACTTTCCCGTAGACCACCACAACAGTTTTAGGATCAAACATAGGTCCATATCCTCTTCTTGGACCCATCGGGCGATCATTTTCATTTGACACCTGTTTTTGTGTGTCATTATTATTTTTAGAATTGGAATCTCCGCAAGATATAACTCCAATCATTGATAGTATGATAATCATCCCTATCAGAATATAATTGATATTTTTCTTCATAAAAACCTCCTTATGGTTTTATTAGAAACGAATATCTATATATTATAAATTTATTTGGAAATATAACTTTGTCAATACAGTTTATATAATTACTATTCTATTATAAATATCAATTTTTTTTCCAGAAATAAATCTTTATAAGTTTAAAAAAAATTGAAAATAATTATTTTTGTATTATAATATATATGAATAAATCAATTTATTAGAGAGTTTATGAAGATTAAAACAATATTTATTTTATTATTTGTAGTATTAGCATATCGCTGTGGTGGTGATGGTTCAGGTACATTAACTCTAAGAATGACTGATGCCCCTATCACCCTTACAACAGGGGAAATAATATCGTCTATTAATATAAATATCAAGAAAATAAATATTGAGATTGAATCCTCATCAAATAAACAAGAAATTAATGTAGCTGACTATGGCAATTCTGGCAAATTCTTTGACTTACTTGAATTAACAAATGGTGTAACAACTAAAATAGGTACTATTCAAGTCCCTGCTGGCAAATGTGTTGAAATCTCTGTGAAACTTGGGAATAATCATACAATAGTCGTTAATAATACTACTTATCAATTAATAATTCCTCTTCCAGAAGTAGAGGTTGAATTCGGAAATAAGGAAATTACTATCACTGATGGTTCTGTAAAAGATGTGATTATTGATTTCCAGGCTGCAACTACAAATGCTATTAATTCTGGTGTAATTACCTGTAACAGTGTATCCAAAACTTGTACTTTAAATCCTAAAATTATAATGAAAGAGTCAAGTGGAAGTTGATCCTCTCAAAATCATTTCATCATAAATACTTACAAATATTTAAATATAATTTTTTATATCATCTCCTGAAAGGTATATTAACAATTCGATAAGGTACAAACTATTTTTGTGAGCACCTTATACATGAATAGTTAATTCTTGTATTGATTATGATATAAAATTAAACGATCAAGCTGATTCACAACGTAGCCAAGAGTTCTAGACTAGTTTACTGGAATTAATCAGAGAATATGTTATTATATCATTAATACGTTTAATGGATTTTCAAAAATTATTTGAGAAGTTATCAAATAATATAGTGGGTTTAATTTTTTAGGATAGTTTCAGAATAAAGGTTTAGTGAATGGCTTTTGAGTAAGTACAACCTATAGAAAAAGAGCATTGAGAACATGTTTTGATTTCGGGTTGTGCAGGGAATATCTTCTGGTAGACTTTCTCACTCACTTCAGTGATGGTATTTTCTATTTGTTCCAATGATTTATCATGGGAAAAATACTCCAACACTTTGTTATACTGGAGATAGTGTATTTTTATTTTATTTATTGGTTGAAAGGTTTCTTTTTGAAAAGCATATGCGTAGGATATGAGTTGGTTTTTGTCGTCTGGATTTATATTTCCAGTTTTAAAATCAGTGATCTCTAATTGTCCATCAGACGTTTTAGTGATCAAATCTATACAACCAGCAAACCGATGCAATCCAAGTTGTATCTCAAAATCCATTTCTACAGCAATTATTTCGGAAAGTTTTAAAAAATAATTTGTATAATAGGTCTCAAGAATATTATAACACTGATTTTTGTATTGGATTAAATGATCATATTTATTAATCTGGTAACTGAGAAAGTTGGATATTGTCTCCTCGTCTACTTTTATGGATTTCATTTTCAAAAAATGGATTTTTTCCAATACTTTATGAGTAATCTCTCCAAGAATTACCTGGATGGATTGAGAAGTTCTGAACTGGAGATCGTATTCTAATTGATATCTTAAAGGACATAGCAAATAAGTCTTCAAGGATGAATAACTAAGGGTTATACCAGGTTTTAGAATATTTTGGTTATTGAATTGATTTGTATTTGATATACTATTTAAACTATATGGATGGAGAGGAGCTTTATCAATAAGGTTATTCATATACTTGCCCCTTTTAAACTCCTTTCCAGACTTTGTTTTATTTGATATATTAATAAACAATAAATCCTCTGCTCTAGTTAGAGCTACATAGAACAATCTTAACTGATTTTCAAAGACATCTGACTTACTATGATTGTGATTTAAAAGTTCCTTAGGGATTTCAAAGGTTCCATTCCAATAATTTTCTGGATCAAACTCACAAACAAAGACAACTTTATACTGTAATCCTTTGACATTATGGATAGTGGATACATGTACCCCATCTCTTTGTTCATCGTGGGGGACTTCTTCGAGGGTCATTTTCTTCCGAAAGATCATCAAATGCTCTACAAAGGATTTAAATGATCGATTACCCCATTGTGTATGAGACTTTGCTAAATGTGTTAAATAGGAAACCTGCTTAAGGCTATAGATATCATTGTTTTTCAATGTCCTGTCAAAGTATCGTAATAGGCTAAGTAACTGATAAATAAATTGTAATATCTCATGCTCCTGTTCATTACCAATATCATAGCTTAATTGAAATAATTTTGACAGCAGATGAAAATCCATTTCATTTTGTACATTATACTTATTATCAAGAGAATGGGGAGATAAATCTTCTATTTTAATTATATATGAAGCTTCACTCAGGAATTGAAACTTGGTATCATTTGAAATACCACTCAAATCAAGTAAACGTTCAAGTCGATCCTTTGAAATCTTTTTATCAACAAAGAAAATCATCCATTCAACCAAAAGAAATATGTCTGGATGGTCAAAGAAATTACCACTTCGATGAATTATACAGGGAATTCCAAATTGGTCAAACACATTTTTATAACCCCAGCCAATGAAATGCCATCTGACACTACGAAATAATAATGCAACATCCGAATAATCTGAAATAATTTCATTTTCTTTCAATTCTTTAATAATTTTGCAAGTTTGCCTGGCACTCTCTTCAGCAGTATCCCCATGAATCAAATACACTTGAGAGCCATTTCCACGCATAGATGAAAGATCTTTTCCAAACCTATTCTCGCTTCCACTCCATATTGAATTGGAGAATCTGACAATCTCTTGTGTAGAACGATAATTTTCTCCCATCTGACTTATTTTGACATTTGGAAAATCTTTTGGGAAGTTCAATAAATTGCTGATATTCGCACCTCTAAATTGATAGATCCCCTGATCATCGTCCCCCACAGCACAAATCTTAATATCGTCTGAATAAAGTTCCCTGAATAGCTCATGTTGCAATTGACTGATATCCTGATATTCGTCTACCAAAATATATCGATATGTATTGTGAATGGATTGTTTAACCTGACCATAATTTTTAACTAATGTATAAGCTAATTTAAGTGCCTGAGAGTGATCCAGAAGCTTCTTATCCCACATGAATTTTCTGTAATTAAGAAATATATTATAGATATCCTTATCGCTCAGGTATATTCCTTTATCTACAGTACGATTGATCGTTTTGGCATCGTAACTGAAACCTGAAATATAGTTGAATAGGTCTTTTTTATCAATCATGTATTCATTCAGGCTGTCAAAAAATGAAAGTAATTTAAAAATGTTTTCATGAAGACTTTGTAGAGAATCAAACGAACCCTCAGGTATATTTAAATCTTGATGGTGTGAAAGGATTAAGAATTTCTGATCAATCTCATCAATCATAGAAACATCAATCCAGGGATCAAGGTGATAGAGATTTTCATGGATAATCTTTCGACAGAGGCTATGAACGGTATATACTTCCAAGTGGTGTGGTTGAATATTATATGGCTGGCAGTATTGTGTGATACGCTGTTTCAGCTCATCTGTAGCTTTGTTTGTAAATGTGGTTATGAGAATTTCACAGGGTTGATAACCCTGATCTATGAGATAAGCTACTTTACCAGCAATAATGCTTGTTTTCCCAGTTCCTGGACCAGATAGGATAAGTTGGTTTTGATTGATTTCATGAATTGCAGATAATTGTGTAGGCGTCCATTTAGGAATAACTGGTTTCATCTTATAAACCATTAATATTAAATTGAATACTTTAAATATGAATCTGATATTTGCGAAATACTATTAAATTATTATTTCATTATACACTTTTATATTAACCAGTCAAATATCCATTAATATATTCCTATAATATATTAATAAATTGGCAATTATAGATCCATGCCCAATAAAATATTAATTAATCAGATTAAATAAAATACATATAAATAATATTATAAATAGATTGCATAATTTCTTAATAATCCAAAACAAAGACTAATCTTGATTCAATCCCATTACTTTTATCCAATTAATCTTCAATTGCAACTTATAATTCATAACATGTAAATAATCTTATCATTATCCCCTCTTCCACAGAAGATCTTCCCAATATTAACCTATAAGATAATTATAATAATCTAAATGTCAAACCAATTTTAAATCCAATATCTAATTTCCTGATAGCTATAGGTGGTAGCGAATCATAAGTAATGACATTGGATGCTCTTAAACTGACTTTCCGAGATAATTTAAATTCGAGGGTATTATCATTTAATATACGGTAATCCGAGAAATTACTTAGGAGGGGTTGGTAATAAATTGTTGTTACAAAATATGTATTTTCAAAAAGTAAGACTGAAATATCAAAGAAAACAGACATTCTGTGTTCATATAAATTCTTGTTATCATCGGAATATCCCGAAGTAGAGATCTGTTCGTATTCAAATAAATATAAAACACCCATTGAAGCGCGAAACATTTGAATGTCCTTAATCCGTTTGCTGGACTTTAAATTATTATTAAGAGGGATGGGATCACCAGTTCTGCGGCGTCTTTCATATTCAATTATTTCAGAAGAAGTTTCTTTCAAATAAGTAATTTTCTTCTTCGTGTAGGAGTATAAATTAACACGTAAACCAACACCCCCTGTTAATCGATTTTCGATACGAGCTTTCTTATTAAATTCATATTGTAGTACAAAATTCATATCCAGCCAACCGTCAATCAGGTGTATCCGGGGCCGGAAGTGTTGAAAGAAACTATTAAAAAGGTTTTCCCCCTTATCCCTTTCATAACTAAAAGAAGTTTGAGAAAATAGAATATGCTGATTAGGAAATACATAGTACATGATAAGGTTTGGATCCAGGCTATAATACCAATAATCAATCTCACTATGGGTTTTCCCCCTTACCCCTCCGGAGAATAACATGTGGAAGCCTTCCTGAGATGGGATATCCCTCAAATAGACCTGCATATTAACTATGGGTTGATAATAACTATACAGGTTTCCAGATAGAAATATTGTTATTAATATCATCAAATGAAAGATGTAATATTTCAATGATCCCCCGAAGGTGGTGTCTCCTTGTTACTTTGAGTATCTTTAGATCCCAGGATAGAAACAAGGATTCCTGCGAATAGCACTAGCGCAATGACACCCAGAGAATACAGGGTAGGGATTTCGTAAACATGGGCTAATAGCATTTTTATACCCACCAGTATTAACACAATCACAAGGGCATATTTCATAAATTGGAATTTCTCAATAATAACAGCCAGAGCAAAGTAGAGGGAACGTAATCCCAATATAGCAAAGATATTTGAAGTAAACACGATATACGGATCTGTTGTTATCCCAAATATCGCAGGAATTGAATCCACAGCAAAGAGGACATCCGTACTTTCCACCATTAATAATACGAGAAATAGTGGGGTGATCGCACGTTTACCATCTATTTTAGTAAAAAATTGATGTCCAATATAACCCGAGGTGACAGGATATAACTTTCTTGCTGTTTTCACAAAGAAATTCTTTTCAGGTTCAATATCCTCATCCTTGGTAAAAAGCATTTTTATAGCAGTTAAGATCAAAAGTGCACCGAAGACATAGATAATCCAGTCAAACATCCTTATTAATCCTATTCCGGAAATAATCATGATACCTCTCATAATCAATGCACCCAGTATACCCCAGTAAAGTACCCTGTGCTGGTAGATGGATGGCACTTTGAAATAGCCAAAGATCATGGCCATCACAAAAATATTATCCATGCTGAGGGATTTTTCGATAATATAACCTGTAAAGAACTTCATAGCTGCATCTTTCCCATCAGTTACATGAAATCCATTCAAACCAATTCCAAACCATTTATAAGAATAGGCATAATAGATAAATACATTAAATAATAGAGCTAAAAACACCCAGAATCCAGTCCAATACAAGGCTTCTTTAAAATTAATCTCATGTTCATTTTTATGAAAAACCTTTAAGTCAAGTATTAACAAGAAGACGATGATAACCAGAAATCCAATCCAAAATAAATACATTATAAACCTCAGTTATTTTTCATTAGTTAAACAGAATATAATCAATCCCACTTCTTATGCCTATGAATTATCAAAAATACAAAATTATTATGTAACACCTCATGAAAGTATATTCATCAATCGATCATGAAAATATCAATTGTTAATAACTTAGTTATAAAACTAGATTATAATAGTTCACTGAAAAAAGTGTTATAAAATATAATTTATAAGAATAACATTACTTGAACGAATGGACTTGACAATTCAACTTATATTAAATTACTATTGAAATATCCTGGTTATTATAAAGGATTATTTATGAATAATATATTATCAAAAAATCGTTGGTATATTGTAATTGGAGCAATACTTATCCAATTAGCACTGGGAGCTATTTATTCCTGGTCCGTATTTACAAAACTATTAACAGATCAATCCGGTGATTATCGATTTACAGCAACAGAAGCTGCCTGGATATTCTCAACTGGATTAGCAACTTTCGCTATTGTTATGATCATGGCTGGAAAATGGTTAGCCAAAGTAGGTCCCCGGATAATTGTTTTGATAGGTGGTGTTTTACTTGGCTCTGGCTATATTCTAGGTGGATTTCTGGGAAATTCTTATATCAATCAGCTTATTTTCATTGGATTCATAGGTGGCGCAGGAATCGGATTTGCTTATGTAGTACCTATTGCTGTGGGTGTGAAATGGTTTCCTGATAAAAAAGGATTGATCACGGGATTAGCTGTTGCAGGGTTTGGGTTTGGAGCGACTATCTGGGTGAAATTGGCGGATTCCTGGTGGGGTGGATTGCTGAATACTGTAAGTATCATGGGATTACCTGGTGTACAAAGTGTTTTTATAATCTATGGAATTATATTTACCCTATTAATATTGGTGGGTAGTCTAGTCATGGTCAATCCTCCTGAAGATTATCAGGTGAAAGACATGACTCAACCAAAGAATAATCCATTGGGTAATACTAATACAATCAATTATGATCCCAATCAGGTCTTAAGGACACCTCAATTTTATATTTTGTGGATTACATTCATCTTTTCAGGACTGGCAGGACTCATGGTAATTTACTGTATAAAACTGTTTGGTATTGATGTATTAAGATTCAAGGGGATTGATAATCCTGGATTGATAGCTGGTACAGCCATGGCATGGTATGCTATATTTAATGGGGTGGGGAGAATTGTCTGGGGCAGTTTTTCCGATAAAATTGGTCGTAAAAAGGCCATTATTCTCATGACAACTTTCCAGGGTATCATATTATTATCGACTTATCATATTTATATAACGTCATTTTCTGGTTATGGATTAATCATCGCGGCATCATTGATTGGATTTAATTTCGGTGGTAATTTCACCCTGTTTCCTTCAGCTACAGCAGATATCTTCGGTAATAAGAATGTGGGGAGTAATTATGCCTGGGTATTCACAGCATACGGAATAGCCGGGATATTGGGTCCTCAGATAGCAGGATACTTTAAAGATTCAGCTACCAATTTCAAAGATCCCTCCATCTGGATGACCCCCTTTATCATAGCGGGTGTTGTATGTCTCTTGGGCTCGATCGTTATGTTATTCCTTAAAAAGGAGATAAAGTAATAATATTGATCAATGTCCATTCAGTCCTGATAAAATCTCAAATAATTTTTCATTCGATCTCTTGAAAGCTGATTCTGAACTTCGATAAATGAACCATGAATTCTTGATAACCCGAATGATTATTTTATGGCAAAATCATAAGAAATGGAGTATATTATAGAAGTCAAAGAGGTTTATACGATGAAAAAATGGCTTTTTTTACCAGTAATTTTAATCACAATAGCCTGTGGTTCGTCAAATGTCCTATCATCGCAAGGAACAGATCGATCCTGGGTCTATAAAATCGATGGGAAACCTGTATTAGCCAAAGATTTTGAAAAGCTCTATCATTATGATTTCAATTTTTTAAGGGATTTAAAATTAGTTACATCATTAATAGATGCTCATAATATCTTAGAAGAAAGTGAATTATATATTCCGAATGAATCTCATGATAAAAAAATCAAAAGTTTTTTAAATGACCATGTTAATCAAAAA
>DKAT01000094.1 GCA_002450905.1 Spirochaetia bacterium UBA6919
AAATGAAATTACTTTTGTTGGAATTGATGTTTCTAAAAATAAATTGGATTTAGCTTTATCTAATACAAAGAGTCACTTTGAATATTCAAACAATTCAGTTGGGATTAAGAATATCATAAAGGAATTATCAAAGTATTCGATAGGCTTAATGGATGGTTTGACTACGCTCACCAACCGAATCCAATGTTTTTTACTTCAATTTTAAAGGATTTTTAGTATTGTTATTAATTTCTGAACTTATAAATAGAGTGATTGATTCTTCAGTAATCCCTTCTCTGCATTGAAAAGATCCTGTTGGTCATCTACTTCCAGCCATGTAGATCCGCTTAAATCAAGATAATTCACTTCATTTCCATTATCTGCCAGCACCTGGAGAATATATTCCACATTCATTTTTCGAAGACCACGTTCCAGCATATTTTGTATCGTATTAGTATAAACTGGAATATAATCTCTGTGACAGGACGTCATCCCAATATATCCTCCGTCATAATCTGCCAATTTCTTATCAATATGTATTATCTTACGATTATTCGATAGCTTAATTTTCATGTCATCCGCTACTAAGGTTCTGTCAAAATCACAGATCCCCGTTATACCATGGATATTATCTGCAATTTTCTGAATAAAATGTTTTGGATAAATATGATCTACATTCATCATGAGAAATGAATCATCCAGATAGGATAAAGCCTTTTCTATAGTTAAAATGCTCCCTTCTTTATATTCAGGATTGTTTAGGAGAATAAGATTAGTCAGATGTTTTGAATCCAAATGCTTTTCAAGGGTTTCAAATTGAAATCCTCCGACGATAATAATCTTATTGACCACAGGTTTTATAAAATTCAAGGCATAATCGATTAGTGGAACACCGTTCACCTTAACAAGGGCTTTGGGACGATCTATAGTTAAATCTTTCAGACGGCTCCCCAAACCTGCACATAGAATCACACCAATCATTTTTTTAATATCTCCATTAATTCCATTAGATTTTCTATAACATCAATTTGAGGATATTTATTCAAGAAATCTCTTCTGGTAAATGTCCCCGCTTTGCCAACGAATTTTATTCCGTAATCCAAGGCTATTTCAGCATCTTTTAAAGAATCCCCAACAAACAATAGATTATCTGAAGAGATTTTGCCTGATCTCATTACAGAATCAAAATGCTCTTTTCCTTTACTAAAACCTTTTTTATATCCCATTATATAATCAAACCGGATCTGTTCTTTTGAAACAAACTCGTTTAGGAGGTGTTGGAAATTATTTGAAGATATCCCAATGGCATATCCCATGGACTTTAGAGAAGACAAAGCATTAATCACATCTTCTGAAAATCTCTCCTGAAAGAAGGAATCAATTTTTCTTTCTTCAAATTCTTTTGATAGTTCTTCATTTTGTGGATTTTTTGGGAACAATAATTCCAGTTGATAAGCAAATGGGATTCCTGAGGTATCCAGATATTTTTGCCTAGCTCTATCAAAAGGTATATTATACTCCCGTTCTATGATGGATCCAGCAATATCAGCAAACTGTCCCATGGTATCGACGAGTGTTCCATCAAAGTCAAATAAACAAGTATTGATATTATTATATTTCTGCATAATTATGACGATATATTCCTTCTGTTTAGAATTGTTTGGGCTATGACAGTCAGAAATATTGCTGTAAAATACACACATGCAATCCAGAACGTATATTGATATATTGCGAGGAATCCTGATATCATTGTGAAGAAGGCTAAGAAATCGCTCCTGGCAAAGTTCCTGAAGAATGCAAGGAATTTAGAGAAAAACCCCATGGAATCCTGCTTCTCTTCGTCCTCAAAATAATATGTATAGTCTAAAATATCTTTTTTATTTGCAACAACAAGCAGGTGATGATATTGCAATACCTTGGCAATGATGAACGTCACAGCACCTATCCATGCTCCGATATAATATATATTTGATAATTCAGGAGAATCTTTGTAAACCCACGAAATACGGATACCCACGGCAACCACAAATAAAAGATTTTTTATGTCATCCACCATGCCATCGAGCATCTCTCCAAGGTCGGTAAACTGATACCTCAATCGGGCTAATTCTCCATCACAACCATCAATCACAGAAGCCATATGAAACATGAATCCACCCAGAACACCATAAATATATGTCCAGATATCATCTCTAACCTGCAATACCAGAAATACCGAAATGAGAGAGATTCCCAGGGTAACCATTGTCATCATATTAGGGGTGATGGGCAGATGCATGAGGAATCTTGTGAAAAACAGGGAAACCGGTCTGTTGAAATTCCGTGAAATGAAGGGGTCTGATGTTTTTCTTAAGAATTGTAAGAGAGTTTTTTCAGTATATCGGATATCTTTTTTATTTTCGATAGCATTGTAAAAAGCATTTATTGGAATAACTTTTTTAGACTGATTATTAAGCCATACCATAAAAGAATCGCTTTTTAAATCAGCTTGTGAATACTTATTCATTTTCTCAGGACTTATCACAAAGCATTTGCTCGTCTGATCTTTTATAAGATGTGAATCCAGCCCTATATGTATTATTGAATTCTCTTCAATTTTGATATTACTCAACTTTTTAAAAAAATTGGGTTCGAAAACAGCAGGCTCACCTAAATAAATACTAGTTTCTGATATATTATTTATTATCTGATCAATATTTTGGATATCAATAAAATGGATTTTTATTTTAATCCGATGATCATCCAATTCTTTTTGAAAGATGTTTACCCTGTCCAAAGGAGTTATTACAAACACATTCTCCCCGCTGGAATACTGGAATGCCAGGATAATTCTTTTGAGAATAGTTAATCCTGCCACTTTCTGGAGATAATCGATATTTTTATTATTATTTAGATCAGTATTTAGAATTAGTGTTTTTAGCATAAGAATCCGTTGAATAATAATTTGTTTTGATATAGAATTTAATTATTTAGCTATGGGATGGATAATATAATTTTTTGATGTATTAAAGTTCATAAGAATAATGAAAATCTATAAACTATTTATGATTAAGTCAACTGATTTTATATCTGTATTTTTTAATTTTCAATATTAACATTTTTTGGAAGAAATATATGAAGAGAAGTACCATTTTCTACTGAAGTTTCAAAAGTAATATTCCCATAATGAACTCTTGCAATTAATAGGGCGCTATAAGTTCCTATGCCCGTACCATCTTTTTTCCCTTCTGTGGAATATCGGTCAAAAAAATTATTTCTTACTTTTTCAGGAATTACACCATAATTATGAATTGTTATCTGATGCTCATTTGTTAAATCAGATGATATATTTATCGTAATAATTTGTTCAGTTGGAGAGGCTTCTATGGCATTTTTAACAAGATTTGAAATGAGATTCTTTATATGCCCCTTCTCTCCAAATATCATATAGGTTTCATTATTCTCAAAGTTTTTATTATTTAACTTAGATACCACATTAATAGATTTTTCAATTAATAAAGAACTAAATCCAATGATAATTTCTTTTAGAACTTTAACAAGATCGAATACCTCCACTTTCAATTTATAAGTACCTTCCTCCATTTTAAATAGATCCAGAGCTTGATTGATCATAGCTAACATATCCAAACTGGACGTATAGATACTATTGGCATATAATCTAGCTTCCTCATCTCTTTGCAAATATCGGATGAGATCTGCATAACCCAGGATACCCTGAAGCATATTTTTTAAGTCATGACGGATAACCCTTTCAGTATCCTCTCTTAAGCGTTCAACTCTTTTTCGCTCTGAAACATCTCTTGCAATGGTAAGAATAGCTCGATTTTCTTTGTAGGCAAGGAGAGTTGATACCATTTCCATTTCAATAATTTTCCCATCAATGGTTTGCCATTTTTCTATCATAGTAGGATTGTATATTTCTTTATTTACAATCTTTCTAAACCATTCTTTTAAATTATTTAAAGATTTATAGTGGATAAACTGATCTATTTTTTGTCCTATAATATATTCAGGAAGATCTTTTGCAAGGAGGAGTGCACCAATTTTGTTTATAAAAAGGATTTCAGAATTACTGTGGACTATAATAACATCCGGAGATAACTCGATAAGGCGTCGATAGCGTTCTTCACTTATCTCCAGTTCCTGAGTTCTTCTCTCAACAAGGCTTTCAAGGATGATATTTCTATCGTGAATCTCCCAGAAGTAATTAACAAGTTTCGTTATAAAGAAAGTGATAACCAGACTATTCAATGGGATAAGTACATTAAATGATATATTATAATATATATAAGATAGAATAATGAGTGTAATTATTGTTAAAAAAATAAATAAAACCGATAGTATACTTCTAAAAAAGGATAATCGTGATACAATATAAGCTGTTAAGATCCCCAGTATGAAAGTTAAACTGATTATAATCCATGGATCTTTGTATTCAACTAAAAAATCATTATTGATGATATTATCAATAGCATTGGCGTGGAAAAATGCCCCGAGTTCATTGGATTTCAAAGGACTTGGATGGCGATCCCCCAGACCCGGTGCACTGGCTCCCAGGATGACAATTTTATTTTTGAATGCCTCCGGGGGATTTCTAAGAATGATCGATTGGGGTAATTGTTTAATGACATCGGGATATTCCAATTTTAAAATATTTCTTAATTGAATGATATTTTTATGATCACGAAATAAATCCTGTAATTTAATCGATGGATTCTTAGTATGATTAGAGTAGAGATCATAAATTGTATTAATATGATCATACATTCGGATCAAATCCATGTGATAATAATCTTTGTAAACGTCATTGGTACCATAATACTTAAGTCTGAATAATCCATTTTTATCCAGGGGGATTTGAAGCTGATCCATTTTAAGGTACCTTGGAAGTAATTCCATTTTATTGGATGATTTATATTTTAAGAAAGCTGACAGGGCAAGAGAGGGATAATATTTTCCCTGATAATTCAATAATAAGTGCATTCTCCGAATAATCCCATCTTCGTCTTCTGATGAATTAATTGCCCCAATAGACGAAGAGGAATCCATAAGGGTCTTTATAGGGAGATGAGCTATATTATATTTTTTAAAATAAAAATTACTTATATTTGAAAATAATGGGATTTCAAATCGTTTGGGTATTCCAATAAGGACATTTGATTTACTATTCGTATGGCCAAGCTGGAATCCAATAATAATATTCTTTGACTGAGCTATCCCCTTAGAGAAGTCTTCATCATCACTCATCCCCTGATCACGATATACAGATTTCTCAGAAAACAAGGCATCGAATACTATAATTTTAACCCCAGATAGATTTAAATAATTAATGAGTTTACTATAGATAGATCGTTTCCAGGGCCAGGTCATATGATAATATTTCTCTCCCTCCAAAAGACATTGCTGACTTGTCAAGGCTAAAACAATTTGTGGACTTGCTTTTTTCGGGTTATGAAATAAAATAGTCAGAAAATCAGAAAAGACATTTTCAAATCGGGAGGATATTCCTGTTATAAATGTAGTAGATAAGATAATCGCTATCACTATAGATAGGATTAAATTATATATAAAATATTTATTATTAATCGACTTGTTTAATTTCATGGATGGGATTATTTAATCTATAATCAAAGAATATAATAATATTTAATGATCGGGTGAATTAATTTATATTCTTAATACCAGAAATCAATAATATTATTTTTGACGGGATATCAATTGCTCATAGATTTGTTTAGCCAAACCAAAATTAGCAGATTGAACCGTTTTCATGGAATATTTCTCATAGAGCATATCACTGAATATATCCTCAGCCATACCGCCATAGAGGAATGATTTATCTTTGTGAATCGTTTGTCTCATGACCTTATACATTTGATTAACTAGGAGGGACTCAAATTCCTGACAAACAGCCATGAGTTTATCATCCTGAGGCTTTTTTTTAGGATCAGTCAATTTAATTTTCTCGTTATCCAAAAGACCTTTAAAGCGATTTGCCTCCTCAGCACTTTTTTTCATCTGATTGAGAGGGAGATTAAGTCTTGATAAATTAAACTGATCCGATATGGGATTCATTGTAAACCTCTTTCTTATCATCTAAAGTATATTATTTCACAGTCATGAAAACGTATCGGTAATTTTAAAAGAAATCATAATCAAAACAATTTTTTTGGAGAAACCAACCATATACCACCACCTATCCAATAATCCTGTCATCACCCGACTCAAACCCTCAAGACAGGACAACGACAGGAAAAAGACAGGAAGATCTCAATAGATCAACTTACACCCCTTCACCCTAAATCACCCGTAGGAACTGATCATTTGATTTGCTCTACCAACTCTCGCACACTGTACCCACCCTAAATGTCGTATCAAATTTAAAATCTCAACAACCATAAAGCCCTCCCCTTTAAATTTTTTGCACGGAACTCAAATTTCCCACAATATCTTCAAATGGTTTTAACTCCATACATATATCAATTTGTCCTATCATGGATATAATAATATGAATTTTTAATCATTTGTGTACCATATCCAATTATCATTGTATATTTTCCTCACTGAAGCATCTAATTCTGATTTCGTATAACTTCCACCTGGTGCATAAATGAGTTCATCGTGCTGGAAAAATATTTCATTAAATCTATATTCAATATATTTTACTCTATTATTTTTTTTTACTATTTTCATTTTCATCCCTAATATTGGATTTAGAAAATCTTCAGCTTTTTTTTCATGATTAATCCACATTATTATTTTATTGTTTACATCTTCTATTAATGGATTAGCAAATGATAGAATAAAATAAATTAGCCAGATAACAATTATATCTAATCTATTTCTCTTTTTTATTAAATAAAAGCCCAAAAATATTATTAACGTTACAGGGCAGGAAAATACAATATAAGTCCGTATTCCAAAAAAAATGCATGTAAAAAATTTGGTGACCAAATAACTGGTATTAGCCCATGGAAATCTTGAAATTTTCGTTGTTCAACTATTGGAAGAATGAATCTTATTCCCGTTGTATAGCCTTTCTAAATTGTGTTCTTTACCATCCCTTTCGTACAATAAATACTGATTATGAATATATTAAAAGTACAGATAAAAAAAACATCGAATTGTACTGTATTTTTATTTTAAATCAGTACCTTTTTTAGATTAATAATATTACAGAGGATTTTATTTGCTGTCAAGAAAAATCTTTTTACCATGGGTGTTGATTTCGGAATGGGGTGTTGAGAAACTTGAGAGCGTGTTCGAGGAATTATATTTGACTATTATTTTGGAGTGACGGGATTATTATTTAACTCGCATAGAGTAAGAAATCGTACACCGTGGTAATGCTTTTTTTAGTTCGTCTACCTGTTCTTTTGTTATTTGAGTTTCCTTTAGTTCGAGTTTTGTTAATTTTTTTAATTCCTTCAGTGGCGTGAGGTCAGTTATTGGGGTATAATCAAGAGTAAGAGATATTAAGTCTGTTAAATCTTTAAGAGGAGCAAGATCGGTTACTTTTGTGAAACCAAGATCAATTTTTTTTAAGTTGATTAATCCTTTGAGAGGGGTGAGATCGGATACTTGTGTTTTATAAATGTAAAGATTTTCTAGGCTTACAAGATACTTTAATAAGCGGATATCTGACAAGGATAGAGTTGGTGTGAACCCCAAAATGTGTA
>DKAT01000065.1 GCA_002450905.1 Spirochaetia bacterium UBA6919
TTAGTAGAAATAGATTTTTGTACAGGGAGGATCATGTAACTAATTGATATATTTTTGGTTATAGCACTATAGCGAGCACTTCCCGTACGGCGAATCCTGGGTGGCAGAGCCCTGACCCGATTTTGGGTACATACATCTCTGGGAGGCTTAATGGAGGGGTGTTTAATCCTAAGAATCTAAATTTATTCTCATATACACATCAAAACCCACTCAAATACGTTGACCCTAATGGAAAAACATTATATTTAAACTCTGATGGAAGTGTTGATCAAAATACTAATGATGGAAGAGATGGGATTTATATATATGATAAGAATGGATATCGGCCTGTAAGTCATGAAGAGTATAGATATGAACAATTAAAAATATATTGGAAAAATTCCACAGCTGAAGCGCGAAAAGGGGCAGAGTTTGTCAATAAAAGGAGATTGAACAGATATCTTAATAAAATACAAAAGTCTGGTTTACCTTTATCAGAACAAGCTAAAAAGCATATAAATGAATTAAATTTAAAGCTAACTATTCTTAATGAGATATCAAATGAACAAAGACCTGATAGGGTTGGCGATGTAATAAGAAAATCTAGTAAAATATACGGGAGAAAAGAACAATATCAACAGGATGGAGGATGGGAACAGGCTAAAGCAGATTTTGACTATATTATCGCACAACTCGGTATAAGGGAAATAAAAATAGTAGAAAGTAAAAGAGGTACATTAAAGGCAATTCGACTTAAAACAGGAGAGACTCTTATTGTAAGATCTTTTAGTTCAGATAGTAGACCTACTCTAGAGATTCAAAGGAAAAACAGTACTGGAGAAACGAAGGCTACTAAGATAAGATATAATGAATAGTGAGACAAACAGTGAAAAATATAATTAACAAAAATAAAATTAAATCTCTAAAAAAAAAAGTATTTGAAATAATAGATTTTACAGTAGATTATATCCCTGCTTATATCAATACTGATTTTTTAATAAATAAGAATTGGGTTGCTGTACCAATTGAAAAATATGATAACGATTACTTTTATAAATTTACATTAGCCTTATTTAAATCTGCTTCTAATGAAGGTCAAAGTTATAGTTTAGCTATACCAGTTGAAAAAATAAATGATGACGATTTTTATGAAATGGAACTTTCTAAAGAAGATCTTAACAATTTTATGGATTACTGTTTCGTGTATGGTTATACGATTTTATCAGAAAAAATGTCATTTGTGATATTAGTGACCTTTGAAGATTACTTTATTATCGCAAGTCAAAAAAAAATCATAGAAGCAGTAATTAATTGTAAAGTAGAGCATATGTTAGAAAGATACAGAGTATGGGCTGCTGGATGGCCTGATAACTTTAAAAAATTAGAAAATTTTTTATTAAGTGTATATGAGAAATATAAGATTCATAATGCCCTAATAAACTAATCGGCGTGCTAGGTCAATATTATATCGAACGGAATTAGAACTTGGGGTGCAATCCATCCGCTCCATTTGGCACCTCAGTACAAAAACCTTTGGATCGGGCCGTATAATGCTTAAGTGGTTATTTATCTATAACAAGATAGTCAAATATGTCGTTTGAACAGGAGTGATCCTGCCCCAGTCTCCAACTTGAACCACTAAGGTCAGCAAGGTGTTTATCAGTAAAGGATTTCTTCATCACAAGTTTCTCATTTTTAAGATAATAACAGGTGTATTCTGCACTTTTGAAGACGCATGGATTTATAGAACAAGATTGATTCATATCGATTCTCCAATAAATTTGTCATTTTCAGTACCACCCGATTAAAAATTTATTGCAGGATATTAAATATTTTCATGAATCCCATCCGAAATTGAAAAATATTTTAATATCTTGTCATGATTATTGATTAAATTTATAAACTTGTTAAAATAAATATTGATTTTTTAGGAAGTGGATTTTATATTTGTAATGAGTAAACACGAAAAATTATTAAAAAGATTCTTAACAAGACCAAGAGATTTCACTTTTGACGAATTAAAAAAGTTTTTAAATCGTTATGATTACATAGAATTCCAAGGTGATGGTTCGAGAGTCGCTTTTGTA
This sequence comes from Spirochaetia bacterium UBA6919, assembly GCA_002450905.1. Lineage (GTDB taxonomy): Bacteria > Spirochaetota > UBA6919 > UBA6919 > UBA6919 > UBA6919. The sequence goes on from DKAT01000065.1 coordinate 2,067, forward strand.
AATGTCAATGATAGCACACCAATACATTGTCACAGACCCCATGGAAAGAATCCATATGTTAATGAGTATACATTTAAACAAATAGAAGCATTTTAGAAATCGTGGGCTAATTCAATGAAAACCATAAAAAATAAAAATATACTAAAATATAAGGATTTTGAAGGTACGATTGAGTACAGTGAAAATGATAAATGTTATTTTGGAAAAGTACTGAACATTGATGGCCTTGTAAGTTATGAAGGAATTGATATAGTAGAACTTGAAACTGATTTTAAAAATGCCATTGATTTCTATTTGAAAACTACTGGGAATAAATGATAAAAAACCACTCCTACAGTTTCAATCTCTCCATTGCAATTCATATAATCAAATTAATATTAAGGCTTCTGAAATAGCAGGATACACAGTAAAAACATTTGTGGAAATTCTCATCCGTAAAGATGTATCACCTGTTCAATACGATGATATAGACATTATAAACTAACCGAAGAAGATGCCATTGAGTGTAAAAAAAGAGTTCTTATTCAGATTAATGACCTCTATCAGGATCAGAAGTAAATAATATCAATCCAACTGATTTGGATATTCTGATTTGTTCGATAATTTGATTTTTGTATATTTTATATAATGGGATTAAATGAATTGGTTAATTGATGAAATATTACCAATAGGTATCAGAGTTCATTGTTCACTTGATTATTGGGAGAAGATTACAGAGATTAAACATCCAAGCATGAAAACAAATTTTGATAAAGTTAAATCAACTCTACAACACCCTGATGTGATTCGATCTAGTAGTCATTTAGCAAATAGGATATTGATTTATAAACATTTTGAAAATAGCAACTTATGTGTTGTAGTAAGGGTAGATGGAAATACTGGACTTGTTTTAAATTGCTATTTTACCGATAAAATAAAGGAAGGAAGTGTTATATGGACAAAGTAAGAGTTCATTATGATTATGATGCTGAAAGTCTAACAGTTTGGTTTTCAGATCCGTCGAATGAGTCAATTTGTGAGGAAATGGGTAATGGAATTGTTCTCATGAAAGATAAGGATGGGCAGGTGATTGGATTTGAAAAGTTGTATGTACCTTTAGAAAAAGGTATTGAAGGGATTTCTGTAGAACTGCTACCATCTCGATAGAAAATAGATTTTAAAATGTAAAGCTATATTAAATAAATATATAAAAAGATATTATCTTCAATTGATTATAACGGCTCTTTTTCTGGAAAAATTCCTGGTTATAAAAGGGTTATTGCTTTCTCTAATTCCTTAAAATCTTGAGAAGAAGAACTCCAGTCGGTATTAGAAGATTGGATCTTTTTGTTTCTAAAAATGAAGTATCAATTAGCAGTTGCTAAAACATAAATTATCGATCTCATAGATTCTATTTAAAGATTTTCAAATATATTATGATATACTGTTTAAATAATTTTGAAGAAACTATCGATCCAGTTATTCTAAAACGGGGATTTCAATACTATAAAAAAGGTCTTGTTACTGATCTTTCTGAAACAGAAGAAAATAAATGGATTGCTCTTGTTGAGGGAACTGAAGTTTATCAATTAGAAGCTATTTTAGAACAAGAAAATATTATTGAAATGACCTGTGATTGTCCCTATGACATGGGAGCAATTTGCAAACACCAGGCTGCTTTTCTTTATAGATTAAGAGAAGAATTAAATGGAACAGAAAACATAAATCAATCGTACAAAAGAAAAAAATCATCATCAAAATCAAAAAAACAAAAATTACCGAACATTAATGAAATCTTAAACCTATTATCCATCGATGATCTAAAAGAAATTATCCTATCTTCTATTCATTCAAAAGCGGATCTAGAGAGCCTTCTCAAGGTAAAATATCTTCAAAAAAATGATTCATCCAATAAAGAAGAATACAATAAAATTATAAAAAAGACCATCAATTCTTACAAAGACAGATCTGGTTTTATAGATTATTGGAACTCATCTAAAATAATAATTTCATTGCAATCCTTATATGATGAAGCTCAATCACAAATAGAAAATAATCCAGTAATATCAATCACAATATGTAAATCTTTAATAGAGCAACTCGTCCCTCTACTGGGTAATTCCGATGATAGCAATGGTGATATTAGTGGTGGAATTGATATAGCATTTGAGATGATGACAAAAAGCTCTCTGAAATTAAGAACAGAAGAATTGAACGATTTGTTTGTCTATTCCATAAATGAGAGTAGTTAAGAAAAATATTCTGGTTGGGATTATAAATGGACTTTTCTCGAACTTGCTTCCAAGATCTCTTCTATTGAACACAAGGATATATTATTTAATAGATTAGATCAATTTATAACTGATAATACAGATGACGATTGGTCTTCTAAAATCAACAAACAACAATCTTTAGAGATTAAATGGAATTATTTAAACCGAAATGTTTCTGAGAAAGAAAAAGAGGCATTTTTCCAACGATATATAGAACTTGATTATATAGGTGAATTAGCCATAGAATATTATTTTAATAAAAATGATTACACCTCTGCAAAGAAATTGGCTGATTCATGGCTTACAAAAAATGATAAGAATAGAAATAAGGATACTGTATTTAAAATCTTATTACATATTGCAGAGTCAGAAAATAATAAAAAGGAAATTTACGATCTCAATTATAAGCTATTATTAGATACTCATGAGATTAATTATTTTTTAAAGATAAAATCTCTTACAGCTAAAGAGGATTGGGATAAAGTATTTCATCAGATAGAAAAAGAATCTAATCTGCAAATGATTTTAGGTAATATCTATCAGATTGAACAAAAGTGGGATTCATTATTAAATTATGCTTTAAAATCAGGATTTTATGGATTAAATCATTATGAAAACGATCTTAAAACTTATTATCCTAAAGAAATAGCATTATTTTATGAGAAACATATCTATGAAGAATTAACTAGACAGAATCCAAATCGGGAAAGATACAAAGAATTATGCAGGATTTTAAGGAAAATTAAGAAGTTAGGATTTTCAGTACGTGTCACTGAAATTATTTCGGATTTAAAATCAAAATATTCTAACAGAAGAGCCTTATTGGAAGAACTAGACCTGGTGTAATAAACAAGGATCCTATAGACATTTTGGAGTGCACTTCATCTGATCTAATATTTTTTATAACTATCAATAACAATGGAGGATATATGAAGACTATTCAATTAGATTTTCCTGATTCTTTTGATTTACAAGAAAATGATGTAAAATGGATTTTAGCAACGAGTTTGTATGAAAAAGGTAAATTATCTACAGGTCAATGTGCTGAATTATTGGGGGTTTCAAGACGTACATTTATTGAAATGATGGGTCAGTACGGTGTAAGCTTATTTCAAATTGATGCTGATGAACTTCAAAGAGAAATAGATAATGCCTGAAATTATTACAAATACAAGCTGTCTCATAGTTTTGGAAAAGATTAATAAGTTATTTTTATTGGAAGAATTATACAAAACTATTTATACAACTAAAGAAGTTGAAAAAGAATTTGGCAAGTCATTTAATCCATGGATAAAGGTCAGGACATTAAACAATGACAATATGTATAAATTTCTAAAATATAATCTTGATGATGGAGAGGCGAGTGTTATTTCATTAGCATTAGAAATTACTGACCCACTGCAGATATTAGATGACTTGAAAGCGAGAAAAATAGCTCAAATCCTTGGTCTAAAAGTGACTGGAACAATAGGTGTATTAATAAAGGCTAAACAAAACAATTTAATACAAAGTTTTAGACCACTCCTTGAACAAATAATTTCAAATAGGTTTAGGATATCAGATAAGCTTAAAGATCAAATATTAAAATATGTAAATGAATAATTATTTGATAAAAACAATGAAAAAAAAAGTTAAAATAGTGTGTGTCAAAAACGAACCTTTAATGAGAATAAAAAATAAATTCTAACGCAAGCTGTATCATTGTTCTAACATGAGTAGAATTCATGAAGATACCTTGTTGCTTGTGTGAATAATAGTATGGCAAAAGTCAGGAAGTATATGGCCTACGGAACATACCACTTTTCCAAAATATTATAATACTGTGCCTGCATCTCTTATCCAGATTACATTGCGGACTGTGGTGATAAAATGACTTTTATGGGTAGATATCCAATGTAGAGTATTGTATACTCTGTTGCAAGGGAGGGGAGTAAGCGCTTAATTTCCAAATCCGGTCTTTATCAGGCCTTTTCTATAATCTTCCAATTTTGAAATTAAAGGCTCTTTTAAATAAGAATGATTATCTTTTGATTTTTTCATATACCCTATCAGTTCATTTTTATATACATCCAGTTCTGCAGCAGTAATTTTCTGCTTATCTTTAAAATTATTAGTAAAATAGGATGGATTGAGTTTATAAGTTTCTGTCCATATAGTTTCAGCTTCATGATAATGGAGGGGACGTAACTCTAAAATATCAAAACATCTACCTGGCCGTATTAAAGCTGTATCAATTTTTTTTATATTTAAATTAGTGGACATAAGAATTTTAGATTCTATATTTAACATCCCGCTTGTATTGGACAATAATGTTGATAAATAATCAATATCATCAAGGGTTAATTTTCTATTGGTTTCAATTAACTTTTTAACATCATCTAAAATAATTAAACTGGGTTTTTCCGTGATGATTGTTGTCCAGAAATTATCATCCCTGAGTAGATTTTCATCATTGATATAAAAGGGATCTCCGGAAAATTCAAAATCACTATCCAGTAGGAATTTCTTGATTAATATTTTTAAGAGGGATGTTTTCCCTATCCCTGTATCACCTGTCAATAGAAGGATGCTGGAAGGCGAAGTTTTAAAGGAAAGATATAATTTATCGACATCTAAATAAGGATACATAGATGCAATGGGAATGGAATCTTTTTTTTCATTGATGGCTATATCTGTCAATTTAGGTCTACCCTGACTTTGAGATACATATTTGTAGGTAAGAAATCCCATATTTTTATAAATTAACCCCGGTGAGAATTTGTTTACTATTTCAGCTAGTTCTGAAGTTAATTCAAGGGATTTAATCCAGGAGATAATATAAGCATGATTTTCTTTTTTCGTTTCATCAAAATATTGAATGGCCAGAACAAAGTCATTAGCAACAATGACTTTAACATTCTCTTTCATGTCATTCTTATCATGAGGATAGTAATAAACATGAAATTTATCCCTGCCATACAGTATTTTTAATTCCTCAATAAAAGCATTCACATAATCATGATGGATATTAATAAAAGGTAAAACATGAGGTAAAGAACTTCTATATTGTAGATTCAAACACTCAATAAATGTTGGATCATGGTAGAGCCTAAGAATCTTCATCTCATTTCCATTCTCTGTATCGTTATTTTTTAACATTAAATGCCTTATCCAACTATTAGAAAAATAATAGTATTGCAAATATCCTAACTATAATTCTAATAAAATGTTATCTCAAACTGAAAAATGATTTAATATCGTATTATGTCTAAGTCATTGATTTATATAAATGTCTTTTCAAAAGCGGCCTAAAAAAGTATCAATTCTAAGAGAAATGAAGTCTTGATTTGTATAAAAATATTTATAGATCTCCATCTATTATATTGAATAGTATTCTTTTAAAGCAATTCATATTGACCTAAATCTTTTATTTTTTTAAAATCATGTAATAAATCATTCCGTTCATGATCATGATTTGCTTCTATTTTAAACTTATCTTCAAATAGGCTATTATTATAATTAAAATTATAATTTGTGTAGTCGTAGCCGATGGAGTATCGTCTAGAACATTCGTAGTTCGTGTGACGTTTTTCCGGCAACAGTAACACTGAAGGGGATCGAGTAATATAATATCTATACCGTGAAATAAAATATTTAGTGGGTGAAAAATCCTGTTTTGAAGTATCAAAATTACTCTCTTCATAATAAAAAAACATTTTTTGGTTTTTACGAGGTATATGAAAGTTGTTTTCCTTCAAATCATCATGTTGACTTAGACCAGCACTGTCATATCCGCCAAGTTTATCCAATCTAGACATTTGAACTATCCTGAAGAGTTGATATGGAAAAGTATAATCGAAGATTGGCCATTCGTCAAGAGATGTGAGGTGGACTAGAATTTCAGACCACTACAATGAAAGCTTTGTCAATAGAATGTTTATGATGTTAAAGATCATTTATGAAAGGAAATCTAAAATTAACGAAAGAGATCGTTGAAATCAGTGATCGATCAATTTTCTGTGATACTAAAAATTCTTTAAATCTAAGGAAATAAATTTACTTTTAACATGAAATTAACTAGAATTCTATTATGAGAATGTCAGAAGAAGAATTATTGAAACTGGTTACTCTTCATAAATCCATTAAAAATAGTCGTGATGCAGATAAAATCATTGATAATAACAAAGAGAAAGCAAAGATCACCCTGATTTTAGATAATGCGAGAATGAACCATTGCAAGCGACTTTTAGAGTATATTGAAAAACAGGAAATAAAGATTGAGTTATGGTATTTACCCCCTTATTCAGCCCATTTAAATCTCATAGAAAGATTATTGTTTTCGATATACCAAGAAAAAGCTTTTGGCGAAAAGAATTACTCCAGTATTATTCGATTTGAACATGTGCTGGATGAGTTTTTCAGATCAAAAGTTCATAAAAAAAAAAGATTTCAGTTTTAAAGTATGAGAAGTATAGTAAAACAATTCAGGAAATTAAAAAATATTTTTACTTTGATTTCTTTAACAAGTTTTTTAACTTCTAAGTGATTAAAATGACCTCTATTTTTAGAAGTCCTGGTGAGAGTTAAGAAATGGTTCGTTTATAAGTCTAATACTTAAAATGATATTAACACTATTTAACAACAATTATTTGACTTGATGATTTTAAAATAACATGTATCTCTTCTGGGTGGGAAATATCCATGATATAAATCATCAATTATTTTAAAATTGTATTGGTCATTAAAACATTTAGATATTGTAATGAAATGAAATGGATCAGGTTCTTTTCTTGACAATTCTTTTAAAGTATGGATATATTTATTTATCATGTTGTCATTCAATATTTCATGTATATTTAATTGAATTGAATCATAATAATTTTCATATAAAACTATATATGCTATTATCTGGACTGCACCCCAAATTTGATA
>DKAT01000062.1 GCA_002450905.1 Spirochaetia bacterium UBA6919
ATCATAATCTGGTTCCTGAGTGATTTCAGGGACAAGTTCTGAATATATAACCTGATTACTCTCATCAAGAACGACTACAGCTCTTCCAGAGATTCCAGCAAGAGGTCCATCTGTAATTAAGATTCCATAATCCTTGGCAAACTTATTATCATTCATCATAGACAGAGTCTTAACTGCTTCTGTTTTTTCGACTTCACAAAAACGTTTTTGAGCGAAAGGAAGATCTGCAGAAATTGTTAAAAATACCGTATCGTTACGAGATTTAGCAGTATCATTAAACTTCTTAGTGGATGTTGCGCACACAGGGGTATCCAAGCTAGGTACGATGTTTAATAATTTTTTCTTACCTTTGAAGTTATCTAAAGAAATGTTTGCTAAGTCATTTGCTATCAACTTGAAGTCAGGTGCCTTAGCTCCTTTTGCTGGAATTTCGCCATTTGTATTAATAGGATTTCCTTTTAATGTAATTTTAGCNNTTCATAAAAATATTTTTTTTTAAAACATAAATTCTTGTAAAAAGATCGATTAAGTGTTATTATATATATTAACTTACCAGAAGGACTTGACGATTTCTTGATTTTCCAACAAATTTTCCTAAACTCTCACCTTATTATTTTGAGATTAACGAAGATTTAGGAGATATAAATGAGTAGTCCAATTAAAAGACATTTTTTTGTCTGTACCAATTCTAGACCCCCTATGGCGAAACCATCCTGTGGTCAAAAAAACTCATCAGGTGTTTATATGAAACTTGTTGAGGAACTTGAGAAACGAAATCTTTTTGGTCAGGTGGCAATTACTCCTACAGGATGCCTTGGTCCCTGTTTTGATGGACCCAGTATAGTTGTTTATCCTGAAGGAACCTGGTATGCTAATGTAACAGAGGACGATATCGCTGAAATTGCTGAAGGACACATGCAAAATGGAAAAGTAGTTGATCGTCTCCTCTACCAGTGGCCACAATTTTAATCACAAGATAGGGGGTTGCAATCCCCTTTTGATGAGTATTAAGGAGATCAAATGAAACTTGTTGTCGCTCAGGAAATAGGTTATTGTTATGGTGTAAAAGATGCTATCGATGAAGTTGTTGAGATGTCAAAAAAAACCGATAGCGAGGTACATACATACGGACCTCTTATCCACAATCCTATGGCTGTCAATGAACTGAAAGAAAAATATAATATATCCTCTATAGAAGATATCGATGAGCTCAAGGGAAATACTTTAGCTATCCGAGCCCACGGTATCCCTCCAAAAGTATTGGAATCCTTTTTGGATAGGGGAATTAATGTTATCGACACCACGTGTCCCTTTGTAAGAAAGACCCAGAACATCGCTCGTAAACTGATGGATGAGGGATACTTTGTTATCATCTTAGGAAAGAAAAAACACCCTGAAGTCGTGGGAATTGCAGGTCATGTTGAGGGGAATTGTTTATTGGTTGAAAAAGAAGGTGACCTTGAAACTCTTACCAGAAAAAAGAAGATAGGAATCGTATTTCAAAGCACCATTACTGTAGAGGATATGGGACATTTGATTCCAAAAATAGCTGAGTATGCCAAAGAATTAAAAATACACACCACAATTTGTGACGTAACTTCTCGAAGGCAAATTGAAGCCCGGGAAATCGCCAAGCAAGTGGATTATATGGTTGTTATCGGTGGTAAAAATAGCTCCAACACCACAAAATTAGCTCAGATTTGTCAGAAAGAAGGGGTGGAAACAGTTCAGGTTGAATTTTCACACGAAATAAAAGATCTTGATTTTGGGGCTGTCAGCTCAATTGGTGTAACTACAGGGACATCAACCCCTCAAAACGTCATCAATGATATATTAAACGAAATCCGAAAAAAAACACAAGATAAATTTATCCAGAGTTCAATCAACTGATATGAGAAAGGGCTGATCTTTATCGAACTATGAGACGGCCCCATCGATCATATCTCTGAACATATCTTAACTGCCCTTGTTCTGTGTATTCGTAAACAGAAGTTCCTAACAGACGACCCTTGTGATCATAATAATTTGCTTGAATTAATTGAGATCTGCGGTTATATAAATAAGTTGTAAATCGAATTAATTCGTCATCTTCCGAAAATACCGATTCCCTAATCTTTAAATTATTTTTATAATCTATCTTCACATAACGACTGATATCCCCATTGGGACGATAGTATTCTAATTTGCTTTGTAATCCTCTGCTGTTATAAAAAATCTTTGTATAGGTTAGCAATTTTCTTCTGTGGTTATATAATTCAACCTTAGTTAATTTCTTGTTATTTGAAAAGAAATATATCATATAAGTTCGATTTTTATGGATCACCTTTCTTATCTTACTAGGATTTTGAGATCCTAAAAAAGTGGTATAAGCGATGGAGCCAGCGATAAAAGTCTTTATTTTATCAACATAATTACTATTATAAACATATTGGTCTTCAAAAAGAATATTCCCGTTTTGTAAAAAGAGGATTCTTTTTATTTGATTTCTTTTATTAAAATATACAATATAATAATCCCAGCTATTTAATATATATCTTTTTGTATCATTTAAAGGATTTCGAAATGAACGTACTCCACGATAGTCAGTGGATACACTGCGTTGGTCATAATATTTTATCTGTAAAGAATATCCTGTGCTTGCCAAACTTATTGCCAACAAAAAAAATAAAAAGAATATACATCTTGTTAAAGATCGGTTCATCCGTTTAAAACATCTCATACATGAGCCCCATTTTATAATTTATAAATTAAAAATATTATATTTATTTAAAAAGTAAAGTGCAATTTCTCATAACCTCAATTAAAAACAGATTTAACTTGTTAAAATGATCAATTCATATTAATTTAATTGAATATCGTGATGATTGCTAAAAAATCTTAAGACCCATGGTTAACAAATGGAATTTGAAAAAATTATTAAACGTTTAGAAGAAATTGTAATCCAGCTTGAATCAGGGGAGTTGAGCCTCGAAGATTCTCTGATTCTTTATGAGGAAGGGATAAAATTAAGCAAACAATGCCAGGACAAGTTATCCAAGGTTGAAAGAAAGGTATATATATTAAAAAGTGGTGTTGATCCTGAAAAAGCAGAAGCTAAGCCTAAAAAATTACAGCAGGAGAAGTATATTGAAGATAACTTTGATTTATTTGATGAGAAGTAATTTCTATTAAAACATTGATCTTTTCTAATACTTGTATTATCTTATAATATAATAGTTAAAATGAGTAATTTATATAAACTCATGACTAAAATACCCTAATAAGGAGGAAGTTTCCATGTTTAAATCGGATGAAGAAAACCTCCAAAAAGAATTACTACAACTTCGACAGGAAAATAATCTTTTAAAAGAAGAAAACAAATCTCTTAAAAATAAAATTGAAGATCAAGAATCTGCTATGTGTGCTCAGGAAACTGTTAGTGAATTAGCTAGAAATGAGAGATTATTTGCTGAAGCAACTATAAAAGCTTATGAAAAGGTAATTGAGCTTAGTAGAAAAGAAATGAGGGAATGCAGAGCTATAATAGATGCCCATGGTAAACTTCAAGAATATTCTATGGATAAAAAAGCCTTTTTAGAAGCAACTATAGAAGCTTTCAGCAAGGTGTTAGATTTATCCAGAAATGAATTAGAAGATGCTTATAAAACGGTTGGCGCCTATGAAAATGTTAATGAATTAGCCCGGTCAGAAATATTAAGTCTTATGACCCGATTAAAAGAAGTCCAGGAAAAATAATATTTGATTGATTGAGTTATTTTAGATTTATAAAATGCTTAACCTGCTTAGATAATTGCTTAAAAAAACCCATTCTCTTATAAGCATGTTTATGCTTTTTTCCCATGATTTTCCCATCTTTCTCCCATGAAGAGGATGATTATAAATATTTACATCTCTCCAGTCCACGGGTTAGTCCCAGTTTAATCGCATGATTTACAACTGTCTGATAATCATTTGGATAGAGTGGGAATTTTAATTCATCGTATCGATGAGCTTGATAATCCGGATGATATTGATCCATTATATTGACGTAAGTATTTCAAGAGATTTTTTGTGCAATGAAGTCCAAAATACTTTTGCTGTCCTCTATATGTCCTGGCAAAACAAGATGGCGAATTAAAAGTCCTCTGGTAGCAAGCCCCCTCTTTTATTAATAATCAGATCACCGACCTGCCTGTGCATCTCCTGAACAGCCTGTTGCACAATAAAAGTATAATTTTTAGCTTTGGAAAATCGTAGGGCATAGTCATCATCAAAATATTTTATATCTGGCATAAAGATATCGATGTAACCATCAATAAGTTTAAGGGTTTCCAGGGACTCATATCCACCGCAATTATAGACGATGGGTATTTCAAGACCCCTTTCCTTGGCTAGGATGAGAGCATCAATGATTTGAGGGATCTGATGAGTTGGTGTGACAAGATTTATATTGGCAGCCTCCCTTGACTGTAGAGATATCATTAGCTTTGATAGTTGATCAACGCTTAAAATATCACCTATTTCGAGGTGGCTAACTTCATAATTTTGGCAGAAAACACATTTTAAATTGCATCCTGAAAAAAATATCGTACCTGAACCCATCCTTCCTACAAGATGGTATTCTTCTCCATGGTGTAGAAAGGCAGATGAGATTTTAGGATTATCGGATTGCTTACAGATACCCTTTTTTTCACCAAAACGATTTACTTTACACTCCTGGGGGCAGAGAATACAATTTTCAAGAATATGATATAATTGATCAGTAGTATGATCTGATCTTATCATGTGTTTAAGATTACTGAACGGCTTTTGATTTTAGAAACATTTGATGATAATTTACGATCCATTTTGGTAAGTAGAAATTCATTACGACGTATCTGCTCTCTGGATTTGTTTTTTGTATTTGATAATTCCCGAGAGATAACTTCATACAGTTTAAAGGCATCTTTCATTAATTCGAGCTGACAATTCTCTTTTTCGGATATTTTTTTTAAACCAGCAAACTTATTGAATAAATTGACATCGAGTATTTCGGAGTATATTTTTATAAATATATCATTTAGTTGTGTGTTGAAGACATCGGAGAGATCAGGATAACCTGTGAGAATTTGTTTTGATAAGAAAAGAAGATTTTCACGTCTGATATTGATTGGCTCTTCTTCATTTAATATTATTCTTTCAAAAGAATTGAGATATCCATTAAAAATTTTGTTCTCCCCAACAGGATTCTTTATTTTACTATTTTGTAATATTTTTATAAATAGAAGTTTTCTTGCAGCTATCCTCAGGAAATAATTTTCAACGGTGTTTTTAATGATGTCAATAAGGAAATCAACCTGATTTTCAATAAACGCCTTGTACAGGACAGCAAAATATACATATGCTTTTCCTTCGAACTCATTCTGATCAAAGTTTTTATAATATTTATCACCATTATCACTGAATATTACATCCAGAAAATCCATTTCAACTGAGTTCAATTCTTTCATAAGTCTGGCAAACGATTTTAGGGACTGTGGACTTGAAAATTTGTCTTTTACTTCTACCAAAATGGCTTTTAAATTCTTTTTCTGAAGAAATCGTGGTGTCACCTCATTATAGAGGATATCTATTTCTTCATCACTTGAATTCAACTTCTTTTTCTTGGAATCTTCTTTTATAATCCTTTTCTCTTCCTTAGCCTGTTTGATAATATCGCTGATCTCATTTCTCCAATTGACAAGTGCCTCTTTTACTATTATACTTATATCTATAGGGGCACCTTCGCTAAACATTCGGGTGATGATACTGATGTTTTCTATTTTCTGTACTGTTAATATGGATTCTGTAAGACTTTTATTTTTTTCATAATAGGCAATAAGCTGTTCTTCATTCTGTGGAAATGTGACCTGGGCATAATATTGTATCTTGTCTATGATAGATGTGTTATCATATTTTTGCTGGATAAACAATAGCGTACGCTCATAACCTTCAATAAGTTGAGGGAAAAAATCTAATAGCCGTTCATCATTTACCTCAAAGGATTTCGACTGAACAATTTTAGGGATATCACCAAAATGATATTCAATCAAGATGTGGTATAGATCTATTTTTTTATCCAGCGTATCCTTATCAAGAAGATTAATTTGTCTTAACTGCTCTATAATGATTTCTTTAAATAATGGAAAGTCATCACCCTTATATAAATAATTAGAAAGAAGGGTTTGAAAGAATTTTTTTAAAGGATAGTCAAGTCTCCCCTCCTTAATTTGGGTAATTATAGTATCTGTCTCATATGGATTTTGTAAGTGTGGAGCAAGATTTAAATAGTTATCATTGAAATCAAGACTGATCTGATAAATCATTTGATATGGAGGATCAATGGAGAGTTTATTCATAGCCTGCTCTAAAACAACAGGCATATAGTCCATTAATTTATAATTTGTTAAAATGGATGATTCCTTGTTAGCCATTTAATATCCATTAAGTAATTAATATGAATCCTGTAAATTAAATCATTATGAATTATTCTAACTAACAGAAATATATTTATTATTCCGTTTATAATTAATCCATAATGTAGAATATAACGATTTCAAAATAAAATACAAAATTTAATTAAAATAACTTAATAATGGAGGGGATAATCTAAGATCAAAATATTATTTCTAAGTAGAAAACTAAATATAAAATAATTTTGATATTTACAAAATAATCAATTATCTTGTGTATTAAGAAATTTTACAGCAAGTATAGAAGCATTCCCCTTATACATAGGATAAAACGCTTTTATGATTTTTTCATTAATAATCTGAAATATATTTTTGAGTTCATTCAATTCTAATTTATCTGCCTCACAATATATTTTAAGATACAATTCCTTGATGTTTTGAGGATACATCATAATAACAAGTGGTTTCAGATTAGGATGTATTGTATGATAAATCATTTTTTCTAATGTAAATGATGATAAATTATACAAAATACTTGACGAGAGCATTATTTTATAATAAAATATTTTTTTCATAATATACCTCCGATATTATTATTGAACAAGAGGGTCATGAGATTACTTAGATATTTTATGAGTTTTTTATATAAAAAAATATCTGTTTTAATCATATTTATGTCGAACAACCTCGATAAAGAGCTTCATTATACTTGACTTTGTTCTTCAAAAATACTATTATTTGGCACAAGGAAATAGAGTTATGTTTTCATTACAAAAGAATTACATCAAAGAACAAGAAAAATTAATTAATCATTTACAAGACCAGATTATAGAAAAAAATCTTCACCTGACAAGATCGTTACTGGAATTGAATATTAAAAATAAACTGTTACCCTACTTTAAAAAAATAGCCCAGCTATTCGCATATTATATCCCACAGGATATCAAAGGGGTAAATATTATGATAGATATTTTAAATCAAATAGATATTGGGGAATGTAGTGAAGATTTTATAAATAACATTGAAACTGAGATAAAAAATTGGGAAAATACCCTTATTGAAGAGGGAGATCAAAGAAAGGAGCCTACACATACTAATGAGAGTTTATATTATACCAATGAGAAGCAAGTAGAAATCCCAGAGAAAGAGATAAAGGAAGATATAGAAATTTTAAATGAACCTGTAGAAAATATTATAGAATACATCGAGAATGATAATGGAGTTGCTGTAGAGAATAATATCGAGAGTGTATATGATAATGAATCAGTGGAAAGTATATTAGACGATATCGAAGAAGGTGGTATCCTTGAAGAAGCCCTCGGTAAAACAAAAATTGATGATATCATCGAAGAAAATAAGACTGATAAAGACACAGGACTAATTAAAGATAATAAGAGTATTGCATCTGATTTAATAGAAGAAATTATACAAGAAGAGAAATCAATACAATCCTCAGAACCACACCAGAAAAATGATTCAAGTAAAACTTCAGGTGATACACCCCCTGTCAATAAGGATAACAAAGTAAATGAAAAAGTAATTGAAAATTACGGTAGTATCATCCTTGTAGAATCAGAATAATATATTGAGAGAGAAAAAGAAATGGTTGAAATCGGAAAAATAAGAACAGATCAACTCATCGAAAAATATGGTTCCCCGTTATATGTCTACAACGAGGAAATCTTAAGAACGCGAATCAAGGAATTGAAGCAATCCATTGTCTATCCTAAAAAGCAAATCCTCTTCGCCTGCAAATCCAATACTAATATTCATATTATGAAAATACTCCGTGAAGAAGGAGCATGGATTGATGCTGTCTCCCCCTGGGAAGCTGAAATCGCTTTTCGAGCAGGATTTGAAAGAACTGAAATCCTTTATACAGGGGATAACGTCACCGATGACGAAATGAGATATTGTCTTAAAAATGGTATAATGCAAAATCTCGGCTCCCTATCCCAAATTGAGCGATATGGAAAGATGAGTCCTAAATCAGATATATGTATAAGGATAAATCCCGATTGTGGAGCAGGACACCACGGACATACCATAACGGGAGGGCCTGAAAGTAAGTTTGGTATTTATTTTGATAAAATCAATGATATTAAATCACTTGCAGATAAATATCAATTAAAAATCACTGGTATTCATTCCCATATTGGATCAGGAATATTAGATATCAATGAATTTTTAAAAGCCATTGATATTGTCCTCAACTCTGCAAAATCGTTTAATGATCTTGAGTTCATAGATTTCGGAGGAGGTATTGGTATCCCTTATCGTCCTACAGATAAACCTGTCGATATCAAGGAGTTTGGAAAGAAGGTCAGCGAGAAGTTTCAGTCATTCTCCAATTCCTATGGACGGGAATTAAAACTATATTTAGAACCAGGACGATATCTTGTAGCTGAAAGTGGTACACTACTAATAACTGTAAATAACCGTAAAGAAACTCCTACTCATCAATTTGTAGGAACTGATTCAGGATTCAACCACCTGATAAGGCCAATGGCTTATGGTAGTTATCACGAAATAATTAATTGTACCAATCCTGAAGGTGAGATAGAAGAAGTCGCTGTATCAGGTAATATCTGTGAAAGTGGAGACGTCTTTACACAGGGTGAAAACGGAATTGAAAATCGTCCTATCTCTAAAATAAGAGAGGGAGATATTCTTGCTGTAAAAAATGCTGGTGCTTATGGATTTTCCATGGCATCTCACTATAATACCCGTCCAAAACCTGCTGAAGTCCTTGTTTATAACGGAAAAGATCGCCTTATTCGTCGTAGAGATACTTTTGAGGATCTTACAGCATCGATGAATGTATGATCGCTTACATTAAAATTGATTATTTCAAAATAATCGTTATAATTTCAAAGGAACACTGCAAATAATATTATTCATTCTGATTCTAAAAATATCCATAACATGATCCGATTAACCCTTAAAGATAAACAAAATAGCTTTGAATGTTTCACGGTGGAAGGACATTCTACCCTTGGTAAGAAGGGGAACAATTTGTTATGTGCGGGTGTTTCAACATTAACCCAGTCAATTTTACTGGGATTTCAGCAAGTATTGAAAATCCACCCTGTCATCCAAAAAAGTGATGGATATTTGTATTGTAATTTCCCTGATACATTAGAAAATCGTATCGCTGATGGGGTAAATCTCCTTATCATGACAATGATATGTGGTTTTCAGGACTTGAAAATGCAATTTCCAGACGAGATTGAAATACTCTGGAATAAGCAATTATAAAATAATGAGGTAAATATGAAATCTTATTTAATGATATCAATTCTATTCATCCTTCTTGTCACCCAAAACACATTCTCTCAAACTCAGGAGGATTCTACCCTAAAAAGGATTGTCCTAGACAATGGATTAACAGTAATTTTAAAGGAAAAACACGATGTCCCAATGATCGCCATGCAAATGTGGGTAAAAGCTGGTTCTATAACAGAAGGAAATAATATGGGAAGCGGATTATCTCATTATTTTGAGCACATGCTGGGAAAGAGAACTCATAAACGGGGAACTGAACAGTTTTATAACGACATCCGAAGAATGGGTGGATCCGATGCCAATGCTTATACGACTTATGACAGAACAGTTTACCATTTTACTATTCGAAGTGAATATTTAGACTCTGCTCTGGAAGGCTTTTCTGATATGATTCAAAATACTGTATTTGATGAAAAGGAGAGTCAAAAAGAGATTCAGGTTATCTTAAAAGAAATCAATATGAATGATGATAGTCCAGACCGATATCTCTGGCATCAATTCATGTCACTATGTTTTACCACACATCCTTACCGCTATCCAGTCATCGGCTATCGAAATCTCTTTAAATCCCTCACAAAAAAAGATATCCTTGAATACTACAAAACTATGTACTCTCCAAATAATATGATACTCGTCCTTGCAGGTAATCTGGATATTCGTAAGTCCGAAATCCTTGTCAAAAAGTGGTTCGGTAATTTTCAACGAAAAAAAGTCCCACCAATCTACATCCCATCAGAGCCTCAACAGGTCTCTCCACGTAAAATTGTTAAGCAGTTTGGTATCAGCACAACAAAAGTAACTGTAGGCTACAAAACAGTTAATGCATTGTCTAAGGATACTGCTGCACTCGATGTTCTGGCAATGATTTTAGGACATGGACGAACCTCAAGGCTTTATAGAAAATTGAAAGAAGAAAAGCAACTCGTTAATTCTGTTTCCACATTTTCCTGGACACCAAAACATGTTGGAGTATTTGCTACAGAAATTAATTTAAATCATAAATATCTTAATTATGTTCTTCAGATTATAGAAAATGAAATTAATTCCATTAAAAAATACGGTGTTACCAGAAAAGAATTAAAACGGGCAAAACAGAAAGTCAGGGTGGATGCAGTCAATGGCCTCCAAACAGTTGGAGGATATGCCAGAAGCCTTGCTCATGGGGAATTCCTTGGGGATATTAATTTTGATCGCCATTACCTGGAGTCTGTCAATCGGGTCAACAATTGGGATATCATCCGTGTTGCCAGAAAATATCTTAATAAAAACGGTCAAAATATGGTAATTCTCCTACCAAACAACTATAAAAATTCTTCAATACAAAAAAAAGTTTTTCAAAACAAGAAAAATCAAATAGAAAAAATTGTATTGCCCAATGGACTAACCCTTCTCATCAAACAAGACCATAGCATCCCTCTTGTATCAATGCATGCAATGTTTAATGGCGGGTATCATTATGAAAATTACATAAATCAGGGAATATTCAATCTCCTCTCCAAAACCATCTTAAAAGGAACTTTCAGGAAATCATATCGACAAATCGCTGAAATTATTGAAGATACAGGAGGGAATATTGTTGCTAAATCGGATAGGGATTTTTTTTCTATTCAAGGGACATTTTTAAAAGAAAACTTCTTAACTGGTTTTAAATTACTCACAGAAATCATGTCCAATGCCAATTTTCCTGTAAAAGAAATTCAAAAAGAAAAAAAAATCATCTATGCAAAGATCAAGCAGAGAGATGACAATATCTGGGATGCCAGCCGGTATCACCTGAGAAGAATAAGATTTCAAGGTCACCCCTACTCATTTGATGGTATTGGAACAGTAAAATCTATTCAGAAGATTACCCAGCACCAGCTCATAAGCATGTATCGCAATATGATTACCCCTAAAAATACTGTTTTATCCATTTTTGGAGATATTAATAAACAACAAATCCTTAATCTACTCAGGAAACCATCGAAGTTTAATTATCGCAAAACAAATCTTCCTATTACAAAACGCGCTCCACAGCTAAATCACATGATAAGTAATACCTTATATAAAGATGAGAAGCGACGTCAATCCATTATCAAAATAGTATTTGATGCTCCAAATTATTATAATAAAGATCGATATCCTTTAATGTTGCTTACTCACGTCTTTTCCGGAATTGGTAGCCGTCTTTTCAATGATTTAAGGGGAAAACGAACCCTTGCATATTCTACAGGTGGTGTATATGATGGATTATTAGATATTGGATTATTTCTTTTCTATATAGGAACAGAACCCTCAAAAAAACAAGAAGCGATTAGAGGTCTTATTGAGAATATCCAGAAAGTAAAAGATGATTTAATTACTCCTACAGAACTTGAAATAGCAAAAAATAGTACTATAGGACGAATTATAAAAAGTCTTCAGTCTCTAAATGGTCAGGCAGCTTTATCAGCATACTATGAGAAACTTGGTCTGGGTTATAATTATTATCTGGAGCTAATTAGAAATCTAAAAATGGTAACTCGAGAGGATATTAAACGAGTCGCAAATAAATATTTTAACTTGAACAAATACACACTGTCTATAGTAGAATCTAAACCACAAAATCCTTAACAGAACATTTTAAAATATCATACAACTCCTTCTATTCCTGGATCTGAGTAGTTTTTCAAAGATTGCTCAATGCTTCCAGAATAAAGAACAATCGGAATTATAATTTTTAGTTCCGATTGTGTTCAATTATTTAATCCTTCTGTCCATTATATAATTATTATTTTAATCGCAAATAATAACTTCATAAAAGTTTTGTACAGAGAGTAGTAATTAAAATTCTGTGAAATATCTATTTATGACTTTGGAGAGGTTAATGGAGGAATTTTATTTTTTGTATTGACAAATTGATTTCTTGGTAGAATAACTGTGAGAACTAATGAGATTAATAAACTTATCATAAATCCTATCACAATTTTATATTGATCTAAAAAGCCCTTTTCTTCTCTGGGATGATGAATTTTGTCCTGATAATCATTCTCTAGTTTTTGTGCCATATCTTTCAGCCATTCAGAATTATGGATAATAAATATCACATCACCAGATTTTTTTAAGGGGATTTTTCGGGCTTCATATTCTATTGAAAGGGGATCTAAATCCTTAATCCCTTTTATTTTTTGGGCTAATTTTTGAATCTTATTATTTAATAGCAAATTATCCTCTTCTAAAACTGCTATAATATCTAATTTTTTTTTATGAGAATAAAAACCATTATTTCCAAATATAAATAAATAGAGTGTAAATAGAGTAAATATCATTAAAAAAGCAGGATATAGCATTCTGAATCTAAACCATCGATTTTTTGTATATCTGGCAGATTTCTTCATAATGATAACTTTCCTTTGTAATATATCCTAGTGAGTCATCGGACGAATTTCGCTATTTCCTGAACAATTAACCTCAAGTCAATCAATTTTATAGAAATATGCCAATGGGATCAGATTGTTTTTATCTATCTTAGAGTTAATTATATATACTATATAAGATTCTCCTTGTATCTTTCAAAATGAATACATCGATTAATTATTATTGATACACACAGGGCGTTGAATCAATCAATGATAGAATTGTATGGGAATACATACTAAAATGCCCAATAATTAAATTTCTTATTCATCTGAATGGACTTTAACCTGGAATTGAAAATGTTTTTTTCAACTTTGTCATACACGATATTAAATTTATGTTTACAAAAAAATTAGTATAGGAGATAATATGATAACAAAAATATTTTATTTTATATTTATTATTGGGTTTGCACTATCACTTTTGACAATTAATAACATCAGTGAAGCATACGTAGAAGAACAATCAGTTCAGGTTCAAAAAAGAGAAGATTTTTGTGGAAGCCGCCGAAATGATTGTATAACAAGATGTGATCGAACCTATGCCCGACAACCCCAACAAAGAAGTCAATGTAGAAATGAATGTCAGGCAAAGTATAGACGATGTCTGGAAACAGGTAATTTTTCATAATAAGAACAATTCAGGGGGATGTTTTTGATCTTTGACATTGCCCCCTAACATTATTTAATAATTTATTTGTTTTCTTATCAATTGCTCATAACTTAACTCTCAATTAACAATTTTTTTATTACCTTCTTGGAATATTCTGAAATATTTCATAGAAACTACTTGTAACTTAAGATGGAAAAATTCAAAGGATTTTATTTTATTACAAATCACCAGCTGAGTAAGCATGGGAATATACACGATGTAGAAATGGCATTACAGGCTGGAGTTGCAATGATTCAGTATAGGGATAAATCTCGTCCAAAAGACATTATCCTTAGAGAACTTTTAGAAATCAAAGTACTATGCAAGAAATATAATATCCCACTTATTATTAATGATTATCCTGAATTGCTTACCAAGATTGATGCTGATGGTCTTCACCTTGGACAGAATGATATGGATATCCGAGAAGCTCGATCCCTTGTTGGGGCTGATAAAATCATTGGTATATCCGTAAATAATATAGAATCCGCATTGAATGCTCAAGGGGATGGTGCCCAATATCTTGGTGTAGGACATATTTTCCATACATCTACGAAAATAAAAAATTATTCTCCCCTTGGTTTAGATACCCTAAGAAATATCCGACAACATATAAATATCCCTATTACCGCTATTGGTGGGATAAATCGACAGAATGCACGTGAAGTTATATCTTCAGGTGCGGATATGATCTGTGCTATTAAGGACACTATATCATCAGGTCAAGTTCGTGAGATGATAGAAGAATATAATAAATTAATCTTTTATATATCTGATTAATAATCCCTCTATTCTGTAAGTGAATATAATTTTGCATAATGAATCATTTTTTACCCTGTCAATATAAAAAAATAATTTGTGTATAGTCATTCAATAAAGTGTTAGTCTTAAGACGTATGCATATTCATTATATCTAAACCGGAGTTTGTATGAACCTTAGAAACATTAAAATCATCAATAAACTTCTCCTCATCATCGTTCCGTTATTAACAGTGATGGTTTTCATTGTAATATTCAACTTTAATTCTTATGTCAACTCCATGTTGAAAGATCATTCAGTGATAATGAAATCAAATAGGGCTACAAGCCTTATAGACAAATTAGTAAACGAATATAGTCTAAAAGCATTGCAGTTTGCAATTATGTTTTCTAAACATGAAGCTGTGAAAAAGGCTTATAATATGGATGATCCCGCAATGGGAAAACAATTTCTTTATGATAAAATATCTCAGCTAATCACTTCTATAGAGAATGAGTCCAAGATTAAAAATTTTAAAGTACATTTTCATAAACCCCATCCTGATCATACACCGAATAATCCAGTTATCTATAGTTTTCTGAAAGAGTGGTTACCTAAGGATAAATACCATAATATTTCCCCATGGAGAAGTACAGTCAATTATGTGGCCAAAACAAATAAATCACTGAGAGCAGTTGAAGCTGGACGAGCAGGTTATGTAATCCGGGGTATTGCTCCTATCCTGGTTGATGGTAAATATATTGGTTCTGTAGAGGTTTTTTTTGATATCTTTAATATTATCCCTTTCCTGACAGAAAAAAGTTCTAAAGATGGTATTGTATTGCTTGTTAATAAACAGGAAGCAGAAAAAGTTTTTAATAAAAATCAATTGGAAAAATATACTAAAGATCGTATACAAGATGTTATTGTCTCTAGGATAAGTAAAAAATGGATTAAGCCGAAAGAATTATTATCTATAGAGGATATAAGGCATACAAAAAATATAAAACAGCCATTCACCCGGATAAAAAATGATATTTCAATTACCTATATCCCTATGAAAGACTTTTCTAATGTAATCATTGGATATTTTGTATATATAAATGACTTCACTAATGAAAAAAAGGCATTTGACCAAACTCTCGTGATAACAAATATCCTTCTCATAGCGGTTGGAGTTATTATTATATTAGTGATTCTCTATTTCACCCGGCGATTTGTAATAAAACCTGTAGATCAGTTAGCCCATTACTTTGAGGACATGGGAAGTGGACACGGTGACCTGACTGTTAAATTGGATGACAGCGGAAAAGATGAATTTGGTATTATGTCCCGTTATTTTAATGGGTTTCTCCAATTCCTAAATCAGATGATACTCCAAATTATTCATACTATAGATAAGACAAAAGAAATAGGTAAAGATCTTTCATCTATTATAGATCAGGCTAAATCAACAATAAGTTTCACAAAAACCAATGTAGATATGGTTAATGATAAAGTCACCCAATTGGACCAAGCTATAGAATCTGCTACAAAATCCACAAATGATATCAATCTCTTTATAACCAATGTTATAGAACTTATTGAGTCACAATCGTCATCTATTAATGAATCCTCCGCATCTATTGAGGAGATGACTGCTTCCATACAAAATATCGCTATGGTGTCTGAAGAAAAGCTCCAAATAGCCAATGAATTAGAAAAAACAGCATTAGGTGGTGAACATGAAATGAATAAGACAAAGCAAATGATCAACGAAGTCGCAAATTCAGCCCACCTCATCATGGAAATGATAAATGTAATTAATAATATCGCTGAACAAACAAACCTCCTGGCCATGAATGCAGCTATAGAAGCAGCCCATGCTGGCTCTGCGGGAAAAGGATTTGCTGTTGTAGCGGATGAAATCAGAAAATTAGCTGAAAATACCTCAAAAAACTCATCCGAGATCTCTCGTTCCCTAAAAGAAGTTATCGAATATATTCATTCTTCAGAAGACTCAACAAATAAAACAGGTGAGATATTCAATAATATTTTAACCAGAACAAAGGATGTTGCCATGAGTATGGTGGAAATGCGGGAATCCACAAGAGAACTAGCCGACGGAAGTGCACAAGTCATTAAAGCCCTACAATTCCTGATCAATATTTCTACAAATGTAAAAGAATCCTCCTCTGAGATGGGTTCTAAAATTAAAACAATATCCCAGTCTATGGAATCTGTTAACAGCATTTCAAAGGACAGTAAAAAACGTATTGAGAAGATCATGGAGTCTATTCACCAGGTTTCCAGTATATTTGATGTAGTGAGAACATCGAGTTCTAAGAATGAAAATAACATCTCAGAATTGAATAACATTATTGTGCAGTTTAAAGTAGAAAGTAATCATCATCCGATAAAACCTGTTGAACAATAAGAAATTAATTTTTTCCAATAGAATATAAACTCTCCTTTAAAATTATTTATAATTTTCTTATATTAATATTAAATCTCAATATTATTTTGTACGAACTTAGTTTAAATTGTAATTAAAACTACAAAACGGATAAGAGGATATTTCTAATCATGATTTACATAATAGCATAAATTCATTATATATAGACAATATGCTTCAATAAAACCAAATATTTATATAAACTGAGGATACCATGAAATTTAAAAATATCAAAATCATCCATAAAATTCTTATACTCATCATCCCATTATTAACTGTTATGGTACTCATTGTTATAATTAATTTTAATACTTATGTTGACTCCATGTTGAAAGACCACACAGTGATGATGAAAGCTAATCGTACCGCAAAACTTATTGACAAATTAATCATGGAGCATAGCTTACGAGCACTCCAGTTTGCAACAATATTTGCGAATCTTGATGAAGTAAAAAAAGCCTATCAAATGGATGATGACCTCAAAGGAAAGAAATATCTTTATGAGAAAGTATCTCCCATCTTTAAAAATGTCAAATCCTCATCAGATATGAAAGAATTTAATCTCCATTTTCATAAACCATTTTTCCAGCACACACCAGATAATCCAGTAATCATCACTTACCTGAAAATGTGGATGCCTGAGGAAAGGCAATATAATATATCCCCCTGGAGACATTCTGTAAACTATGTTGCAAAATTAAATAAACCTTTAAGAGCAATTGAAGTCAGTGATGAAGGATTTGTAATCCGAGGAATCGCACCAATCCTTAATGACGGAAAATACATAGGTTCTGTAGAAACATATTTTGATCTTTTTGAAATCTTACCATACTTTACAGAAAAAAAATCCAAACAAGGGGTAGTACTTCTCGTCAGCAAGGATGAAGCAAAGAAATGTTTAACAACAAGCCAGTTAAAAAAATATACCAAAGATGAGTGGGAGGATATCATTATCTCCAGAAAAACCGCTCAATGGATCGAACCCAAAAAACTCCTGTCTATAAAGGAAATTAAAGAAGCCACTCGCCTCAAAAAAACAATGATCCACATAAGAAACAATATCGCTATTAGTTATATTCCTCTTAAAGATTTTTCAAATAAAGTGGTAGGATCTTTTGTATATGTCAATGATTTTGCAAATGAGAAAGAATCATTTGCGCACACACTGTGGACTACTAATACTCTCTTAATTACTATTGGAATTATTATTATTATCCTGATCTATATCATCACAAGACGTTTTGTCTCAAAACCCGTGAACAAACTGGCAAATTATTTCGAAAAAATGGGTAAAGGACATGGTGATCTAACAATCAAATTAGATGATACATCAAAAGATGAGTTTGGAAATATGTCCCGTTATTTTAATGAATTCCTCTATTTCCTCAATCAGATGATAAATCAGATTATTACCACAACTCAAAATACCAAGAAGATTAGCTCTGAACTAACATCCATTATCGATCAGTCGAAATCAACCTTAGAATTCACAAGGACCAATGTGGATATTGTTACTGATAAAGTAAATCAACTGGATAAGTCTATTGAAGTCTCCAACCAATCCACAAAAGATATCAATGAATTTATTACCACAGTCATTGAATTAATTGGATCTCAGTCCTCAGCAATCAACGAATCTTCGGCATCCATCGAGGAGATGACTGCTTCCATTCAGAATATTGCTATGGTGTCTGAAGAAAAGCTCCAAATAGCCAATGAATTAGAGAAAACCGCAATGAGTGGTGAATCCGAAATGAATAAGACGAAGCAAATGATTAATGAAGTCGCTAATTCCGCCCATCTCATCATGGAAATGATCAATGTTATTAATAATATCGCTGAACAGACCAACCTCCTCGCTATGAATGCAGCTATCGAAGCTGCTCATGCAGGCTCTGCGGGAAAAGGATTTGCTGTTGTAGCGGATGAAATCAGAAAATTAGCTGAAAATACCTCAAAAAATTCTTCTGAGATCTCCCGATCCTTAAAAGAAGTTATTGAATATATCCACACTTCAGAGGATTCAACCAATAAGACAGGAGAGATCTTTAGTAATATTGTAACTAGAACAAAAGATGTCGCCATGAGTATGGTGGAAATGCGTCAAGCTACAAAAGAACTAGCAGATGGAAGTGCCCAGGTTGTCAGAGCCCTTCAGTTCTTAATTAATATCTCCAATAAGGTGAAAGACTCCTCATCAGAAATGGGGAATAAAATTAAAAATATCACTCAGTCTATGGATTCAGTCAACACCATTTCTAAAGACAGCAAGAATCGAATTGAGAAAATCATGGAGTCTATCAAACTCTTATCCAATACCTTCGACGTCGTTAGATCTTCCAGTTCCAAGAATGAGAATAATATTTCTGATCTGAAAAATCTGGTAGTGCAGTTCAAAGTGGACAATAACCATAAGCCAGACAAAATCCTATCGAATTCTACAGAAATTGTTTTACCAGAAGAAAAAATTATTAATCCATAAGGGATAACCTTCTTGTGATCCGAAACACCATCGGAATCAAAAAATTTAGTTCCGATACCCCTTGGTTTGGGTGACTTTCTTGGAATGGTCTATCCTTTTTTATATCTATGAGTTATTGGACTTGATTAAGTTTAATTTATTAAAATGTCACAACTTGTTACACTTTTTATTATCAACAGGAATAAAAAATCATTTTTTGAAAACGTATATTATTATATATTTTACATTATAAATTAAAACAAATCGGTTTATACATATTGGGTAATAAGATGAAAATCATAAATACTCTGATTCGATTCTGGATACAAAAATTATTAACTAATAGAACCTATTTTTATCAAATCATTCTGCAATTTGTAAAAGAACGTAGTTGTTATATCTTATTCAAAAGGATTTCTCAATACTCTATATCCCTCATTACTTTTATTATCCTTATAAATTTCATGATTACCTCTTCACGATTCTTATCAGCTGAAGAACACATCCTATCCCGTAACTTGGACCTATTTCGATACTCAGTATATTTTAATTTTAAGACATTTTCAATACCAAGTTCCAGTATGGTACCCAATTTAAATGTCGGTGATCCTATCCTTGTCAATACCAGTTTCAGATATACGATACAATCCATGCAGAGTAGAAGATATCCCCGAAATAATATTCCATTTCTCTATCTACCCAAAGCACAGGATAGAATACGATTTGCTTTTGATTAAGAAGAAACAGGTTATCCAAATAAATCATTTATCGAATAAAATGTTCAGGAAAAGATATTTGAGTAAAACTAACTATATGAGGTATTATAACAGGGAATTGTATCAGGAAATGTTACATCATCACCCGACATTTATACATGATTTACGGAATTTTATTAAGAAATCACTTAAGAATCAAGCATTCAGGGAGCGATTATTAGAAGCTATAGAATGGGAAGGAGGATATGTGGTGTCATCTCGTCAGGAGCTTAATAAAATATTAAATCCTGATTTATTAATCAGCAAACGATGGGATGTTTTTCTTCTGACTGAACCAAATTATATTATTAAGAGAATGCCATTTGAAATCAATTTTAGTAGGAGTTATTATTTTGTGATGGGTGACAATCGGGATCACAGTTCTGACAGTAGAGAATGGGGTTTGGTTCCTGAGGATCTGATATTGGGAAAGATAATCTATATTTATACTCCTTAAGAGATTATTCAATAAATATTCCCAGCATTACCCAAAAGATTAAGTTATGCCGGGAATTAGTTTTAAGAACAGTTTTTATAGCGGTTAGCTCTTCTGGTTTGTTTTGCTCTTATTTTGATTAAAAGTCGTTTTTTGGATACTTGGTCTCCGGGTAGAGAATAGGTGGTATGTTCTTTTAAGTCGGGATCATAGAATCCTATATATCCTCCCGGATTGACTCCAAAAGATTTTATGGTTTTCCCATTATGCATTGTTCCAAGAAAATCATTTTGACTACCGATTTCTTCATTTTCAGTGAAATAAAGGGGTAGGAGGAAATTGGATACCTCTACATCATCGATTTTATAGGTTTCGGTCTGGACAGCATCACAGACTTCGTACCAGTGAAATACTTTTTTGCTGGGCTTTACAGGGTGGTGACCTGATACCAATAAATTGACTTCAGGATCACAGATGAGTTCCAATACCTCGTGGGATAGAGTAACTGTCCAGGATTCGTTTAATTCCTTTGATAGTTCGGTAAAGACAAATCCATAGGGTATCCCTCTGTTGTTCCGATCGTGATACCCCAATGCATCATCCTCATCCATTTTATCCCATAAGTAAATAAAGGCATTCTCCTTTGGATTATAACGGGATTGCTCATCAGGTTCCTCTCCTATTTTATCTACGAGTTGTAGAAGTGCTGATCTGTGCCAGTGGGGATTAAAATCTTCTTTTATCTGGCGGTTGATGGCCTGAATGGCTCTTTGGACTTCCTCATCAGACAGTTTCCCGTTGGTATGATTTATAATAGATATTAACATAATTACCTCGTCTATATAATTTGGTGGGATCATCGAGTGGTGGATTAATAAATCTTTATAGGGGTCTTTTAATTTTGATAAATAAAATTAACTTCCTAACCAGTATCTCATTAAAGTTCGTTTGTTATAGCAGAATTGGATGTTATTTTGGGGATTTTTAACGATTCTTGATAAATATCATGTCAATTAATAGTAAAATAATTATTGATTACAAATTATCAAATTGGGGGTTGATTATCCTATTAGAAAAATTTATATTTCCATCTGATTAAAAAAAATATTGTGTAAAGGTATTTTAATGAATATTCTTGTTGTGGGGAGTGGTGGTCGTGAACATGCCCTTGTCCATGCAATTCATAGATCTAATAGGGTAAAAAAAATATTCTCTGCTCCAGGTAATGTTGGAATGCAGAATATTGCTGAGTGTATCCCCATAAGTATTGATGACATCCATGGGATAAAAGACTTTTCCTTGAAAAATAATATTGAGTGGGTTGTTATCGGTCCTGAACTTCCTTTAACCCTTGGTCTGACAGATGAATTAAATAAAGTAGGTATAAAAACATTTGGAGTTAACAGAGATTCAGCTAAGCTGGAAGGGAGTAAGGCCTTTTCAAAAAAAATCTTAACAAAATATAATATACTAACTGCTCATTATAAAGACTTTCAAGATTATCAACAGGCGAAGGAATATGTAGAAAATATAAAACATCCTGTCGTGGTTAAAGTTGATGGACTGGCAGCTGGTAAAGGAGTTTATATTTGCCAAAATCCTCAGGAAAGTCTATCTGCTCTAGAAGAAATATTTATAAATAAGAAGTTTGGAAAGTCAGGAGACTTGGTTGTTATTGAAGAATACCTAATCGGGAAGGAGATATCTGCATTTGCCTTCTCAGATGGGAAAAATGTATTACCGCTAATTTACGCTCAAGATTTCAAAAAGATTTATGAGGGTGATCAGGGAGCAAATACTGGTGGAATGGGTTCTTATACCCCTGTCTCCTTTATGAAGGATGATTTAAAAGATAAAGTATATCATCAGGTATTGAAACCAACCATTGACGCATTAAAATCAGAAGGCATTATGTATAAAGGTATTTTGTATGCAGGTTTGATGATTGATGGTGAAAATATCAAAGTTCTGGAATACAATGTACGATTCGGTGACCCCGAAACTCAGGTTATCCTACCCCTCCTCAAAACTGATATCACCCATATTTTTGAGGCAATTTATTTTGAAAATCTCAATGAATTAAAATTGGAATGGTATAACAAAAGTGCTATATGTGTAGTTATAGCATCGAAAGGGTATCCAGCTGATTTCAAAACAGGATTCCCTATTTCAGGACTGGATAGTAAGGATCTTAGCAAAGATATTACCATATATCATGCAGGAACAAAACAGGATGGAACTAAAATTATTAATTCAGGAGGGAGGGTACTTAATATAGTAGCTGTTAAAGATACTCTCAAAGAAGCTTATACTGAAGTTTACAAGGCTATTGAATTGGTCAATTTTGAAAATATGTACTATAGACGAGATATCGCAAAAAAAGAACTAAATTTAAATTAATATTGTTTTCAGGAGTATAATATGACGAATCCTATTGTGGGTATTATTATGGGAAGCGATTCTGATTTAGAAATCATGAAAGAATCCGCACTGATACTTGAAGAATTTGATGTCCCTTATGATATGACTATTTTATCTGCCCATAGAACTCCTCATGAACTCGTTGCATACATGGAGAATGCCAATAAAAATTATAAAGTAATCATAGCTGGGGCTGGTGCAGCGGCACATCTTCCTGGTGTTATCGCGTCTCATACTACCTTACCAGTTATTGGTGTCCCCATTGACTCCTCTCCTCTGAATGGTGTGGATAGTTTATATGCAATTGTCCAGATGCCAGGAGGCATTCCAGTAGCGACTATGGCTATTGGGAAAGCTGGTGCTAAAAATGCAGGTATTTTCGCCGTACAAATTCTTTCTACAGCCATATCAGAATTAAACCAAAAATTATCTGATTATCGTAAAAAATTAGCCAATTCTGTTATCAATAAATCCGAACAAATTAAATCTATAGGGTGGAAAAAATATCTTGGTTAAAAGGTTAGTTAGTAAAGAATACTCATCGGTATAATCTAAAATTTCTTTATATCAATAAAAAAAAGATATAAATTTTACTTGATTTTTTTTGTTATTTCTGTTTACTTATATGGTTATAATTTGAAATCAAACGAATTGATAAATACCTTTTTTTATAGTCTACGCAGGGGGTTATAATGCCAAAAGACGATTTTCTACAAGGCCCAAATGTATTTCATCCAGAGAAACCAAGTGCTGTCGGTTCTAGAAACAGCCTCGCCCAGGAAGGAAGAGATAAATATTCTGAAGCTAAAAACTTAATTGATGACGAAGTCGATAAAATCCTCTCCCACGTCAGTAATAAACTTCCACCTGAAGTCCTTGAAAGACTTGATATCATGGGAAATATCAAAGAAAAACTCCATAATTATATAAACCAAAATTACGTCAACATGTTCAATCGTTACATGGTCACTGTAGAAGACGAATTACAAAAAAAAGTCCGTGATTTTGTTGATAAAGAAGAATATAAGAACCTTGCACGTTATACTCCCCGTGAAATTGTTGACCTCCTTGATAAAATCGGTGGTATGGATAAGTTCAATACCGGAGAAGTTGAAAAATCCATCGTTAATATGTATGGACACCTCCAGGGCCATATCCAGAGTGAAATAAACACCCTTGAAAACCAAACAAACTCTCTCCTCCGTCAAAAAACCGATGTAGGGTCCCTTGTCCGTGGTGAAAATGCCTATTCCATCGTTAAATGTGCTTTTAAAGATAATACAAGAAAACCAAAAACTGTTTCTGACATTAAATTATCCATTAATATCCTTGAAAGTGAGTTGATCAGTCCTATCTTCCATTATCAGGTCACTACTGATTTCCTTATCAAGGACGTTATTTCAAAGCATATAACAGAGCTTATTGACCATGAAATTGAAGAATTAAAGGATCAATTTGTCGATGAAGGCAGGATAGAGCCCAACGATACAGAAATCCTCCTTGAGAAAATAAAACGTCTTGAAAAATACACTGATGATGAAATCGATAATGAGCAATCCAAACGATATACTTTCATCGCAAAAAGCCTTATGGATAAGATTACTGGACTCCCTGCAGAAATCGCTCCAATAGAATTCGACAGTCTTAACGTCCGTGAAAACATAAAAAAAATCGTAGATGCAGAAAACATAAGAAATAGAGGCTTCAACACAGCTGTTAATTCTCTAACATCAATTCTGGATACAAGTAAAATGGGGTATCAATATATCGAAAATATGAAAAACGCCAGAACCCTTATTGTAAAGGAATATGAGGATGTAGACCATGACGCTCTCCCTGATGAACGTTACCAAATAAGACTCTCATTTATTAATCAGGAACAATTACAACTGGAACAACAAGCTTATGACAAACAAGTTAAAGAATTCATCAAAGAAGTTGAGAAATTATGGGAGACCATGAATGCGTTTTATGATACTCACAAAGAATTTAGAAAAATATATGATTTCACTGACCTCCATCAGAAAGTAAGTAAAGTCATTTTAAAAATTAAAAAGCGTATGAATCCTGATTTCGAAATTAATAATGCCAATAGAAAAGAATGGGACGAGATTAGTTTTATACAACCCGATGAATCCGAGGTTGACAAAAGTAATCGTACCTATCTTCATGAAAAAGGATATCTCAAGGATAAATTACAACTCATAAAAGAAAAATTACAAGAATTCTTCGGATATAACAACCCTGTTGAACGTGTTATCCTTGATGAAAGAGTTGATTTTCTTTTAGAAAAGTTCGATTCCTTTTCATACAAAATTAATCCATACCATGTACAACCAGGAATTCTTCTTGACATTGATATCACAAGTATTAAAAAGAAAAAAACCACTTTAAATTCTATGTCCAATGTGTTAAATGAGTTTCTTCACAGTGTATCCAAAGGATTTCAGGATGCCGCGTTTGCTTCATTCAGTAGAAGAAGATCAATTATTCGTGAAGACCTGGATGCCTCCTATAGCACTATTAATGATAGTGTTTCAAAAAACGCAAAAAGAGTGTCACAAAGAAATCTTAATGATATGGCAGATCTTTCCACTGGAATGGATAGTCATGATGACGATAATGGTGTAGAATTCCAGGAACTCTAATAATATAAATTGAGTTATTATGAGAGGACAATTCGATATCTTTTCAAGTAGAAATGGCTATAACCAAGCTCTCAAGCATTTTAAAAAGGTTAATGATATTTTGCCACGTGTCAACCATGAAAATCTGGCTGATCTCATTTTTAATTATGAGCAGAAGGGTGAAATCATTAAAACCCAAATCAAACCCATTGTTCATGCCCTACTTGTAGATAAATTTGAGTACTCATACTCTTCTTATAACTTAAAATCAAATATCACATCCCACCAATCCATTGTAGAGAATATAAAATCATGGCAGGCTGTTGAAATTGTCCTCGTATACTATCATGACCAACTGGACGTAATGATTATAAACCCAAAAAACTTGTCTCACTGGGAGAAAATTATCCAGTTGAATAAAGACGAACTTCTGATCATTTATACTAAATCTTTAATTCGTCCCCCTGACACAGAGACAGAAAGATTAGCAATTCAGGGAGTAATACAGGTACTTGAAAACAATCATTTTGATCCTCCAGAATCCTTGACCAGGTCTACCGGACACGTAAGAATTTCTCCAAAAGATAGATCCAAACTAAAGAAAGAACCCCAAACAATGAATATTACAACGGATAATATGCGTAAAACAACTCCAAAATATTCAGTACAAGTGACAAATGAGTTGTTTCACAATGGTAATGTGGAAGCATGGAAAAATATTATTCAGAGCTATGAAACACACTTTAATGGCTCTGAAGTTTATGTCTATTTTGAAAACGAACGAATTAATAATCTTAATGCTTTGTTTAAGTGGGGAAAGGTAAAAAATGGATCTATGATCTTCTTTTCTGTCAGCGGAAAAAATATTCAATCGGTGAGTAAACTTCAACGATATCTCTTTGAAGGAGCTAGCCCCAGGTTTGAAAAGTTCTTACAGAAAGAAATTAGTAAAGTACTTCATTTATTTTAATTTTCTAATTAATTATATTCATCCCGCTAGGTATAAAATATGTTTATATTTAATAAATTAAATAACTATAAGAGTTGTTAAGATGAAATCACAATGATTTATTGTGTGATGAAACCATATTGTTACACTCTTCTTAACAGACTAAACAAAATCGGAATTAAAATTTTCAGTTCCGATATTGATTCATTTTATTATCAATAGTAAAATAATTTATATATTGAAGTGATTACGGCTATTGAGATGGAATTTTATGAAGCTAATAAATAGATTAAAATACTTGTTATAAGGATATTTGGATGATAGATCTCAGTTACATCCATGATTTTGCAAAAGATGTTTTTATAAAAGACATAATAAATACCACTGAACTCATCGGCATTCGTGGTGAACTATTGATGGATCTTTCACGTTTGGGACTACCCATTACACCTGGTTTTATAATTAACTCCTCTTTAGTTAAACAAATTCGCGAAGGTTATTCTATAAAAGAGCTTTTAATATATAAAATCGCATTTATCGAGTCATGTTTTCCGAGGAAATATGCGAATAATAATAACCCTCTCCTTCTAAAAGTTGTACAGTCCCCTGATGTACATTTTTTAAATACCACTTCTATCCACCAGGTTGGTTTAAATGATAAATCAGTAATTGGATTTTCTAAAGCGACAAATCAAATCTTCGCTTATGAGGAATATAGGGATTTTTTTAAACAAATAGGTGTCCTTCTCTTAGGTATTCCAGAAGAAGAATTTAGAAAGATGGCTGGTAATATATATCAGAGCCAAAAAATAGAGGATATTAAGAGCACCATTGATCTGTATCAAGGATTAGTGGAGCAACATCTTCCCCAAGACCCCCTTGAGCAGTTAGAATTTGTAATTAATAAATCAGTAAAATTATTTTATGCAAACGAAGAAAATAAGGATATTAATCTGGCAATCGTTGTCCAAGCTATGGTTTATGGAAATTATGGTGAAGATTCCTATGCTGGGAGTTACTTTACAAGAAACATTATTTCTGGGGAAAAGAAATTAGATGGGAAATATTTTCAGAAGGAGTTTCACACAGATCGAGGGGATGGTGAAGATATTGAAAGATTGAATCAATCATACTTAGAAGAATTGAAGAAAATTGCTGATACTATTGAGTCTTCGTTTAAAGAAATTCGAGAAATTAAATTTGCAATTGAGAGTAAGAAATTATGGCTCGTTGACCAGAAAAGGTGCGATAAGAAATCCACTCAGGCTGAATTAAAGACATTATTAAATTTAAGAAAATCCGGTATCATAAGCGATGAATACGTAGTACAGGCAATTCCGCCGTCACAAATCAATGAATTACTTCATCCAATGATCAATCCATCGGCATCACCCACCAGTAGTGCTATCAAGGGTGGTATTGCAGGAGCTCCAGGGGCTGCAATTGGCAGGGTATTTTTTTCAACTGAATCTTTAATTAAGGAATATCGTCAGGCAATCCGATTAGGTGAAGATCATCGATTGATTCTTTGTATGAATGCTACTTATGCGGAGGATGTCAAGGCTATTGAGTTATCCGAAGGGGTTATCAGTACAGAAGGAGGATTTTCATCCCATGCACCAGTGGTTTCCAGAAGTCTGGGAAAAGTCGCTTTAGTTAATCCGAAAATAAATATCCAAGGAAACTCATTTATTCTTGATAAAAAGAAAGTTAAGGAGGGAGATTGGATTTCTCTGGATGTTTCATATTACAGCAAACCAGTGATCTATTTTGATAAACTTCCATTACTTACACCTGATGTCAAGCAAAATGGTTTGATAGAATTATTAGAAATTGCCAACCAGTTTATTAATGGCATGGATGTCAAAGCCAATGCGGATTTAAAACGAGATGCTATGATTGCTCATCAATTCAAGGCGGTGGGTATCGGGTTATGCCGTACAGAACACATGTTTTTTCATGAAGATAGAATAAATCTTTTTAGAAAAATGATTATCAGCACAACTTACGAAGAAAGAATTGCAAGTCTCAATACTTTATTGCCTTTTCAAGAGAACGATTTTTATGATCTTTTTAAAGTCATGGAGGGATACCCTGTGACCATTCGATTATTAGATGCCCCACTTCATGAATTTCTTCCACATACCAAAGATTCTATGAGCCATTTCGTTCAATTTATTCAGAAAGAAAATCCCCAATTAAGCGAAGAAGAAATACGATATCGGTGTGATGATTTATCAGAAGTTAATCCTATGCTGGGTCATCGGGGATGTCGTGTTGCGATAAGTTATCCAGAGATTTATCGTGTACAAATTACTGCTATATTCAGAGCATGTGCAAGACTCATTAAAGAGCAGGGCTTGAAAGTCGAACCCGAAATCATGATACCTATGGTCATTGACAAGAAAGAATTTCGTATTATTAAGAATGGAAAGAAGATGGAAGGAAAAGAAATACAGGGTATTCATGATATTTGTAAAGAGATTTGTGAGGAATTTGGAATTGACGAAATACCCTATCGCGTGGGGACCATGATCGAATTACCTGGATCTGCTCTTCAGGCAAGTGAGTTGGCTCGATATGCTCAATTTTTTAGTTTTGGAACCAACGATCTCACTCAAACCACGTGCGGATTATCACGAGATGACATCAACTCCTTTTTGTCGGATTATACGGAATATGACATATTTTCTGATAACCCATTTCGTGTGCTTACTGATGAAGTCAAGGAATTAATTCAGATTGCTACGACGCGAGGGAGAATGACTCGTCCTGATATCATCATGGGGATGTGTGGTGAACATGCCGGGGAGCCGAAAAACATCGCTTTTTGTAAAGAAATTGGACTTCAATATATTTCCTGTTCTCCTTATAGTATACCTATTGCTAAATTAACAATTGCACAACTCAATTTAAAGAAATAATCATTTACATTGCTTTTTTAATATGGATATAATTTTTTGGATTAAATCCTTTTGCTTTTTTGAAATGATTTTTTTTTCATTCAAATATTTCTGTAAATCTTTAATCCCTTCGCATTTCTTTAGAATAAAATAGATTAGTCCCCGGGTATAATAATGATCAATATTTTCTGGATTGATTTGTATTGCTTTCTGAATATCCTTTAGAGCGTTTTGAAAGTCCATTTGACTAGAATAACACTTGGCTCTCATGGTATAGGTCTGCTCATTATTCCTTTTACTCAAGCTAATATGCCTTGTAAAATCCTGGATTGATCTACTACAATCCTTTAATAGGAAATATGTTAAACCACGATAGTAGTAAATATCTTTTAAAAAAGCATTTAATTTAATTACCTTTGTAAAATCCTTAATAGATCTATTATACTGCTTTAGATATTCTAGAAATATCAATCCACGATGAAAATACGCAATTGCTGAAGTGGGATTATAACGAATTGCTTTTGTGAAACTCCGAATGGCATTTTTATATTTATGCATTCTTTGATATACTAAACCTTTATTGAAATATGCAGTATCATTATTTTTATTAATTCGGATGGCGTGGTTGAAATAATTTATAGCGGTCTTATATTTTTTTAAATAATAATAAGCTAGCGCCATATTGATATAAATCCCCTCAGATTTCGGTGATTTTCTTATTGCCTTCTTGTACCATTCAAGCGCCTGGCTGTATTTTTTATCCTTTAATGCCTCATTTCCATTCTGGAAATAATTTTCAGCGGTTTCGGCCGGGATAAATATTGGCTCTTTCGTTGATCTCGAATTATCGGATGAATTACATTTCGTCAAGGTGATGAGAACCAAAGGTATAATTATGGGTAATAACTTCATATAATAATATAATATTTAATAATTAATAGAAATCGACCTTTACTTGGTGATCAATGATGCCTTTTTCAAATCCTTTTGTTAATAAGCGATGTACTCCTTCTCTGCCCTTCTCTCCAAAATCCAGGGTATAATCATTTACATACATCCCGACAAAACGATCTGCTAAAGCTGGATCCATATCCCGTGCATAGGACATTGCATGTTCCAAAGCTTCCTTACGGTGATCAAGTGAATATTGTATGCTCTTTTTAAGAATGGATGATATTTTTTTGATATTTTCTTCCCCTAAATCTCTTCTAATAGCATTTGCACCGAGAGGGAGGGGTAATTTCTCTTTTTCATACCACCATTCCCCTAAATCAATAACTTTATGAAGTCCCATAGTTTTATAGAGGAGTTGACCTTCGTGGATAATAAGCCCAGCCTGTACTTCTCCACTGATAACCGCATCTAAAATCTTATCAAAAGGAATTTCCACTGGTTTGAAATCATCTAAAAATAATTTGAGAGCAAGATAAGCCGTTGTTAATTTACCGGGTATTGCTATGGATTTAGATTTTAGATCTGTTTTGTTCATAGGACTTTTTGAGACTACCATAGGACCATACTGATCTCCAATACTTGCTCCACAGGACAATAGGGCGTAGTTCTCATGGACTTTTGTATAAGTGTGGATGGATATCGCTGTAACCTCTAATTCCTTTCTCAGTGCTCGTTGGTTAAGAGTTTCAATATCTTCTATCACATGGATAAAGTTATAACCATCGGTGGGTATTTTATCTTTCGCTATGGCATAGAACATGAAAGCATCGTCTGAGTCGGGGCTATGTCCTAATCGTATTTCTCTTCCCATAGTATTACTATTCCTTTTATATATTGTAATTATTTTAGTGTATCAATTTCTGCTGAATCAAAGCCAAAATACACTTTATCTCCCTTTACAATCACTGGCCTTTTGATAAGATCCGGGTGTTCTAACATAATCTTAATAGCCCCAGCCTTAGTTGGTAGCTTCGTACTATACCCTTTCTCCCTGTATATTGTGCTCCGGGAGTTTAGATATTTCTTCAGATTGTTTTCATCAATATATTTTTCTAAAAGCTCTCTGGGTGGAGGTGTTTTAGTTATATCAATGACATCATAGCCTATATGACAGCTATCCATATATTCTTTAGCTTTCTTACAAGTACCACAGGTCTTTTTATCATATAACTGGATGGATTTCTTGCCCATGTAATAATTTCCTACAAAGATACAGATAATATAATGATTTTATCTGGAATTGTCGAAAAAAATATTAAGTAATTCAACAGTGTTTGATTGTGTTTTCCACATACAATTTCTAGCAAGGTGCAGTTACCTTATTCTGTTTATAATATTTATTTTACTTGACATATTTCAGATTATTATTTAATATTTTATGATCTGAATAGGTTTATGGTATTTTTAAATAAAATAAAAAATAAGGAGAAATATTATGTTAATGACAATAGGTTCAATTTTGTGGATAATTGGTGCAATTGCAGCATTTATAGCTGGAATCATGATTTTAATAGACGCATTTAAGCTGGAGACAACTCAAGGATTACTTTGTTTATTCGTTCCGTTCTATGCATTTTATTACCTATTTGCTAAATATACAAATGAAGGGAATAAAAAAACAGTGATGCTTTTATTTTTTGGAGGAATGGGAATTTTAATTATTGGTGCGATAATGACTTTTGCCGGTGCAGCATCAAGTATGGCCAATATGAAGGGTTTGAAGTTTAAATAATTCATAACTCATTACTTAAATTAATATTATAAATCTATTCAAATACTTATTTATTTTTATATCTCAAGATAATCAAGAACATTGGGTAATTCCAGCTTCTCATAAGCCCTTTTAAGCTGTGTTCCAATTGTTCCTTTCTTCACACCAAGGATATCAGCTATTTCTGTTACAGACTTCCCTTCCTTGCGTAATTTTAAGATTTCAATCTGGGTCTTGGAGAGAAGGTGATAACGTTCACGGGCTTCCTCTAATTTCTGGGCTATCTTAAAATGATTAATTCCCAGGGTCTCCTTCTTGATGGAGATCAATCGAGTGTGATCAGCATCCTTATAGGACATAATAATCTTCTCGAGAAAGTTTTCTGTTCTATCCCCCTTTTCAATATAATCTACTCCCATTTCTTGAGCCTGGGTAAACGTTTCTATATCCGGATGAGCTGTCATAACAATTAGGTGCATATCTGGATGTTTTTCAAGGGCTTTTCGACAACACTCCATCCCTGAAATGTCTTCAAGAAAGATATCCATCAAACAAACGTCTGGCTGGAAAGGAGAATTCAAATCTCTTAAAAAATCATAACCCCTGCTATATTCACGATACATAAAGATTTCTTGGTTTCCCTGAATAATATTTTTTATAAGGAGACGATAATTTTCATCATCATCAACAATGGCTAATTTTATTCGTTTGTGAAGAGGCTTGCTCTGATCCACCCTTTCATCCTTATATAGCAATGTTATAGTGTTGTAAAAATAATTCATTCTATTAATAAAGTAAAGTGAAATCCTAGACAGGCAAATAAAAACTATTTCCACATTCTCTACAGAAACATATCAAATAAATCCTTATTTTCTAGAGGATTATATTAGAATTAAATTGATTCATAGGTAAAATAAATTATTTATTCCCTGTAAATAGAGAGAAATCAACTTGAGGATTCGGATTGGGATTTATCAAAGATGATACAGGATAGGTACAGTAATAAGAAGCAAATAATGCTGTAGGAAAATGATTTCCACTCCGCCCGCCACCACCAAATGGAAGTTTTGAGGAAGCCCCTACTGTGGATTTATTCCAATTGATTAATCCTGAATTAGATTCTTCTAACAATTTCTTGAAGTTCTTTTCTGATAAAGAAAACAAAGATGTTACAAGACGATAGGGTGATGCATTGGCAATTTCAATCGCATATTCCAAATCATTTACAATATACAATGCAATATTCGGGGCAAAAATCTCTTCAGTTTGATAATGTGTAAAATAATCTTTTCCAGATACAAGATAAGCGGATGGACTTATATAATATCCTTTATGGGGCATTGATAATTGACTTCCACGTATGATTTCCTCATGCCCTTCATTGATCGCAATTTTCTGAGATTCAATATAGTTATCCATACTTCTCTGATTAATAAGAGGACCCATGAAAGGCTTGTTAACATCAAAAGCATTCCCTATTTTCAATTGAGAAATGAGATCTTTAAATCTGTTCATAAATGTCTGAGCAATATTTGAATGAAGTATAATCTTGCTCGTAGAGCTACAACGTTGACCTGTCGTCACAAGACAACTAAAAAGTGTCTCAGATAAAGCAAAATCAAGGTCAGCATCATCCATTATGATGGTGGAGTTTTTCCCTCCCATTTCTAAAGCAAGTATTTTCCAGGGTTGTTCTAACGTTAATCGTTTTATGGCAAGTCCTGTTTTGTAGGAACCAGTGAATAAAACACCATCAATCGCAGAATGACTTACCAGCAAAGATCCTATCGATGCATCCCCCTGAATCATATTGAAAACGCCATCAGGTAGGCCAATACTCTGTATGATCTCTGCTAATTTCTGACCTGTTATTGGAGTCAATTCTGAAGGCTTAAATATAACTGTATTGCCTGTTAATAGGGCTGGAACGATATGCCCGTTGGGAAGGTGTCCAGGAAAATTAAATGGACCCAGAATAGCCATGACACCTCTAGGGTGATATTCACATATTCCAGAAAGACTTCCTGAAGCGTTATCTACTTTAAATGATTTTATTAATTCGAGGCCTTGATGAATTGAAACATCTATTTTGGAAACCATTGAATTGACTTCTTGCTCTGCTTCCCATAGAGGTTTCCCAACTTCACGGGATATAATTTCCGATAAATCCTTATAATCCTCATTTAATCTTATTTGAAATCTCTTTAGATAAGCTATCCGTTCTTGTAAAGTTAGTTTTTTCCAGATAGGATAAGCCTTTTTAGCTGATTCAATAGCTATTTCTATATGTTTCAGAGAAAACTGTATTGTGGTGATTATATCATCAAGGTTACCAGGATTCGCCTTTACAAAATGTCCTGTTGGTTTATTGGGTATGATCCATTTATTGGAGAGAAAATCACCCTTATAATTCAATAATAAACTCCAATACAAAAGATTTTAAGGAACTGGTGTCCCTTTTCTTGCTGTACTGAGAAGGGGATTTTTCACAGTATTCTTTTTAAAATTACCATAGTAAAGGTTTTGCAAGTGATTGCCCTGAATAAAAAATAATCTACGCTCAAATATTAATCCAATTATCATACAACCACAAGCCGTAACATTCATTGAAAAAACAATAACGCTTGTTAAACCTGAAAAAATGCTAACAATATCAAGGATAATCCATACTAAAAGTGGAAATCCATAGGCCAGAACTATTACAAGGCCTTTTTGACTCTTTTCTTGTCTTTCTTGTAAAGGATAATGAAATTCTTTAGTATTGAAATGTTCGTATGGTGTTCCCATATCCATTTGCCTTATGTTAGAATCATTCCTCCCAAGAGCATGTTTAAGGTTTAATGGTTCATAAATATTTAAATTATATTGATATGTAAGTAACTTTACAACCAATGCTATGAGTGTAAGACCTATAAGCAAATGATTAATGACTGAAACTGCAAAGAGTTCAGGGTGAATAAGGCTTAGTAGCATAAAACAAATTGCCGTTCCACCCACCAAACCAGATAATGTAAAATTGATAGGAGTAAACGCATTAGCCCATTCCTTAATAAATCTGATTGCTGCGTATAACATAGATGATGATAGGAAAAACCCCAAAGCCGCTATGATTCCCAAAATACCTATGTAAGGCAATAAAGAAGAAAATAATGAGGAAACATTCTGAAAGTAGAACAAGAATAAATAAAGATGTACTATCCCTGTAAATGCTCCTAGAGTGATAGCTTCCCTTGATAACCAGGACTGTCTCCACATCCTGATGGCTTTCCACGCCCTCTGTGGATTACCAAGATGGAATATACTTGAAACCCCGCCTGCATACTGAAGTAAAATACACACAATCAAGTTACTATAAACAAATCCAGGTGATAATTTATTTGAAAGAAACAACTGTAACGAAATCAGCAGAATAAAAATCCCCTGTCCGATACCAGCTAAAACAGTCAGAAATACTAAAGACATTTCAGGATGCACTGAATATTCTCCTATCAATATTTAATCTTAATTTATTGAATGATAAAACATCTCATATTTTCAATACTATCAAACTATTTATATAATAAAGATGTTATTTAAATCATTTTTTATATTAAATTGCTGAACATAATCTTTACGAACAAAACATATAAACTCTTGTTAATCACCAAATAAAAATGACTAAATGATGAGAAAGGATAATAACGGTGATTGAATATCAAACAATCCTATCATGGGAGAAAGATGGGAAAATTATGGGAAAATGACTTATACAATTCTATCATTTTAAGACTCACCATTCTAATTCTTATGATCATTTTAACAGTTCTTTGTTACTTACTACCCTTCATTTATAATTAATTAAGAGAATAAATTTTATGGTGCAGCAATATCTTCTGCTATAGTTTCTTTATAAGAAATAATTTTTTTCTCCATTTCTACTTTAAAGTGTTTTCTGGAACGTACATCATCTTTATCAATCTTAAGATCTATATTCCTCTTTGGTAAATAATGCAATGA
This sequence comes from Spirochaetia bacterium UBA6919, assembly GCA_002450905.1. Classification (GTDB taxonomy): domain Bacteria; phylum Spirochaetota; class UBA6919; order UBA6919; family UBA6919; genus UBA6919. Next base: position 36,108 of record DKAT01000062.1, read on the forward strand.
AGGGTCTGTTCCTGCTTCAGGAAGTAGTTTGTATCCCATCCCTTCACGAATTCTTTTTGAAGCCTCACTATTCGGATCATCAATATCTCCAAACACACGGGCTTTTGATGGACACGCCAGAACACAGGCTGGAAGACGCTCAGCTATGGGTAAATTATCATTATATATCCTGTCAACACATAAAGTACACTTTTTCATAACCCCATCAAATTCATCAAATTCTCTGCACCCATAAGGACATGCCCAGGCACAATACTTACAGCCAATACAGTCATTATAGTTTACAAGTACTATACCATCTTCAACTCGTTTATAAGAAGCTGATGTCGGACATACTTGTACACAAGGAGCATCTTTACAGTGCATACAAGACTTAGGTAAATACATTGTTTCTGTGTGAGGATACTTTCCAACTTCATAAGTTTGTACCCTATTAAACCATACACCATATGGATCTTCATCATAGGGTTCGTGATCTGTTAAAGGACCAAAAGTTCCCTGTGTATTCCATGCTTTACAATTTGTTGCACAAGCATGACATCCTACACAAGTGTTTAAATCTATTACTAAGGCTAATTGAGCCATATTATTCTCCTTTTATAAATTGATAACGGAGTACATCTGGCGGATCTTCCATGTGTGACAAAGGCTTTAGAATTTTAAATTGAGGCCAATGTCCTTCCTCACGTGCTTTCGTAATACTAACTCTCAAATCGTACCAAGCCGCTTGTCCACTGATGGGATCGCTATTCGAGATTTTTTTACCATGATCATCATCAATTTCTTCTCTAATCAAATGATTAAGTAAAAATCCTTTTTTAACTTCATCCACAATAGGATTAAGGTTCCAAGCACCAGCCATTTTCCCTATACCATTCCAAGTCCATACGGTATCTGGTTGCACAGCCTCTGTGAACTTGACTTGGACTCTAATTTTGCTGAGAGGAGACTCTACCCATACCCAATCCAAATCTTCAATATCCAATTCTCGTGCTTTGTCAGGATTCATATAGAGGTAATTTTGTCCAATTATCTGTCTTAACCAAGCATTTTGACTATCCCATGAATGATACATAGGCATAGGACGTTGAGTTATGGCATAAAACTTATACTTATTTTTATCAACCTGTGTTTGTTCAATAGGTTCATACCAGAATGGGAGTGGATCAAAATATTTTAATATCCGATCCTTCTGTTCTTGCGTCTTAGGCTGTCTTCCCTTTCTTAATCCTTTCGCTGCCAGTCTAAATCTTTGTAATGCAATGGAGTACATATTCATAACAATAGGTTCATTCTGTCGGATCAGTTTATTATTCTGACCCCAGTTGAGATATCCCTGATTGATATTGCGATTATATTGTATATTCTCTTCTAATTCATATTTAAAAAAGGATTTATTGTTAATATACATTTCGAATTGCTTGGGGTTTGGTTCTCCTACCATCGACTTCTCACCATTTTTTCCTCTCCATCCAGCAAGAAAACCGATATTGGCATTTGGACCTGGCTCCCAATGAGTAATGAACTCCTGATAAGTCTTGAATAATGGATTCCCATCATTATCACAGAACCCCTGTAGACCCAAAGCATTGGCCAAATCAATTAATGTTTGCTGAAATGGTCTACATTCCCCTTTAGGCTCCAATATTGGCTGACGAATAGCATCCGCAGCAGCATCATATTCACAGATTGGTCTGTCCAACATAGAAATGACGTCAAATCTTTCAAGATAAGTTGTATCAGGAAGAACTAGATCAGCAAATGCAACCTGCTCACTAAAAAAAGCATCACTCACAACGAGAAATGGTATTCTGTATTCCCCATTCTCATCTTTGGCTCTGAGCATCTCCATAACACCACTTGTATTCATAGTGGAATTCCAACTCATATTCGCCATAAAAAATATTAGTGTATCAATAGGGTATGGATCACCCTTGTAAGCATTAGTAATAACATTCTGTAACATACCGTGAGCAGTAAATGGGAACTCCCAGCTAAACGCCTTATCAATTCTGATTGCCTTTCCATTTTCATCAACCATCAAATGTTCTGGCATAGATGGAAATCCAAGTTCTGGAGCGGGTAAAGGAGTGTTTGGCTTAATCATGTCAGGTGAATTAATAGGCTTTGGACAAGGTGGAATGGGTTTTGGGAAGGGCGGTTTATATCTAAACCCACCAGGACGATCAACAATACCAAGCACCATCATCAGAACAGATAAAGCCCTAATTGTCTGAAAACCATTAGAATGTGCTGCCAATCCTCTCATAGCATGAACTGAAACAGGATTTCCTGTAGTGGTCTCATGTTCATTTCCCCAGGCATCTGTCCATGGTATAGGAAGAGTAATAGTCTTATCTCGGGCTGTAATACCTATTTCAAGAGCAATCCTTTCAATCGTATCAGCAGGAATTCCACATATAGCTGATGCTTTTACAGGCGTATAGTCATCTAAAACCCTTTCTGTTAATAATTGCATTGCTGTTTTAAGCGTCTTACCATCTGGAGAAGTAAATTGCCCGAGAAGTGTTGGTTTCACTCCCTGCTGATGCGCTTCTTGAATGGAATTCGACTTATTGTCCCAGACTAAATTTACCGTCTCATCCCGCTCCCACTCAGGAAATATATAGGGTAACCCCTCATTTTCATCCCCTTCATCCGTCTGGATAAGATATGAAGCGTTAGTATGTGTGATGAGAAAGTCCCTATCATATAAACCATTCTTTATCAATACATGAATCATGGCTAGAATAAATATACCATCTGTACCCGGTTTTATAGGGAGCCACTCATCAGCGATTGCACCATATCCTGATCTTACAGGATTGATTACAACAAGCTTTCCACCCCGTTGTTTAAGACGAGACAAACCTAATTTCAAAGGATTGGAGTCATGATCTTCTGCAACTCCAAATAATAGCATATAATTCGTACGCTCATAATCTGCACCTCCAAATTCCCAGCTTGTTCCACCCAGAGAATATAGCATACCTGTTGCCATGTTTACTGAGCAGAATCCTCCATGTGCAGCAAAATTAGGAGTACCAAATTGTTTTGTCCAATACGATGTGAGGGCCTGCATCTGGTCTCGCCCTGTGTAGAATGCTAATTTTTTAGGATCTTCATTACGAATCTTTTTGAGGCGAGTCACAAGAATATCCATCGCCTGATCCCATGAGATTTCATCAAACTCAGCTTCTCCCCGGAGTGCATCAGGCTTTCTTAAAAGGGGTTTTGTGATTCGAGCAGGACTAAACTGTTTCATAATACCAGAAGAACCCTTAGCACAGATAACACCCTGATTGGTTGGGTGATCTGGGTTTCCCTGGAGATAAACTATTTTACTATCCCTTATATTGACCTTAATCCCACAACGACAAGCACACATATAACAGGTAGTGTATTTTATATCTTCGTTAGGAGAAAGGAGATGACCGTCCTTCTCCCGTTTAATATCATTCATTCAATTCTCCCATACATATTTAATGATTAGATAGGATGATGGATAAACAAACATAATTTATTTTGTAAAAGTTCCAAGTAAAGAAATATAATAAAAAATCCTCCAAAGTCCAAGATTTTTATAGAGTAATTAACGATAATATTTTCATTCTCAAATAAGAAATAGAAGAAACTGGATAAGCAGGCATTTAGACTAAACAGCATCGGAATCAGAAATTTTAGTTCCGATTGTGAGGAGGTGTATTTATAAAGTATAAGATTCGATGTAAAAATTTATCCGTTGAACAGAGTAATTACTCCGATTAAAAAGAAATATGAGTTTAATAAGGGATTAATTCAAGATAAATTATATATTGGATGTCATTTATTTTTTAATAATTTTCTCATTTCGTCGGACTTTGCAAGATCGTAGGGGGTTTTGCCCTTGTTGATTCCAGCAGTGATTTTAGAGGATTTGTCAGCACCTTGTTTCAGGAGGAGTTTGGTGATTTCTATTTCATTCATGAGAGATGCCATGTGCAGTGGAGTCAAATTATTTTTCGATTTAGCGTTAACATCGGCACCATTATCTATTAAAAATATAACGGTTTTATTATTTCTTAAGAACAAATTTTTTAAAATTATTGCTGTATGTAATGGTGTGAAACCTCCCTTACCTCTTTCATTGATATTTGCACCCATAGAAATATAGTATTTTGCAACTTCTATTTGTCCGTAAACCGTAGATATATAGAAGGGTGTCCATCCAGAATTATCCTTTAAATTTTTATTGGCACCTTTTAAAATAAGGAATTTCACAGTATCTAATAATCCATGTGATGATGCGATGTGGAGTGGGGTATGATGCCATTTATCCCTTTCATCCAGACTGGCACCTTTTGAATGAAGGATTTTTATAGCATCAATCTTTCCTTTAGAGGTGGCAGTGTGCAATGGGGTTCTGCCATGTTTATCTTTATCGTGAATATTTGAACCTTTAGAAATCAAGTGTTGAATAATTTCAAGATGACCATGATAAGATGCCCTGTGTAAGGGAGTTTGCCCCCGCTTATCTTTTATATTTAGGTTAGAACCCTTATCAATGAGGTATTTAACAATATTTATATCCCCTTTGTAAATCGATTTGTGTAATGGAGTCCTCCCTAGTTTATCTTTCTCATTGACTATTGAGCCTTTAGAGATGAGGTATTTAACAACTTCCAGATGACCAAATTGAGAGGCTAAGTGCAAAGGAGTTCCTCCCGATCTATCTTTCGCGTTAACATGTGCTCCTTTATCAATCAGGTACTTAGTTATATTTGTATATCCCTTGTATGCAGCCAGATGCAATGGAGTCCAATCCGATGTATCTTTGGCATTGACGTTAGCCCCTTTCAATATGAGTTGTTTGACCTGCAGTAAATTATCCTTTTCAATAGCTGTGAAGAGATCTTCATTGAGTCCTGGATATAGTACGGATGGGGTGATCAGGAATATTAACAGAATGAGGGATTTTTTTAGGATGGGGGTTTTCATTGGATGTGGAACCTCCGATGGTTATAATATAAGAATATTAAAATGAATTTCAAATGAAAATCGTTACGAAATCTCTTTTGTTGTATTGATTTGATAATTCCTTTCAAATTGATGATTCAGATCGATTATTTCTTGATGTCAATCTGATATTCAATTATATTCAGTTGTTCGATAGATTTCTTTGTTTCATAGAGGTTTTGATGATCTGTTTATGAATGATGTACATCAATATGCTTAGTAGTACACCAATAAGCAATCCATTGATGCCTGTATGATTGGATGGGAATATATATAAATTGAAGTATAGATCTTTAACAGCAATCAGAACTATGATGATGAGAAACCACTTTGGGTATTGCTTTATTATTAAGTGAACTATGAATATTAAGTGCCATATCATGTGTCCACTAGCTTCTAGGGATTGATCGATGAGTCGGAAGTAGAGTAGTATAAGTCCTGTAAACCATGCCATGAGGATTGCACCGTGTAGGACGAGCCATTGTCTTGAGAATTGGAAGGAAAGGCTGAGATCTATGGTTAAAATTATCAATATATAAGTAATGGGGATGTTGTAGAGATATCCGGAGGAGGAGTTGATCCAGCCGGATGAGTGCTTTAGAATTGTGTACCATAAGATGATCCAGATTATTGGTGTGATAAGGGAACTCAGGATGAGAGTTTTGTAAAACCTCTTTGTATCGAACATAATTTAATCGATTATGGTTTAATCCCTGCGAAGGGCTGTCCCATTAAGAGTTTCTGATTTGATTGGATGTTCTGAAAAGTAATTTTCCTACCTTCGAATAGTAAAACTACGGTGGAACCCATTTCAAAGCGGGCTAACTCGTCCCCTTTTTTGTAGGAAATATTATTGATAGTTTTGAAAAGGGATTTATTTTTCATATCTTGTTTTGTCCAGGGAATATCGTAACAGGTTTTGATCCTTCCGACATTAGTAGCTCCTACCTTGACGAGAGCGTGGTGTCCTATTTGTGTTTGGAAGAATGTAGTTAGTCTTTCATTGACTGTAAAAAGGTTTTTAACCTTATGTAATCCAATATCATTGACAGGAAATAGCTTTCCCCGGTTATACTCGCTTGCAATAACAGTTCCATCTAACGCAGTATGGATACGGTGGTAATCTTTCGGGCTCAGGTAGAGGGTGATGAATTGTCCATTTATGAATTTTTCTTGTAGATCTTTATTTTGAATGAGTTCTCTGATGGAATAACTTAATCCCTTGATCTGAAGCGCTTGATCGTCAATGATATCTCCATACTCCACAATCACACCATCTACAGGGGATACGATAATTTCGGGATCGCTATGGATGGGTCTATAATCCTTTTTGATAGGTCGGGTGAAGAAATCATTTACAGAACTATAATGCGGGAGTGGGTATTGTGCCTCCTCCATGTTGACCTGAAAGAATTTGATATAGAACTTTAGGAACCAGTTTAAAAACCATTTAGGTAATTTCCGATCAGCAAGATAACCTGTGAAACGACTGATAAGTTTGATTGGGAGTATTTTAAATAGTATGATCATATTATATTGAATTGGGTATATCTATGAATGTGTGTTTGATATTAAATTCTTTGGCAATACGATTTCCAAGAGCCTGTACACCATATTTTTCTGTGTTGTAATGTCCTGCTGCGATAAAGTTCATCCGTTCTTCCTTTGCAAGGTGGAGTGTGGATTCAGCTACCTCTCCGGTTATATAGACATCACAAGTTCTCTCTGCAGCTTCTATAATGCATTCTGGAGCACCACCTGATACAACAGCAACCTTCTGTACCTTATCTGATCCATAATGATAAGAAATGGGATTGCACTGGAAAGTTATTTTTATCCTTTCCTCAAAATCATTTACGGAAGTTGATTCATCTAAATATCCAATCACGCCTATATCACGCCCTTTATACTTCGCGAATGATTCTCTATTCTTTAATTTAAAGAGATCAGCAATGAGAGCATTGTTTCCCAGTTCTTCGTGGGCATCTAAAGGCAGATGATAGGCTAAGAGTGATATATTTTGACATAACAGAGCCTCGATTCTTTTCTTGAAATTACCTGTAATAGTTTGAGGATTGGATCCCCAGATAATTCCATGATGCACAAGAACTAAATCTGCCTGAATGTCTTTTGCTCTTTGAAAGAGTTCTACAGAAGCACTGACACCTGTTGTAATATGGGTAACATCACTCTTCCCCTCAACTTGTAAGCCATTGGGGCAATAATCTGTAAACTGATCTGATTTTAAAAGGTCGTTAGCAAAGGAAAGGATAGCCTTCAGTTTAGCCAATTAATGACTCTCCTTTCCTTCAAACGGGATATATTAATCCATTTTGTGATAAAAAAACCTATTTTAAGGTTATTTCTTCTTAGCATTCTGAAGCTTCGTATTTTGCTTAATTTGTTTGAGTTCTTTTCCAGGTTGGAAGTAGGGTACTTTGTGTTCAGGTACACGTAATTTTTCATTAGTTTTTAAATTACGAGCAATACGTTCTTTTCGAACTTTTGTTCCGAAAGTACCAAATCCTCTGAAATAAATTGTCTCTCCTTTAACAATATTGTCAATAACTTTTTTGAGAAGGAGAGTTATCACTGTGTCAATATCCTTCTTAGCAAAATTGACTTCTTCACTAATTTGGTTGACAATTTCTGCTCTCGTCATTGAATGATCCCCCTTAATGTAATGACCTAAATATATTAGAAATGATAAAAAATGCAACTAATTTTTAAAAAAAATGATAATAACTTTTTTTTAACTCCTAGTAAAATCGTTGGATATATTGTTCTATTAAGAGATTTCTTAAAAAAAAGAATTTACGTATTGAAATAATAAATTAAATTTATGTGTATTATGATTATCTTTTTTTGATTAAAAAATTAGAGAATTAAAATTGAATTGTAGACTAATTTTATACGTCTATAAAGTATAAATTAAACAATTATGCAAAGATAGTCAATCATTTGGGAGGTAAAAATGATTTTTCCTAAAAAATATTCTGCAATTGTTGTAGGAGCTGGTCATGCTGGGGTTGAAGCATCCTTATCTCTATCAAGAAGAGGTTTTAAGACTCTGGTCATTACGATGTCTATAGATCACATTGCGAAGATGTCTTGTAATCCAGCTATTGGTGGATTAGCAAAGGGACATCTCGTTCGGGAAATGGATGCTCTCGGCGGAGAGATGGCTAGAGCTATTGATGAAACAGGGATTCAATTCAAAATGCTTAATACTAGTAAAGGTCCTGCCGTTTGGGCTCCCCGTGCTCAAGCTGATAAAAAGGCTTATCAATACAGAATGAAACAGGTTCTTGAAGAGCAAGATAATCTTGATATTGTTCAGGACGTTGTTGCAGATCTCATAGTTGAAAATAAGGTTATTAAAGGAGTGATCACAGAACGAGACACTAGTTATTTATCTGATATTGTCATTGTTACCACCGGGACATTCTTAAAAGGACTCATTCACATCGGAGAATATCAACAGAAGGCTGGTCGGATGGGAGATCACTCTGCAGAAACACTGTCCAATGTTTTCAGAAGATTGGGATTTGAAGTTGGACGTCTTAAAACAGGGACTCCCGCAAGAATTAATATGAGAAGCATTGATATCTCCAAAGTGGAAGTACAATCCAATGACAGCATTCCTTTTAGTTTCTCTCATTTTACATCTGAGCCTCCGAAAACAATAATCGATTGTTATATAACCTATACCAATAACAGGACTCATCAGATTATACAGGATAATATTCATCGTTCTCCTATGTATAGTGGGAAGATTCAAGGAATTGGTCCCCGTTATTGTCCATCCATAGAAGATAAAGTAGTACGATTTGCAGATAAAATACGCCATCAGTTATTCTTAGAACCTGAAGGACTCGATACCAATGAAGTATACATTAACGGGTTATCCTCCTCTCTCCCTGAGGATGTTCAGTATGAAATGATCCACACAATTGCTGGATTAGAGAATGCAGAGATCATGAGAATTGGATATGCTGTGGAGTATGATTTTTGTAATCCTGTTCAGTTGAAAAATACTTTGGAGACTAAACTGATTAGAAACCTATTCTTTGCTGGCCAGATTAATGGGACAAGTGGATATGAGGAGGCTGGAGCACAGGGATTGATTGCAGGTATAAATGCAGGACAGAAGCTTATCAATGGATCACCCTTTGTTATGGATAGGACAGAAAGCTATATTGCTGTACTTATAGATGATCTCATTACAAAAGGGGTTACAGAACCTTATAGGATGTTCACCTCACGGGCTGAATACCGGTTAAACCTTCGCTATGACAACGCAGATGAAAGATTATTTCATTACGGACACCAGTTCGGATTAATAAACAACGACGATTATATGAGATTCCAACAAAGAATCGAGAGTATTGAAAAAGGTATTTCTTTTGTGAAAGGCTGGTATATTAAATCGAGTGAAAGAGAATACCCTGTTTATAAGGATAACAACGTAACACCTGGTAGCCATCTCTATTCCATCCTGAGAAGAAGTGATTTATCTCTCGACATGGTCAAGGACTACTATCCAGAATTAAATAGATTAACTGACGAAGAGCTCTCCCGGATTAATACTCATGTGAAGTATCAGGGATACATCCAGCGTCAGAATGAACAAATCGAACGTTTCAAGAAATTAGAAGATAGGAAAATCCCTGAATCATTTAATTACGATGAGGTGGAAGGTCTATTAACAGAAGCAAGAGAGAAATTAAAGAAAATTAAACCCCTTTCTATAGGACAAGCAGCAAGAATATCGGGAGTCAATCCATCAGATATTTCTCTACTCATGATTTATTTAAGGGCGAGTTAATATTATTTTATTTTAATGGGTGTTAAGATTTCAGTATCCAATTATCGAAACAAAGTATTGTAATTGAATTATACTCATCAATAAATAGAAGTTTAAGACTTGATAATCTGTATGATTTATCTGGAAATAATTTTAGTTTTATTAAAGAGGTAATATTATGAATCAAAAATCAAAAGAGCACTGGGAAACCGTATATGATACTATAGATACAGAAGATTTAATGTGGCATGAGGAAAAACCTGGCCCCTGCTTAGACTTAATATTAAAATACCAGATAAATCTGATTGAACCTATATTAATCATTGGTGCAGGCTCAACAACCCTTATCGACACACTTCTTGAGAAGGGATATACCAATATTATTGCAACTGACATCAGTGAAAATGCCTTTATTAAATTAAAAGAACGTCTGGGTAATCAAGCCAACAAGGTTCAATGGATCGTTGATGATCTCACTAAGCCAAAAGAAATAAATCAACTCAAAGATATTGCATTCTGGCACGATCGGGCGGTACTTCATTTCTTTCTCGATGACCAGGACAAGAAATCTTATAAGGATACCTTAAATAAAGTATTAAAAACTGGAGGTCATGCAGCCATCTCGACATTCTCATTAAAAGGGGCAACCTACTGCAGCGGTTTAAAGGTCAATCAATACGATGAAAATACCTTACAAGACTTTCTTGGAAAAGATTTTGAATTACTTGAATCCTTTGATTATCTTTATCATACACCAACTGGACTTCCTAAACCCTATATTTATACATTATTTAAAAAACTATAACAGATTAACTTACTTTACACACTCTAAAATCTATTTAATACAGGAAATTCAATGGTTATTAAAATAATTATTTTCATTTTGTAGGGGTGATGATTTTGGGATGGGGTGACGAAAAATATTGATTACTTGTCTTAATAATTTGTTATTGTTAAATTAAATGATTAATATATATTTTGATATTCGATCATAGAGGTTTTAAAATTGTCAGAAAACGAATCGAATAAATTTGATGATTTATCAAATAAGATGTCAGAATTAATTGAAACGGATATAAGTTATACTAACTTTGATGAAAATATTAATTTTATTGAGGCTCAGAATACCAAAAATGAAATTTTAGAATATCTTCAGAACATCCTAGATTTAATTAATAGCCCTGATAATGACTTAAAAGAAGATCTGAATAATCAAGCACTCATTGATTTAGAAAATTTTTTAAATAGTGTTGAAATAACTATGGATGGTATTAAGACCCTAATTAAAAGTGGTATAAGTCAACCAAGTTTCAAACAAAGCAGAGAAAATTATATCAAATCCTTAAAAACACAAAATAATAATAATAGAAAGCATTTTCTGAGTATTGCGAATAGTATTAAATTAAATAGGGTAAATAAATTAGTTGATAAGCAAGTACCTGGAGAATATAATGAGCAACTGGATAAAATATTAAAAGATGCTGAAACTAACTTAAAAAGTATTGAAAAAATTAGAGAAGCATCTCAAAAGCATAGTATGGATCAAGGAACCGATAGAAGTAAACAAAATTTTGAAATGTTAAAAAATAAACATGATAAATATTCAAGAGGATGGTTCATTGCGTTTATTATTTCTGCTATATTATTATTTATAGCAATCGGATATTCAATATGGAGAAACTGGGATAATAATTTAAAATCTATTGATGGTATTATCAAGATTCTTTTTCAAAAGATTTTACTTATCTCTTCAACAATAATTTCTTTAAAAATATGTCTTAATAAATATAATATAGAAAGAAATTTATATATTTTATATGACCACAGATCAACTGTTTTAAACCAATATGAAGTATTCGAAAATGCTATTGGTAACGAGGATGAGAATGACAAAAGTGCTAAAAATGAATTTAGGCTTGAGATAGCTAAATATATCTTTTCTGATCCCAATACAGGATATATTGCAGATAATAAAGATGATAGCCTAAGTATTAATCCTGTCATAAAAGTGATTGAAAAAATTGTTTCAAAAAATAAAATTCTATAAAAGATATTTTTGTATTAGAGATATTCCTAAGGCTGGTTGAGAGATCGTTTGTGGTTGAGATTCAGAAACCATTTGAGAATAAAGGAATGGGGAATTCCGTATTCAAGAATCTATTAGTGACAATGACAGGGGATTATGCAAGGCTGAAGCCTTGCCCTACGTTTGTTGTGAAAATAGAATGGAGATTCTGAATCAAGTTCAGAATTACTAATTTGGTACAGGATGACAAATTAGGGTATCCATCCTAAGCTTCTCCCCAGAGAGAAGGGACAATTTGAAGGATTACAACCGTAATGGATTTATAGCGATAGAGCTGTAAATTGCTTATGATTTCTTAATCGTTTTTCCCATACTTCTCCCATGATTTTCCCATGAAAGGGGTGTTCGGTATAAAGAACTTAATTTATTTTTAATTTTATTATATATTCTGTATATCTTTCATGACTAGCTGATTTATAATGACAAAACTTCTTGTTTCAAAATGTCTATTACCCATCACCCGTGATCCCATTAAAAACGGATGCCTTGTTCTGAATGGGGATATCATCCTTAGTATGGGTTCTTATCATGATCTGAAACATGATTACCCTGAAGCACTTATTGAAGATCACTCCGATGAAATCATTCTGCCAGGATTTGTCAATTGTCACACCCATCTTGATCTCACTGCACTGGGATCTTTAAAGAGTCATTCTTATTCGTTTACAAAATGGATCAAAGAATTAATAAAATTAAAATCATCTCTCCCTGAGCCTGAAATAATATCAGGAATTCAAAATGGAATAAATACTCTATGGGACAGTGGTGTAGTTGCAGTTGGAGATATCAGCTCAGATTATAAATCCTTTAATTATTTGTCTAATACATCTATGACGGGACGTGTATACTATGAATATTTATCCCTCAAACCAGAAGATATCCTACCACGTTTTGAAAATCTAAAAAAATCCATAGAATCATTAATATCACCCAGTAATCACCCCATTGATATTGGTATTTCCCCCCACTCCACCTATACTCTTCATCCAAATGCCTTTGAAACTATTTTCCAGTACATAAGAAATAATCATTATCATTCAACAATCCATGTCGGTGAAAGTATCGATGAAATGAGATTCTTCTCTGATAGGATAGGAGAACTATTTGAATTTATCAACTCAATATTTCCTGTGGATAAAAGTATTACAAACACGACACCCCTCACATATCTTTATAATAACAGCTTCTTGGATCACGACATGATGATTATCCATTTAAATATCCTGGATAAAAAGGAGATAAAAATATTAAAAGATCTAAATCTATCGGTAGTTCACTGTCCACGAAGTCATGATTATTTTAATCACCCTCCCTTCCAGTTAGAAATGCTACTAAATGAACAGATTAATATTGCTATTGGGACAGATTCAATTGCAAGCAATGAGGATTTAAACTTCTTCCGTGAACTCCAGAGAATGTATACCAAATATCCCTTTCTCACTTATGATAAAATAATTCATATGGCAACTATATCAGGCTCCCATGCAATGAAATTAAGAAATGGACTGGGAGAAATCTCGCTGGGGAAACCATATCATTTAATTGCTGTAAAAATAAATGAAAATATTTCGAATCCCTATGAAAATATCATTTTTAATAATCGCCCTGTGAGTCATATTTTCTCAAGTCATTTCAATTAATTAATTCAAAAAATTATGATTTTTTTGTTATTTTTTTTGCCAATTCCCCATTTTAACATTAAATTCCTATATCGGGTAGAAAGATAATTTTGTAAGGGATATAGAGTAATCAAATGAATATTGTCAGGAAACTTTATTTTATAGTATCATTAATTTTACTTACTGCAGTAAGCGGATATTCGAAAGATGAATTTTATTATTATAAACATATCTATATTGATTCCAAAGGATTTATCCAAACACAAGATCAATATCAACGCCATTTTGGACATTTTCTCTATACAATCGGTAATCAGGACGTTTATCGGGTCAAGTTTCGAGATAACAGAGTAATAGAATATTACAAACAAATGCGGTCCTATTATATTGTTCACAACGATGATGGCAGAGTCAGAGAACTAAACGAAGGCAGGTTGGTCCGAAAACGTGCAACGGTCAATAAAGGAGGGAAGTTCTTTCCAAACGCTCCAGTCATAGTTAATTACCGTGAAGTCTCCCACATCTATCGGTATGACAAAGAAGGATATGTCATTAAAATAGACCACTTCAACCTCAGTGAAGATAGCCAAAAATATCGTTATTTCCCCATAGGAAAAACAGATATGTCATATGACTCCAATAAAAATGTCATCAAAGAAGAGGCATATGATAAGAATGATAAGTTAATTTCAAAATCTCTTTATCAATATAATAATGCTAATAAAATTATCTCAAAACAATTTTTTAAAAACAATAAACTAACTGCCCAATATTTTTATGAATACAACCAAAACAACCAGCCTGTTCTCCGAAAGGATTACTATAATAGTAAATTAATCTCACTAATCCATTATAACTATGATAAAAATGGCAATTTAACCTCTATTGATCCTAAAATCTTCAAAACCCCTTACTACAAAACAAATGATAAGAATCAGTTTGGATCAATTAATTTCACAGAAGGTATCACACAAAGAGGCGTTCAATTTAATCCCCAGGGACAAATCATCAATCTAAAGGGCATTCTTCCCAATATTCAAAGTTATATCAGCTATAACCTAAAGCTTATTCCATCCAATATAAGTGGTGTCTCATTTATTATTGATACATCATTTATCAATTATTCTGCAAAAGATCATACCCGGCTCAATTCAGTTAAATTATGGCTTACACCCCGTGGTCAGGAATTAAAGGTCGAGTGGTTTAATCAGAAGGGTGAAGAGCTATACCATAAAATTCCAAAGCAAATCAGAACTACGCAACCCCTCAAGGTAATTAATCTTTTAAATATCAAACACCTGATCCTTGGACAAGTCCTTACTAAAAATGCATCTAAAAAAGTTTTGAAAAAAAATAAAGAAATCCCAATTACAAGAGAAATTATAGTAGAAATTTATGATAAAAAAGAACAGCGGGAATGGTGTTATTTTGGTGCTGGATATTATTTTTATCTCATCCAATTCTCAGATAAAGCAAAAGAGTACAATAAAATACATATTCTTAAAGCAGGTTTTCAATATGAAACAATCCATTTTGTTATGGACAAAAATAAAACAATTATAAATTTAAATCCAACTTACCTGAAACAGGTGAATATCGTAAATTAATAATCAAATTTCATCCCATAGAACAGGTTAATCTCCCTATTCATAATATAAAAATAGTTTAATGAATCCCAGTCAAAGAGGAATATTTTGAGGCTACTAAGTGTTAATATTGATCATATTGCAACTCTTCGTCAGGCAAGGATGACACAATACCCTGACCCTGTCATCGCTGCTGGTATCTGTGAACTCGCTGGAGCAGATGGTATCACGTTTCACCTCAGAGAAGATAGACGTCATATACAAGACCGCGATGTCCGTTTAATAAAGGAAATAAGTAATCTCAGACTTAATTTCGAAATGGCTGCATCCGATGAAATGCTTAACATCGCTAAAAATATCAAACCCTTTCAGATTAGTCTAGTCCCCGAAAAACGACAGGAACTCACCACAGAAGGAGGCTTAGATGTCATTAAGCAAATATCCTTTCTAAAATCCTTCGCTCAAATTATAAAAGAAAATGATATCCGGCTTTGTATATTCGTAGATCCAGATTTAAAACAAATCGATGCATGTAAAGAAATCAATGCAGATTATATAGAAATCCACACTGGAACCTACTGCGACGCAAAATCCCCTAAAGACATTCAAAATGAATTAAATAAAATTATCACCGCCTCAAAACACGCAAAGGAACTGGGATTAGGAGTCAATGCTGGTCATGGAATTTATTATCATAACGTAAAACCACTGGCAAATATCAAAGAAATAGAAGAATTTAGTATTGGACATGGGATTATCTCAAGAGCAGTTATTGTAGGACTTGAAACAGCCGTCAGAGAAATGAAATCTCTAATTCAATATATCAGCTTGTAATCTCTAAATAATTCACAGATTTTCAACTAACTTTAGAAATTTCAACCCGAATCCCGATACTCGATATCAGATCAGCAGCAATGTTAGCATCCTCTCTCAGAGCAATCATCACTTTGGACTTCCCTTTGACATGAATTTCCTGGGCAATATGTTCTGCTAATTCATAAGAACAGCATGTAGCCTTCTGAATAATATAAATCACCTGGTCAAAAGTATTATATTCGTTATCATAAACTATCACCCAATAAAGATCATTCTTGCCAGAATCCTCCAAATCCTTTTCAAGATGCGAATCAAATCCATCCAATGACATGGGTATCTCCTAAAAATATAATAATTATCTGTTCATAACTGGTAAAAAATCCCTGAACGGTGGTAAATTATCAAGAGTATCAAAATATTTATGGTTCTTCCCTTGATAACAATCTATTTTCTCAAGATATTCGTCAATAAGGGTATTAAACTGCCCCTTCCCTAAATGCCAGCTTGGAGCAATGAGAATATCCAATGGACCCAAACCAAATAGCCTCTGAATCACAACCCGCGGTGAAAGAAGTTCTAAGGATGAAGACACCAGATCTAAATACTCCTCAAGGCTTGGGAGGGTAAATTCTCCATTCTCATACATCTTCTTCATAATTGTATTTTTAACCACATGAAGTTGATGTATTTTTATCCCATCTATATCTAAATCAGCTAGATATTTTATAGTATCAAGCATCATTTCCTTCGTCTCAAAGGGAAGCCCGTGGATTACATGCACACAAATATGAATCCCCTTCCTCTGTCTGGTCTTATGATATGTCTCATGGAACTCCTTTAAACCATGTCCTCGATTAATATAATCCAAAGTCTTGTCATGCATCGATTGTAAGCCATACTCAATCCACAAATGTGTCTTCTGAGCAAGATCTTCTAGCAGATCCAGTGTTTCATCAGAGACACAATCAGGACGAGTCCCAATAGATAATCCCACAACATCAGGATGAGACAGAGCCTCTTTATACATGGGCTCCAGATTTTCAACCCTGTCATAAGTATTTGAAAACGGCTGGAAATAAGCAATAAATTTCTTAGCCCCATAACGAATTCTCTGATAATCCATCCCTTCATTTAATTGCTGGGTAATAGTTTTCTTAACCTCCACCGTACCTGGTTTAAAACTATCATTATTACAATAAATACATCCCCCACGTCCCTTCGACCCATCCCGATTGGGGCAAGTAAATCCCCCATCCACACAAACTTTAAATATCCGCTCCCCAAATACATTCTTCAAATAGCGACCAAAATTATGATATCGCTTATTATTAATTGATTTATATATCATTTTATTTACCTTCAAAAATAATTAATATTCGAAGGGGATAATTAAAAAAATTATTTAATATCTATACACTAAAATATTCTTAATTAAAATTTAATAAATATTAAATGACCAACCCTAACTATTCATTCAAAGGACTATACACCATTTAATCATATCAATTAAAAAAAATATTAGTCTATCTCAAAACCCCTTCAAAATATATCTTATTAAGATACAAAATAATTATCGATCAAATTCTATTTAACAGAACATTTAACCGATAATATTCTATTAAATAAGCTAATATTTTTTTATAAAAAATACAAGTAGTTTATAAGAGGACTCACTAAGAAATTTATCCTTGAATCACAAAATATTATTAAAATTATTGAAATATCTATTTTATGTGTTAAACTATATAGTTTAGGAAAGTTATGAGATACATTATTTTTTTCTTACTAATTGTTCTAATTATAAACCCCATCCACTCAAAGGAGTTTTCATTTCCTGATAATCCCTACTATAAAAAAGTCATTGTGGATGGAAATGTCTACCGTTTAATCAAACCAAACCAAATCAATATCTTAAAATATAAAGATCTATATCAATTAAAAAAAGAACTGACCAACGCAAGCAGACAATTTTTTAAATATACGTATATCATTACAACAGAGAATGGTACCCTTATTAGGGATGTTTCTACCATCCAAAAAGCCCTGTTTACTCAACTCTATTCCCAATTATCCGGTGAAGATATTGAAGAATTTAATAATCTAACCAAATCCACAATGAACAAAATCGATGAAGCATCCACAGATCTATCAAAAACCCACTATTTTAATTCCATTGAACCTATTTTATATTTAATCCATAAAAATTACCTACTTGATGATGATTTTACTAATTATTCAAAAAAATCACTTTACTTATTCCTAAAACAAATCCTTCAAAATCCAAAGGACGGATTTAAAAGCACTCTTTCTGAAATATTAATGAACTGCAAAAATCTTATGAATAATGCCCTAAAACTTATTAAGACAAAACAGGGTGAGATCGTTTCCTATGACGAAGCCCTTGATATGAATCGTTTACGCTTGGGATTAGCATACACTTCAGCAGTTATCGAATATATTAATGATAACTCTCTTGNNTATCGAATATATTAATGATAACTCAGATGACTCCTTTGGTGATTTCATAACTGCAAATAAACAATGCGAATCCATACGTAAAAAATATTCTGATAAAATAACGTTCAAAACATTTCGTCACATATCAAAAAATCATTTCATCAAGCTAATCAAATCATTTTACCAGAATATTTACCAAAATGAAGAACCATTCAAGAATTTATTATATGTGGTACAGGAAAGTAATAATAAAGTCTACATCAACACCGATTATTTTAAAAAAACTGCAATACAATCTGCCAGCTACCTCCCCTATTATAAAAGCAATTATAAAAAATATTCAATTCCTCTGGATATACAAAAAAAATACAAAAAAACCTTATTTTATGAAGATTTTTCTGATGATCTTGACAGATGGAACATCCCGACAAAGTTGAAGCCTCAAATTATTAAAAAGTGGTTAAAAATTAACGGAAAAAATTGGCAATATTCAGCCATCTCCTCAAAAGTCTATTTTAATCNNGGGGAGATCTTTATATCGTCGCTAAGGGGATCGTCGGTGATGGTAAAGGCAGTTTTGGTTTTGGAGAAAAAATATATGGCTCGTACACTCAAAAAAAAGCTCTGCCCTATGTTGGATTTCTTTTTAATAATGATATTGATGGAAGCAATAACATCGATTTTAGAATAAACAACGAATTAATGGATAGTCAACTTAAAGTATATACAGAACTCTCTCGAATACATGTTTTTAAATTGATTCTCCATCAAAAGGGTGGAGTCAGTTTTTACATCGATGAAAAAAAAGTATACTCTCATCCTTTCCAAACAAACAGTTATGGCAGCGAGTCAATAATTCTATCCTCAAAAGGAACTAACTCCCGATGGAAAGAAATAATTGTTTACCAGAAAAACAATAATAACTAACTAATGATTAATTGAGAATAACAATCAATTTATAAACGATGAAGGTATCAGACGAATGATTAATTTATTTCAAAGAAACTATTTTTAGCTAATTATTATATTATAACAGGTTGCCAAGATTATTATACAGAGACATAATCAAAGCCATTGGATCATGAAAATCATTCTGATAATGGTATCTCTTGTAATATAAACTAGTGGCAATCAATTTTTTGGTTTCTAGTTATTTATACAAATAATTTGATCTATGCCATCCGATTCTTTTAAGTGAACACGGATATGCTCGCTTTCACTAATCTGGAATTCTTTTCCAATATACCCTGCACAGATAGGGAATTCTCTTCCACCTCTATCTACGAGTACTGCTAATTCAATTTCAGATGGACGGCCAAAATCAACAATTTGATCAAGCGCTGAACGAATGGTTCTTCCAGTATACAAAACATCATCGACTAAAATTATTCTCTTTCCTGCAACGTCAAAAAAAAGATTAGTCTCCCCTATTGCAAGATCACCGAGAGTATCAAAATCATCGCGATATAAAGTAATATCCAGAGTGCCGAGAAAGGATTTTATTTTTGTTTTCTTTTCAAATATTTTTTTCATACGAATAGCAATATGCTCACCTCGAGTTTTTATACCCACAAAAGCAATATTGCTGATATTTTTTTTTCTCTGGATAATTTGATCCACCATTGCATTTAAAGCATTTTCAATTGAAATTCCATCCATAAGAACTTTATTTTGTGAATTATTCATTCGTTTTCCAATCTTTGTCATCGATTCAAAGGGGAAATTTTATTCATCGTCATTTTCATCGTCAGAACCTTTCAGGATTTTTTGATAAGATGTTCTTCTATATTTAGGTATTTTTGTGACCAATCCGAAACGTCGTTTTAGTTTTTTAATGTGTCTTTTGAGGTTATTTGCCCGTTCCTGCGGGTCTCCATGCACTGCATCTCCAGTTCCTAATTTCTTTATAATCCTCACAAGACCCATGGGGTTGTATCCTAGTCTTAATAATATTCTAATTGCGTAATAATCAGCTCTTTCCTCCATTTTGGAGTCCCGATTTGTTTTTTTCTCTTTTAAAATATCATCGAGAGATTTTTTGATGTTTTGTGTGAGATTCTGATTTTCTTCACCGTCATTATTTTCCTCAGCGAGTTTTTTTAACATTTCCTGTCTGCGAGCCTGATTGATTGATTTTGTGGGATGTCTCAGAGCGACGTGTGCGACTTCGTGTGCAAGAACACTGGCAATCTCATCTTCATTTTTTGCAATATTTAAAAGTCCTGTTGTTATGAAAATAAATCCCCCTGGTGTTGCAAAAGCATTTTTTTTGTCACTCTTAATAACGATAATACGATATCCATTAAAGACTTCCGGACGGATACTCGCCATTCCCAAGACTCTGCCAAGATTATTTAAATATTTTTCAAGTTTTGATGTACCATCGCCGTAGGGAGTGTATTTTGAGAGAAGATATGCCGCAGTGGTTCGTCCGATATAATATTCTTCTGAAGGAAGAAATCCATCATGATGTTTTATTTTTTTTGTATCAAAACGCTTTTTTAACAACTCAGAACGTCTTTTTTTAGACCTACCTTTTATTACAGGCTTATAAAATTCGCCAATTTTTCGTGCCTCTCTAAAATCTTTTAGTTTTCTGTATGGATTTAATAATTTGTTATTTTTAATGAATTGATCCACGAGATCGTATCGGTATTTGGGATTGGATTTCATCATATCGGTTTCAAATTGCTTATTTAATCCTTTGGAACCAGCGGCAACCTCATCCGTTTCACTAAAGCCCTTTGAGCCTGCAGCCACTTCGTCTTGTTCGCTAAATCCCTTGGCTCCAGCAGAGACCTCCTCATTTTCGCTGAATCCCTTTGAAGAGGACTCGTCGCGATCTATTTTTTGACGTTCCTGACGTTTTAAAAACCGTCTTATCTTTCGTAGAGGCATGAGTGAGTCAGCGTGGATATATCCTGTGATTTCTTTTTGTCCTGATTGAATATAAAACCAATTATCTTCTTTAGCTAATACCCTTACTCTGGCTTTGAATTTTAATAGTCCTACAAGATGAGAGAAGGATGAGGGTTCGGATTGGACTCTTGCAATGCTGTTTACGACAAAGAGCCATTTTCTTTTATTTTTTTTATTAAATAAACGATGTTTACGATCTCTTCGGTGACGCGGTTGAGCTTCTGTGGATTCTGTTATAAGTGTAATTGAGAATAATATAATTAATAATAGGGTAATATTTTTCATTTTGGTCCTCTGGTATAAATTGTATCGTTAATTAAATATAATATATTTTTTTACAAATCGGGATTACAAGTATCTTAATTGTTTTAGGATTATTTATAAATCATTTTAAATATGAGAATAATGGCAGTCAGGATAAGTGTGATGGAATTAGCCAAGATGACAGGGAGGGAACTGATTGAGAATCCATAGAATATCCATAGGGCTATACCAGTGGTTAAAATAGCATACATTAACAAAGAAATATCTTTTGTGGATCTTGACTTCCAAACTTTGATGACCTGGGGAAAGAATGCTATTGTAGTGAGTAGACCAGCTATTAATCCGAGAATGGTGATGATGTCCATAAAATATTTAACCAGAAAAAGATATTAATTTCATATTATTTGAAGAGGTCATCAAAGGATTTTTTGTTATCGGATTTTTTTATTTGATCAGTAATTGAAGTATCTTTGAACTGGAAATAGTCGCAGAAATTAGAGGATTCTTTTTCAAGAACCCGTTCAGCTTGTGGTTCTCTGCACTCATTATAACTGGTGTTATCATGGAACTGGCAGTTTAAACAGCAGTGGAGATCCATTCCGCAATGATCACAGATATCACGGCGTCCCGGCTTATAATCACCTTTCCACTCTTTTTTACAGTGATAACAAACTCTCATTAATTTTACTCATAATAAATATCCATTCCGCTCTGACCAATTTCTCCTTCCAGTGCTCGTCTTAATATACTTACCATTTCTTTTTCCTGATCAGTATGGGATTTTTCTTCCAATAAACTAATATTTGAAAAGCTGATAAAGAAATCCTCGTCGCTCTCACCCTCTTTTATGAGATGTTCTTTAAGGAAATTAAGCAGGTGATTATTGATTGTATAGAGTTCTTCATTGTTTCGCATGTTATATAGTTTCATGATAGCCTATCGTCTTTCGATTATAAATTATTTTATTAGATTTGTTTTTTTCATAACAGCTTTCAGGGATTCCTGATTTTCATTTGTCATTTCACAAAGAGGGAGGCGGACTTCCGCTTCGCAAAGATTCATGTATTTCATAGCTTGCTTGACAGGGACAGGATTAGTTTCAATAAACAGGACTTTCATCAGGTCAAGATATTTGTAGTGGTAGTTTCGGGCATTTTGATAATCTCCTTTTAAGCACTGATCTGTGAATTGCGACGTTTCTCCGGGCAAGATATTGGCTATAACAGATATCACTCCATGAGCACCAATACTGGAGAGGGGAAGGGTAATAATATCATCTCCAGAAAGTACTGTAAAATCCTTTGTCCCGTCGATAACCCGCATAGCCTGTTCTAAACTTCCTGATGCTTCTTTCACTCCAACAATATTCTTATGATTCGATAACCGGATCATGGTTTCAGGGGTCATATTAATCCCAGTTCTTGATTGGATATTGTATAATATAATGGGGATATCCACTTTATCCGCAACAGCTGAATAATGACGGAATATTCCTTCCTGACCTGGCTTATTATAATAAGGAGTTACCATGAGTACCCCATCTGCCTTCACTTCCTTAGCATGTTGTGTGAGTTCTATAGCCTCGATTGTATTATTAGAACCAGTTCCAGCAATGACAGGCACCCTTTTTTTAGTTATTTCTACAGTAAAGCGGATGACCTCTTTGTGCTCATCGTGAGTCAAGGTAGGGGATTCACCCGTTGTTCCACAGGGGACTATTCCATTAATACCTTCTTTAATCTGGAACTCAATGAGCTTTTCAAATGTAGCATAATCAATTTTTCCGTTCTTAAAAGGGGTTACAATTGCAACGATGGCACCTTTAAACATATCATCCACCTTCTCTATATAATTTTATTATTATTATATCCAATGTGATAAAATATTCTATTCATAAAGATTTGTCAAGTAAAAGTCGTTATGAAAAAGTATTTTTATATTAAGATAAGATTCCATATTTACTAACTCGTTCAGGAGATAACAATGAATAACAAATTGATTTCTATGATAATTTTCATCAGTATGCTCATATTCAATTACTGCGGGAATGGTATTTCTAAAAGTCCTGATGAGAACAGACCATTAAAGGATCTATACACTCCTCATGATCTATATAACAAGATATTATCCCTCCATCAAAAATCCCTTATCTCCTATGGCAATTTAATACATCAACTCACTAACTCAAATGTGATTTTTTTAGGTGAAATCCACAATAGTTTGAAGGCTCATCAATATCAACACAGGATATTAAAATCTATGTATCAAAACAATAAGAATATCGCTATTGCGCTGGAGATGTTTGACAGGGATGTACAGCCTATCATCGATCAATACTTATCAGGAAAAATATCCGAAAAGATGTTCTTAAAAAAATCCCGTCCCTGGCCTAATTATAAGGATTATCGTCCACTCATTCACTTTGCTAAAGAACATCATTTAAAAGTTATTGCCATGAATATCCCTATGAATATACGTCGGAGTATTGTCTATGGCGGGATGAAATCTTTAGTACAACTTCAAAAGAAATATAAAAAATATTTTGCCCAAAAAATCCCTTTTAACAATAGGATATACAAAAAATATTTTTATAATGCCCTCCCCAAAGGACATCCTGGCAGTAAGAAGTATAAGAAACTCCTCTACCACTTCTATTTATCCGCAGTTGCAAAGGATGCTACTATGGCAGAATCCATAGGACAATTTTTAGATAACAATACAGGATACCAGATTCTATCAGTAAATGGGAGATTTCATTCCGACTATGGATTGGCAATACCTGGAATGCTTAAGACTTATAATAAAAACATCTCTATGAAAATTATAAGCTTCCATCCGATCATATCTCAAAAGAAAATTCTTATGAAATCCTTTTATAATGGAAGGAAACAGGCTGATTATATTATATTTACTGACTATACAAAGAGTTTTCATTGAGAGTCAGACAATAATTGTTTATCATCCCTTAATTCGTCATTGCCATCCCAATTAATTTGGCTATAAATTTTGCTGTATCACTATACCGAATTATATATATAACCTTACCCGACTGATTAATTAAATAGAGGTAGGTCGAATGCATGACGTGTTGGGATTGTTTTGGGACTTCTTTTGGAAAGAGGGCTGTATATTTCTTGGCAATTTGAGCAAGCTGGTCACGAGTACCTGTTAACCCAATGGAGTCTACTGCAAGGTAAATTGATAAAAATGTTTTCATCCGTTCTGGTGTATCTCGCTCTGGATCAACGGTGATAAAAAGGGTCTTCACTTTCTTTCCTAACAGCCCAATCTTATTGTAAACTTCATTTATTTTATTCATCATTGTAGGGCATATTTCAGGGCAGTAGGTATATCCAAAGAAGAGCAGGACAAGGTTTCCCCTAAGATCCTTTAGATGAAAGGGTTTATTATTATGATCTGTTAAGGTAAATTCCCCCCCAATAGACAAGGGATTGGTGAGTTGGATATCTCTTTCACTCATACGAATAATTGATTTATTTTCTTTTTTACAAGCGAGTAATCCCGATAAGAATATCATTAGAATGAATAGAACTATATTTTTAATTCTCAATTGTCCTCCTAGTGTAATTTTATTGTGTGTATACTGGTTGCGTGAGAATAGTTGAATTATATTGCGATATATTTCTGTTACCTTAAAAATATATGATATGGCTTCTTCCGTCAATAAAAAATACTTTTAGAATACGATAATATGATCTCTCTAATATAATTAAATCTATTTACACCTTGGTATCCAAACGAATCACAATCGGAATCAAAAATTTCAGTTCCGATACTCCATAGTTTCAAGTCAATAGCTTACTGCATCTATCATCAAATAGAATAAAGATTATCAAAATTTATTATACGATGAATGACGTTCTTATTATTTTAATACAATCTTTCTATAATAAAAAATGAAATAAAATCTGCATTGAAAGGAATATATTTACTATGGCACGGAAATATTGGTTGATGAAATCAGAACCTGAGACTTTTTCATTTAATCATTTAAAGATCTGTAAAGATTCTACAGAACATTGGGATGGTGTGAGGAATTATCAGGCGAGGAATTTTATGAGGGATGAGATGAAAATCGGCGATCTTATATTGTTTTATCATTCCAATTGCAAAGAACCGGGTGTTGTCGGGATCGCTGAGGTTGTTAAAGAGTCTTATCCTGATTTTACATCTTGGGATCCCAAATCAAAATATTTTGATCCTAAATCCACAAAAGATAATCCAAGATGGTTTATGGTGGATGTCCAGTGGAAAGAGGAAATGAAGGAGGAAGTGAGCTTAGAGAGCATTCGGAACATACCAGAATTAAAAGATATGAAGGTCATTCAAAAGGGACAAAGACTTTCAGTCCAGCCGGTAACTGAAAAAGAGTTTAAAATTATTTATGAAATGGGCATGAAAAAAAAAGTTTCGATAATTATAAGGGATGAGATTACTTCTCACCCCTTTAAAAAATAAAATTCATTGAGTTATCATTTTGTCAATTAAAATGACATTTAGAATTTATATTTAGTACATCCCACCCGGCATTCCTCCTGGAGGCATTGCAGGCATAGAGTCTTTTTCTTCTTTCACATCAGTAATTAAAGTCTCTGTTGTGAGCAATAATGCTGAGACACTCGCTGCATTTTGAAGAGCTGAACGGGTAACTTTCGCAGGATCAATGACTCCTTCACCCATAAGATCAACCCATTCTCCTGTAGCAGCATTTAGACCAATGTTTCCATCTTTAAGTTTAGCATGTTCAACAACTACAGACCCTTCTAAACCAGCATTGATGGCGATTTGTCTTAATGGAGCTTCCAAAGCTTTTTTTACAATTTCTGCACCAATCTTCTGATCACCTTTTAATGATAATTTATCAATGGCTGAGATAGTTCTAACAAGAGTGATACCGCCTCCTGGTACAATTCCTTCTTCTACTGCAGATCTTGTAGCAGATAGAGCATCTTCAACACGTGCTTTCTTCTCTTTTAATTCAATTTCTGTTGCAGCACCTACATTGATAACAGCAACACCACCAGATAACTTCGCAAGTCTTTCCTGAAGCTTTTCACGATCATAATCTGATGTGGTTTCTTCAATTTGAGCTTTGATTTGAGCAATACGACCTTTTAAATCCTTTTCTTTCCCACCACCTTCAACAATAGTGGTATTTTCTTTGTCTACAGTAACACGTTTTGCAGTTCCAAGGACATCGACAGTTACCTGATCAAGCTTCATTCCTAGTTCTTCTGAAACAACCTTTCCACCGGTAAGAATTGCAATATCCTCAAGCATAGCTTTGCGTCGATCACCGAATCCTGGCGCTTTTACCGCAACTGCATTGAGTGTTCCACGAATTTTATTAACAACAAGTGTTGCTAAGGCTTCCCCTTCTACATCTTCAGCGATAACAAGAAGTGGTCTTCCTGTTTGAGCTGTTTTTTCAAGGAGCGGTAAAAAGTCTTTTAAGCTACTGATCTTCTTTTCACAGATTAATATATTTGCACTTTCCATTTCAGCAGTCATATTCTCGGAATTAGTAACCATGTAAGGAGACAGATATCCACGATCAAACTGCATCCCTTCGACTACTTCCAGGTGTGTCTCAAGAGATTTTGCTTCCTCAACAGTTATAACGCCGTCCTTACCCACCTTATCCATAGCATCGGATATCAATTTTCCTATTTCAGGATCATTGTTTGCAGATATAGTAGCTACCTGTTCAACTTCAGAAGGTTTAGTCAGGGATATAGAAATTTCTTTTATCTTCGCTACCGCTGATTTTACAGCTGCTTCAATTCCTCGTTTAAGTTCCATAGGATTTGAACCAGCCGCTACGTTCCGTAAACCATCTTTAATAATAGCATGTGCAAGGATAGTAGCAGTTGTAGTACCGTCCCCAGCAACATCATTGGTTTTGGTGGCAACTTCTTTGACCATTTGAGCGCCCATATTTTCATAAGGGTCTTTTAATTCAATTTCTTTAGCAATGGTAACACCATCATTTGTAACAGTGGGAGCACCGAATTTCTTGTCTATAACGACATTTCGTCCCTTAGGACCGAGGGTCACACGAACTGCATCCGCTAATTGTTCAACCCCTCTTAATAGTGATCTTCTGCCTTCCTCACTAAATAATAATTGTTTTGCCATATTATACTTGTCCTCCAAGTTATTTATGATTATCTATTTAACTCAAAAAATATAAATGAGTTATGATTACAATGAAGATTATAGAATTGTTCGTATAAAATAATAAAATAATATTTCTATGACAAGTATAGTTGCTATATTTTATTTACAACAAAAATCGTTAGGTCAGAAGGTATTTTGATACGGCTATTTCGGTTTTGGAAGTATATTATATTTTTATATATTTTATTTAGATACCTATGTCAAAACAACAATCAGAGATAGGAGCTTATGTGAATATTATTCCAACGGACATGGATTTTATATCCTATACGGTAGACTCTGCTGAAAATAATATGGCTATTGATGAATGTCTATTTCTTAGCGTTGTACAAGGGTATAGAAAATCTATTTTGAGAGTATATGGATGGAATAAGCCAAGCATTACTATAGGATATTTCCAGAACATTTACAGTCTTGATTTACACAGATGTAATGTAGATAATATTCCTGTCATCAGGAGAATAACCGGGGGACGTGGCGTATTTCATCTGAATGAGATTACTTATTCCATTATCATTAAACTGGATAACCCTGTGATACAGAAAAAAGTATTGTTTTCTCAGCTATCAGAATTAATTATTACTGGTCTTGAGGGGATGGGAATTAAGGGGCACACACAGGGTAAATCACCAGGTGATACAAGAAATCCTAATTGTTTTGAATCAACATCTCTTTGTGAAATTGTGAATGAAGAAAATAAAAAAATTGTCGGAAGTGCTATGCTTGTTCGGGACCAGGTTGTGATTATGCAAGGATCAATTCCTCTGGATGATTCTTATCTACGGATGAGTGAATATCTTAATGTTGAGGATAATAAAAAGGCTTCTCCGATTGATATATCTGAATATCCGTATAACAATTTAATTCATAATTTGGAATTGTTTATTGATAGTATACAAAAGAATATTACTCTTCTACCAACTTATATTAGTGATTATGAAAGGGAAATTATCGATAATTTATATAAAAATAAGTACCAAACAAAATCATGGAATGAAATGAGATAATTTCTCCATTACCAAACAAATTATTCTCAGATAATCCTTAATGATTGAATTATAAAATCCGATGTAATATACTTCATATTAAATTGAAAATATATTGAAATTCATAAAAAATTAGTTATATTCATAGAATCATTACTTGATAATTTATTTGAGGTTTCTAAAATATTGAATATCTATACATTTACTGCACATAAAGAAGATATTGGCAAGCGTGTCGACATATTTTTAGAAAGAAATTTATCTCAACAACAAATTGATATATCCCGAAGTTTTATTCAAAATTATTTTGATCATGTGCAAATAAATAACCTTAATAATAAAAAAAATTATCGCCTGAGGGAGGGAGATTTAATCAAATTTTCCTATCCAGAACAAGAACCAAGCTATCTTATTCCAGAAGCTCTTGATATAGAATACGTTTATGAAGACGAATATCTTATGATTGTGAATAAGCCAGCTGGAATGGTAGTTCATCCTGCCAAAGGTCATCAGAAAGGCACATTGGTTCATGGTTTACTTCATAAATTACAATCGTTTGGTGGTGATATTACGGAGTCAGGGAGACCAGGTATTGTCCATCGGTTAGATAAAGAAACAAGTGGACTTATTATAATTGCAAAAGATATATCCACACAACGAAAATTAGTCGGATTATTTCAAAATAGACAAATAGAAAAGAAATATACTGCACTGGTCAGAGGAATAACATCTTTAGAAGGGAAAATTGATCAGAATATAGGTCGTCATCCTGTTTATAGAAAGAAATTCAAGGTATCAACATCTGGGAAACAAGCCCTTACTTATTATAAAAGAACATCCAGATATCGCTTTGATAAAGATTATTCCTATTCACTCCTTGAAATTAACTTAATAACAGGAAGAACTCATCAGATTCGGGTTCATTTATCTTCTCTGGGACATCCTGTACTTGGCGATATAATTTATTCTAAACCTAAAAACACTCTTGAGAAGATGGGAATGGCTCTTTGTGCTAATTATATTTTCTTTAAACATCCAGTAACTGGGAATCAATTAAAATTCTCTGTAGAATTACCTCAATATTTCAGGGATTTTTTTAAACATCTCCATAAAATGGATGACTAATCGACATTTTTTGAAAGAAGCACATCTTGTCATGTGTTCAATAAAAATAGTCAAAACAAATTATACGAGGTTTATATGGTAAAGTATTTATCAATTATTACATTAACAATCCTATTCACCATCTACCCCCTCTTGTCTTCTACAAATGAAAACAGAAATAAAGATTTTCCCGCAAATAATAATAGTATCACAAATCGAATTAATAATGCAGATATCATGGGTGTTGAACAACTCAAGCGTGGCATGAAGGGATATGGTCTATCCGTTTTTTCAGGTATAACTCCTACCCGATTTAATGTAGAAATCATTGGTGTATTAAAGAATGAAGGACCTAAGAGTAGCCTAATCCTTGCCAGATTCTCTGGAAATGTCATGAATCATACTGGTGTTATAGCAGGAATGAGTGGAAGCCCTGTATATATTAATAATAAGTTAATTGGTGCAGTATCTCATGCATTCCCTTGGTCAAAAGATCCTATAGGTGCAATACGCCCCATTAAAGAAATGCTAGCTGTGTTAGAGAAAAGAAATTACAAACCAAAAGATGAGCCAATCTATTTTATACCCCTTGAATCAACATTAAGAAAGAAATTAGAAGCCCATGCCCCGGAATATTACAAAAGAATTCCCTCTGATACACGCATTGCATATGTTAATAATCAACAAATGACCCTTGTACCAGTAAAAACCCCTATCTTATTTAGTGGAATCAGCAATAAAGTTCTGGATATCATAAGAAAAGATCTTGAATCCTATGGGCTAGTAGCTATAAATAATGGTAGCGGTGGTAGAATTACTTTAGACAAAAATATTCCACGGGAATTAAACCCAGGGGATGCTGTTGGGATACCACTTATCACGGGTGATATGTCCGCTACTCCTGTTGGAACCGTAACCTATAGAAAGGGCAAAGATATACTTATCTTCGGACACCCCTCTTTTTTTATGGGACCTATCGATATGCCAATGAGTAAAGAGTATATCCACACAGTGATCCCAAGTCGTCAGGTCTCCTTTAAGCTTGCTTCAACACTATTTGAAGTAGGACGAGTCTTCGATGATCGTAATACAGCCGTAGCAGGTGAACTGGGAGTTTTCTCAAAAACTGTACCAGTAAAGGTCCACATTAAAAATGAAGGTAGGATTGAAGACTTTAATTTTAAAATAGTAAAGGATAAAGTCTTTTTTCCAAATCTCCTTGTCACTTCTATCATCCAATCTGTATTAAATGTCAATAGTCAAAACTCTTTAAGTAGTATCCAGTTCAAATTTAATATCAAAGTAAAAAATCTTAAAACAGGACAAATCGATACCATTACCACTGATGATTTCCTCACTGGAAATGAAACTCAAAAAAACTTGTTCTATGGATTATTTCGCCTAACTATGCCACTCCAGGCCCTTTTCTATAACCCTTTTGCAAAAGTAGAAATCCTTAGAATAGATGCCCATATAGATATTTCTCATGGATGGCGTGCAAGTGAAATCATAAGAGTAAAAGTACTAAAAAATAATATAGAACCAGGTGATACAGTCCCTGCTCTAATAATATTAAAAAATTATAAAGGTGAACTCCATTATAAGAAAGTTTCTATCAAAATCCCAAATATTATCCGCTCAAAATACATCGCTCTGGGTGTCGGAAGCGCAAAAATAGAATTAACCCTCGACAAAGCATTCTCATTGGCAAAATTCGTCCCAAGAAATTACCAGCACCTAATTAAAATCCTCTCCAGAAATGAGCGTTTTAATGACCTGGCAGTGTGGATTGATGTTCCAGAACAAGGGCTCGTGATTAATGGACACGAACATCCAAATCTCCCATCGTCTATGCTCTCTATAATGAGAAATGCTAATGAATTGGGTGACAAGCCTATATATGGAAGAATACGTAAATACTATAGGACTAATTACTTTATTTATGGCATGAAGGTTATCTTCCTGCAAATAAATCACAATGTTTTGAAAAAATAAATTATTTTATAAAAAGGAAAACAATTATATGAGATTAATTATTCTTTCTACTCTGATAATCCTCTCCCTCACATCCTTTGGATACTCAAACATAACCAAATTCATTGCTGATTATAATATCAGTCATTTTGAGAAAGGTAAATTAGAAGATATTTCTATTAATCGCGATGGGTATTTATCTCTCTCTCCCAAAAAAACTGAAATATTTGCTAAAGACAATCTCCTCTTCATCTGGACTGCCCAGGAAGATAAAAATGGAAATATCTATATTGGAACAGGAAATAAAGCTCAGATTTATAAAATATCTCCATCAAAAGACCACAACTTAATATATGAACACAAAGGTGGTGTCTCCATAAATAGTTTAGCTATCGATTCCAAAGGAAATATTTATGCTGCTGTCAATCCCGAAAATATCATCGTCAAAATAACTCCGGACGGTAAATCCACAACTTTCGCTACTCTCAAAGAAAAATATATCTGGAGATTGAAAATCGATTCTAAGGATAACCTCTACGTCGCAACAGGAAATGATGCTTCAATTTATCAATTCTCTCCAGATGGTACAAAAAAAATGATTTATACCACAAAAGAAGAGTCACACTTCCTTGCCATGGCTATAAATAAAAATGAAGACCTCTACTTCGCAAGTGAAGGCAAGGGAATCTTATATCGTTATAACAAACAGGGTGATAAAGTTCAAGTCCTATATGACACTTACGAAGATGAAATAAAAGATATCGTATTCGACTCTAAAAATAATATATATATCGCAACAGCTACAAAAATCCCAAGAAGACCACCATATAACTTTGACTACACAGATACCTTTGTAAAATATGGCTCTTATAAAGGTTATGTTAACAAAAGACAATATTCAAAAAAACTCCCCATCAAAAATTCTGTCTATAAAATCTTGGAAAATGGTGAAGTACAAAAACTTTTCACAAGAGATGATACCATATTTCTGTCCATGGCAATAGACCAGGATGATAAATTATATGTAGGATCAGGCGATGATGGTGTCATTTATAAAATTGATGATATCAATGTTGTATCTATATTTATTAATGCTGATGAAGCTCAAATACTTCATATATCCATTGATAAAAATAATCAATTAATCGTTACCACTGGAAATACTGCAAAAGTATATAAATTAGATTTATCCTTCTCCAACACAGGGACATATCACTCAAGAATATTTGATGCGACTGGTATGAGTCTTTGGGGAAAATTAATCATAGAAAAGGAATTATTCCAAAATACTGAAATCCAATTCTATACCCGCACAGGAAATACAGAATCTCCAGATAACACATGGAGCCCCTGGAATGAGGTACAATCATCAAATAATGAATATCTTGTGAATAGCCCTTCCAGCCAATATATCCAGTATAAAGCCGTTCTAAAATCTACAAATAAAAAAGAATCTCCAATTTTAAAAAGAGTCATCATCTCTTTCCTATTAGAAAATAGAGCACCCCGGATAGATCAAATTAGGCTTACCAAAGAATTTAATAAAACATTACAAACCAATGACCCATTCATATCATATCTGCCAGCCAGTGTATACACCTTGAGTTGGCAAGGAAGCGATAGTGATAATGATTATCTTACATATAATATCTATTTCAGAGAAGAAAACAGTAATAATTGGGTATTATTAAAAGATGATCTCTCAGAAACCAGTTTTTCTTTCGACTCAAGAAAATTCCCTGATGGAAAATATTATTTTAAAGTCATCGTCTCGGATGAAAAATCCAATGGGAAGGAACGCTTAAAAACTGGTTATGCTGAAAGTTCTGCATACCTCATTGATAACACTCCCCCTTATGTTACAGATATTAAAATAAAAAAAGAAAATTCTGTCTATAAAATCTCTGGTAAAGCTAAAGATAAGCTATCAATTATTACGATCATTCAATATTCCTTTAATGGTAGTGAGTGGATTTATCTTATTCCAAAAGATAATCTCTATGACTCTCTGACTGAAGAATTTGAAATCATTATCCCTCAAAATGACAAAACACTTGTTAAGGGTAAAAATATCATTATATTAAAAGTAGCTGATCTTTACCGTAATTTTGCAACTTACGAAGTTACTTTTCAGAATGATTAATTTCTGTATTCTTAGTTTCATAAGAAAAATTACCAAAAAAAATAGGATATTGAAATGTCGACAGAAAAATATAAATTAATTGAAGAATTAAAAGATTTTTTTATCACCACTCTAAATCTAGATGATATAAATCCTCAGGATCTGGATGAAAATAAATCTCTATTATCCGATGAAATAGGTTTAACTTCCATAGATCTTTTGGAAATCACTGTAGCTCTGGAAAAAAAAT
Organism: Spirochaetia bacterium UBA6919; assembly: GCA_002450905.1. GTDB lineage: Bacteria > Spirochaetota > UBA6919 > UBA6919 > UBA6919 > UBA6919. Next base: position 70,294 of record DKAT01000062.1, read on the forward strand.
ATCAAATTAAAATTGGTAATGTCGAAACCGCTCAAAAAGTATTTCAAAATTTCAATACCCTGGCTGATTTTATTGCTGATAAAATTAATATATCGTGAATCAAGAAATCATAAATTCCTTCATTCAATCTATTGAAAAAATAAACCCCCAGGAATATGTTATAAAATTAAGGATTCCTGAAGACTCACCTATTTTTGATGGTCATTTCCAATCCCAAAAAATCCTAGCCGGAGCTTACCAAATCATGTTATGCAAATATTTTTTAGCTAAAATAGAATCAAAAAATATGATCATATCCAAAATATCCAAAATCCGATTTTATGATATCATCAAACCACAAAATGACTTTCAATTATGCCTTAATTTCAAAAAAAAAGATACCTTATATGACTTATCTGCAAAAGTTTTTTTAGAAAATAAAAAAATCATGACATCAAATATACAATGCCAAATGGATTAATAAATCTCTTGTTAATTATAAAATAAATCCCCCTCCCTTTCTAAGGGCTATTATATCAGAAAGAAAGAGGGAAAATGGCTTCTTGCATGTTTTCGAAATAAAAGAAATTGTATAATTAATCTTGTGTCCCCCTCCCAGTCTATCAAACTATAGGATATTTTTCTCATCACTAAAATGGATATAATCTAAGATTTTAGGTAGTTTTAATTTAAATAAAGCACGATTTATATGAGTACTGACAGTAGAGGGTGTCATATCCAACATCTCTGCAATTTCATTCACTGATTTATCTTCTTTCCTTAGCTGAAGGACTTTTTTCTGAGTTTGAGAAAGTAAAGATACATTTTGCTGAACGGACTCCAATTCCTTAAGCATATTAATTAATAATTTAAACTTCTCTTCATATTCCCGATGAATAGATAATACAAATTCTCTCGTGCTATTTATATTAGTTATAATATAATCCATAAATTTCTCACCAATTGTGCCTTTCTGAATATAATCAGTCCCAAGAATCTTGGCCATTTCAATGGATTGGCTACTTGGGTTATTTGTAATCAGAATAATGTGCATACTTGGGTGTTTTGCCCTTATAATCTTAGCACAATCAAGACCTGACATCTCAGGCATAAGGACATCCACAAGACAGACATCTGGTTGAAAAGGAGAATTGAGCTGAGCTATAAAAGGAATCGGGGAGTTATAATCTCCGACAAGTCTTATTCTTGCATCTTCTTCGATAAGAGCTTTGATATACTCTCTGTAACTATCATTATCATCAATGATGCATAACTTTATTTGTTGTACTGTACTCATGATTTGTTATTTCGTCATAAATATTTTATAAATAAAGATATATAATGTATATATTGACAAATATAACTAAAAAAAAATAATCATTTGTCATAAATCTCTACAAAAAATGAACTTTTTTCTAAAAATATTGGAAATCCTTACTCATTCACAAAAGATTTTTTGATCCAGATAATTATCTTTTTTTATTATATAAATAAAAAAATTAATTTTTGATTTGAAAAAAAATCGCTATTATAATATTATGAACCTTTATAAGTAAGAATTGTCGTTTTTTATATAAAATATTATATTCAAAAAACTGTATAAATAGATTTATTGCAGAAATATGAAAAAAACCATTATTATTTTGATTATCATTTGCACCTGGAATGAAACTTACGCTGGACCAAGCACTTTTGGAAAGGGAAGTTTATACATCGGATATGGTATCTCCTATTCAGATGCCTTAACAATCATTCCTGAAGTTTATAATATTTATCAATACATGTATCTTGGTTTAGGTATAACCAACAGGTGGGATATTTATACCTTAATACCCTATGTCATTTCAAAAGAAAAAAATAAACCTGCTATAGATCTCAATTTATTTAGTGATGGTATTTTTGGTACTAAAATTGGTATACTCGATGAGAAATTAAAGCATTTCATGTCAATATCTATAGCTGGGGAAATTAAAATTCCTTTATCAAATTATCAAACCAATTTCCATACATCACCGGGACAAGGTCAAAACGACTATATAATCAAAGCATTATTCGGTAAATATTTACCATTTAATTCTAATATAGTATTGGATCTTTCATATATTATCCGATCCAAAGAACCATCCGATCAGTTTTACGGACTCCTTGAATTCAGTATTTATATCCCAGCACTAAAACTATTACCTGCCCTATTTATTTCTCATGTTGAATCATTTTCTGGTACTAATATTGGGGATACAGGTTATAATTTTTTAAACCTCAATATAGACTACACTTATTTTGGATTTAAATTGGGTTTAATCCCTGTTAAAGACTGGTATATAGAATTAAAAATTACAAGGACTATTTTAGTGGTTAACTCAGCAAATTATTTCAACCTGGCATTCTTCACTGGCTATAAGTTTAATTTATTTTAAAAATAGAGCAATCTAAATCATTGAACAAAAATCTTTAAAATCCTTCTCAATAATCTTCACCGCTTCTTCAAATATCTGTTTCCCAAGATCATAACTGGCTAGTGAGGGATCAGATCCCATACGACCATCAGGGAAATGCTTTTTAAAATCATTCGGTGAAAGTGGCCATGGATGAGGCTTATTTTCTACTTCAAAGGATGAAATAGGCAATTGGAAAGCAGATTGATAAAAGTAGATTGTCTGACTTATCTCTGAAGGGGTAGCGTGGTGTCCATCCTTATCCCCAAATAATTTCCTATTCAATTCAGCAATATCCGGATGAGTCCACCAGGAGATAATCTTGCAGGTGATGTCATAATCCCGTGTGAGTTCAGAGAACGCTGCTTCTGTGGAGGCAATATTCCCCCCATGTCCGTTGATGAAATAAAATTTCTTGAATCCATGTTTATATAAACTTATTAAAATATCTCTGACAAGGGCGATAAGGGTTGTGGGATTAATCGATATAGTTCCTGGGAAGCCAAGATGATGATTAGACATACCATAAGATAGGGTAGGAGCGACAAAAGTCTTTGTCAATTCCCCAATTTTATATGCAATTTCCTCAGCAATGAGATGATCTGTGCCGATGAGTCCCACAGGAGAATGCTGTTCCACACTCCCAATAGGGATGATAATGACGTTTTTTTCTTTCAAATAATTTTGGACAGCCGGATAATTGGATAATGCTAATTTCATAACATCAAATAATATATTAAAATCATAGTGCCTTGTCAATCCCTTCCTTATCGTTTTGTTAAACGAAATCGATCTAAAGTTATATTTAAAAAATGATATTATTTTCTTAATTCATTGATAATCAAATAAAAATCGTTTAAACACGAAAGATATGAAAGCCTCCAGCATCGGAACTAAAATTGTTGATTCCGATGTTTCTTATTTTTAATGTCTTTTGTTAAGAATTATTTTGGATTGGGATTCAGGGTTACAACACGGAGGCATTTATCGGAGACATAGGCTCTTAGCTGAGAACCTCTTTTAAAGGGATATTCCTTGATAGAATCAATCTCCACAATACCCCGACTATCGATGAGTGACAGGACTTTGATCTCTTCATTGGGGTGAAATTCTCCTATATTAAGATTATATCCTGATACTGTGCCTTTGTAAATTTCCCGAGCAAGAAATCGACCTGTCTGAGAATTTCGTGGAAATGACTCCCCTCCTGCCGAACTAAACCATCCTGTGGATCCAGCCCCTGTTACTATAAGAAGACCACTGGACTTCTGCTCTTCTGTCTGGTTTTGATAGTGGAGAAGATATCGTGACATCNNAATATATATTGTATCTATGGCACTTTCTATGGGTTTTCCGTTGAGTTCAGCTTCGAGACGTACCCATTCTTCGATCAGGAAATTATCTGATCTGATTTGATCTACCATCTCTTTAAGATTTAATCGATTACACGAAGAAAGGGCTCCTTCACTTTTTAAATTATCTGAACGAATATTTAATACTAATTTACCCTGGATAGAATTATGAATCACGTACTTAAAATGCTCATCCCCTCCTATAGATACAATCAGATCATAATCATTGGTCATATCCATTTTCAACTGGTCTGTATAGAGGAAAGTCGCTTCGGGGAGCAGTTGTTTTGCCAGATCAATACATTTTCTTTGCTCAACATGGCTATCAATAATGATTTCATAGTGGATATGCTCATCTTTGTATTTCTGGAGGAGGGCGTAGGTGTCGAGATTAAATATTTTTTTATCGTATTCGAGTTTACTGTATTTACAAATAGCCAGGATTTTAGAGGGTTTCATTTTGAATTGAGGGCACTGATCATGTGAAAGAAGGATTCTAATTTATCGTAATGATTTTCATCAACAGGGATAATTGTGATTTTTTTATTTTTTTTATCGAATTTGAATTTAAAGAAGTCGTTTATTTTCTCAATGATAAGATTATTCCCTGGTTTGCTTGGATATTCCTGTCCAAGGATTCTGAGATTGAGGGCACGTTCGTATGTGGTATAGGGGAGGTCACGAAATTCTTTGAAACTTCTTTCGTAAAAAGTTTTAAAAGTCTTTTCCAATTGACGTTTTGCTTGGGGGTCTTCTTCTTTCTCAATGACACTGAGTCTTGCCTTCAATAATTTTGATTTTTTATAACCCAGACGGATGAGATCGTCTTCCTGGATGACATCTTTGTATTTAACCTGCATTTGGACAATACCAATATAATCTGAAATGGTGGATTGGTGCAATTTTGGGACGATGCGGTTATTTACAAAATCTCTCCAAGAGGGGAAAAGGGCATCTTGTTTGTATAATCTGAACTTTTTAATTTCTGCTAGTGCTTTTCCAATACGAAAGAAATTGGTTTGAATAGAATGGATACACTCATCAATGAGGTTTTGACGTTCGATTAGCAGGAGTTCTTTCTGTCTTGTGGTGAGGGTTATCCTGTGTTCCATGTCCAGAGAGATCCCTGGAATTATTTCCTGATTATCCTGAGGAGAAATGCTGTATGGAGTATTCATAATCCTCTTTTATGATGGTATAATATTTTTTTTAATAATTTAATTTTCTAGAAATCAGTGTTTCGTATTGCTCAGTTATGGCCTGATATTCTAATTAAACATCTTAATGCTTAAAACCTAGTTAATATAACAGATAGTCAATCCATATTAGTATAATGAATTTATCGATCTATGTCAAGTTTAAGTATCGACAGGAGAAATAAAGTTCTTGAAGGGGTAGCAATCTGATGATGATTTTTTTTAATATTATTAAAATATTAACTTGAGAATTCAGCAGAGATGGATGCTTGTTAGTTTGATTAATAATTTATCAGTATATATTTTGGACTGTAAAGAATCCATGGTCGGGTTATCGAATTAATAATTCATTGTTTAATTGAAATTTGTTAGTGATGATTTTCAGAAGAAAGTAATATCTTTGCCAGATGACCCTTCGTCAGGGTACAAAGTAACAAAATTAGTTCAATCAATAGCTCTACTTGAAATTAATTATTGAAATGAGTTGAAATAGTGAAAATTTGTATTATTTTTAATATAAAATAACAGTCTTGTATATTTGAAAATGGTAATTATAAATCAAATTTTGGGAAACCTCACTATGACAATTAGCTATCTTAACTTCATTAATATTGAGTATTAGAATATAATCTAAAAAATTATATTTAGTTGGGTATAAATATGAAGAAATTAACGTTATTAATTATTTTAATATTTGCAATTTATTCATCTAGCGGGTGTAGTTCATCATCCACAGCGAATTCAACCATATCAACTCCATCCTATCCCAATGGGATTGGTGCAAGTAATTCAAATATCTATGTCGTAATCGGTGAACCCCATGCTGGCCCAAATAGCACACCTGTTTCTGCTGGAACTACAAAATCAGTTGAAGTTTATGATTTTAGTGGGAATCATATCACCTCTATTTCTGTTGCGGGTGGTGGACATGGTCTTCGGGTTACTCCGGACAAGTCTAAGGTATATATTGCCCATTTTAGTTTAGATCATCAAGTTACAGCCATCTCAACATCCAGCAATTCTGTTATTTCAACAATTAGTAGTGCTATAAATTTACCTGTACCCGATGCCATATCGATATCTCCCGATGGTACTTATGCTTATGTTGGGTGTAATAATGGGAGTTCTGGTTTCTTATCCCGTATATTAATATCAAATAATACAATTGATGCTGGTTGGCAGAAAACAGTGAATGGAGGGTATACATGCTGGGTTGAAAATCATCCAGGTACTTCCCATGCCTATGTCTATACGAATAGTTGGACGGGAAGCGATATCCAGAGAAAAGAAGTTTCTGGTACCGGAGATGTATCCATAACACTGGGTAGTTATCCCCATGCAATTTGTTTTGATAAAAATGGAGATCATATATATGCCCTTGTTTCAGGTGCTAACATCGTTAGAAAGATCAGGGTATCCGATTTCACTGTATTACAAGATATTTCAGGACCATGGGCAGGTAATTGGGGTGGTCCCGTGGGTGCTGTTTTGTCTTTGAATGGAAATTATATGTATATAACCAATCATGAACTGGGATACGTAGCGATATTGGATGTTAATTCAGGGAGTTCCACTTATGATCAGGTTGTTAAAACTGTTCAGGTAGGTACTCATCCTATTTTTTTAACTATTTCTCCAGATGGAAATAAGCTATTCGTCGCAAATAATGGGAATAGTACTATAAGTATCATTGATGTTACTAACTATAAATAAACTCAATCTAGTCAAACAACTTGGTGCAATACATATTAACTTGGGAGTCCTATCGTCGGTGAGCTTGGTAGATCCGTGTTTGATACATCAATTTCAGAAGATTATATCCAATTATAGTTGACTTTCTCTAAACCCTTTTTTAAATTTAAGCCGAAACATTATATTTTGTTTGTTGGGTTAAAATAAAGAAAAATATGATGATAAATTGTTCTAAACAATCAACTTTCCTCAGCCAATTCATATCTTTCTGGTAAAATTCTTCATTCTAAACAGATCTAAAATTATCAAATAATTCATTAAAGACTAGTTTAATTCTTAAAATAATCAGGGAGATAAAAAATGAAATCAAGTCAATTCAACTTTATTATTATTGTAATTACAATGATATCCTTACTAATTTATTCTAATCAGGTCTATAGTACAATTCATTGTGGAAATACTTCTAACGATTTTAGTAATTTAGAAAATACAAACAATAAACGACAATGGTTTTGCCAAAATCTAAAAAAAGATATTCTAAATGCAAAATCAACAGGGAATCAGCAATTGTTGGAGGAGAAAGAATCTCTGGCAAAGTATTTCCAATGCCCAAGCTCTAAATATCCTAATTTTGCCGGTTATATTCAACACATGCTGGATATCGCAAAGACAAATAAACTCAAAGTCAAACAGGTCAAAGAAGAAATTAAATCTTACTTTAACAAACTTACATTTAATGAAATTAAAGTCTTTGAAACCGAGGAGAAAGCTTTCCATGTCGCTTTGGAAAAAAAAATGATAGAACTCATGTCCGGTGACGAATGGACTGAAGAAGAGTTACAGACTGGATTGAGCACCTTTTACAAATCCGAACTCCCCGAAATGCTTGAATTCTTCTCATTGGATAAAAATTCGGGTTTTAAAATCGTGAAAGATGCCATGGCTGATGTGCTCTATGATACAACGGATAATACCCTTAAGTTTAATCAGTTTTCTAAATAAGATATAGTCAGGGAGAAATATATAATACTCACTTAAAAACCATTTTAATATGAAATTAGTGAGAGTTCTTCTGCCTGAATATTATAAACCAGAGTCAAAAATTATTAATTTCTAAGGAGATAACATGAAGAAAAAAATGAATATACTCATGATTCCAGTTTTCACGGCTTTAATGTTTATTTTAGCTGTACAAAATAGTGACGCCAGAAAAGAACGCAGTGAATGTGCAACTTATCAAACTCAATATAAAGCAGCGATAAAAGAAGGGAGCAAAGCAAGTAAGGCTAAGGCAAGACGAATTCTCGAACATGCCAAAACTTTAAATTGCCAGTGGGCTTTGAATCACAATTACAAATAATATCGGGCTAGTCATAAAAAATATACTGATACTATGAAATCAATGTAAATAAATGATAGCCAATCATCAAACACTCCCTTCATGGGAAAAACATGGGAGAACCATGGGAAAAATGAATAACAAAAACTATATTTGAAAAACGGCAAATTGGGATTGTCATGGCAGTGAAATCTATCCTGAGATTCCCTAAAAGAACCTGTTTAAAGGTTTATCAAATATAAAAGATTTTCAATAAATATCAGTTATAAAATCTCACCCTACTAAAAAATAAGGAGATAAATAAATTGAAATTAAAACCATTTCACTTGGCTGTTCTATTAACAGGGATCCTATCCTCTTTAATTTATGTAAATCAACTAAATGCTACTCCAATAGTTTGTACCGGCAATAATCAAAATGCAATGATAAACATTTCCCGACAATGGTTTTGCCAAAATCTAAAAAACGATATTCTAAATGCAAAATCAAACGAAAATCAGCAATTAGTAATAGAAAAAGAATCTCTGGCAAAGTATTTTCAATGTCCCAGCTCAAAATATCCCAACTTTGCTACTTACATTCAATTTATGCTGGATATTGCAAAAAAAAATAAACTGACTGCCAAACAAGTCAAAGAAGATATAAAAGCTTATGTAAACAATAAATCCTGGGATGAACTTAAAATCATCGGCACCGAGGAGAAATCTTTCCATGATGCTCTGGAGAAAAAAATGATAGAACTCATGTCCAGTGACGAATGGGATGAAGATGAATTACAGTCTGGATTGAATTCATTTTACAAGTCGGCGCTCCCTGAAATACTGGAGCTTTTCACCTTAGACAAGAATACACATTTTAAAATCGTTAAAGATGCAATGGCTGATGTGCTCTATGATGAAAACGGATTAAAAGGTAAATAACAATCTGTAGAGAGATTATGTGCTCTATCCCATAATCTGTTTCAATAAGTAACCCATGAAATACAATATCGCATTCTTTCTAATATTTGGAATTCTCTGTGGATTATTCTATCATCTTGTAAACCTACAGCTGGAATGGTCTGTCTTAATCTCCTTTTCCTGTTGCTCAATCCTGTTTTACTTTTATAGAACAGTGAAACCATCATTTTATTCTATATTCTCCGCACTTCTAATCTCCTTCAGCCTTCCGGGATTTGATTATGGATTTTTGAGCTTTATATCATTGTTACCCCTTTTTTTTCTTCTTCAGGAGGATCTTTCCTATAAGGGACTTTTTTTTTATGGAGCTTTAACAGGAATTATACTCCAAACCATTGTTTTCTCCTGGATGTATCAGACCATTATCAATTTTACTCAATTCCCCTCCTATTATGCCATTCCAATATTTATCATATATCTTTTCCTCTTTAGCCTTAAATTCCCGCTGATGCTTCTGATCTTAAAATGGATTGAAAATAATCTCAGGTTATCAAGATTTCTGATCTATCCTGTGGTAATAACTCTGTGCGATTTTTTTATCTACGAATTATTCCCCTGGTATTTAGGAAACTCTCAGCATCAAAATATTTATTTTATTCAGTTCATAGAATACACAGGAGTGGTCGGTTTGACTTTCATGATAGCCCTGATCAATGTTCTAGTCTATGAACTTATTCTTTTTTTCACAAAGAAAAGAGCCTATCCTATTACTGGTTTTGCTGTAACAACATTTTTAGTATTAGCCGTATATATTTTTGGTTATATTCGTGTAGTTCAGATCGGGAAAATTCAACAAACAACAAAACCAATCCTTGTAGGAATAGTCCAACCCAATAATACTATCGGCTCAACGGATTACAAAAGTATATTACAACTCCTTGAAAATCTCAAGAAAACTTCTGAAAATATTATAAAAGACCATAAGATTGATCTTCTGGTATGGCCAGAATCATCCCCTTTAATCGTTTATCAGAGAGAGAGAAAAGATGGGCTATTCAGTTTTCTCATTGATCGTTTGACAAAAGATAATCAGATACACCTATTTTTTGGAAGCACAACCACAGGAATTATTAAATCGGAGCATAACCAGATATTCAATACTGCCGTTCTATTATCTCCTGAAATAAATATTCTCGGTTCTTACCGTAAACAAATTCTTTTTCCATTTGGCGAGTATAAACCATTTTGGAACTTTTTAGAAAGTTTATACCAATTTTTTGGATACGCAAATCCCGGATATTTCCCAGGAAAAATAATTGAAGTTTTCCCATTCCCGAAAGCAAAACTCGCTCCTCAAATTTGCTATGAAATCATTCACCCTTCATTTACAAGAAAGTTTATCAATCAGGGTGGAGAAGTGATTATTAATATCTCCAATGACTCATGGTTTGGTAAATCGAAAGCCTCAGAACAACATCTTGCCGTAGCACTGTTCAGAGCAGTAGAAAATAAAGTTCCTCTTGTCAGGGCTACCAATACAGGAACATCCGTCTTTATAAGTCCTACAGGAGAGCTTGATTCAAAAAAGACACCTTTATATGAAGTAGCCTCTCTCGTTCAGGAGATTCATCCTCCTAAAATAAAAACTTTTTATACCCGTTTTGGAGACTGGTTCCCATATCTAATACTGGGCTTTTTCCTATTCTACTCTGTTTTCTATAGAAATAAATGAAAATTGCTTAAAAACTCAGGCTTATTTGTAGATAAATTTAAATTACTGGGTAAAATGAACTGTTTACAAAGAGATCCTTATAATCTTATTCATATCGAAATCATTTGAAACATGGTTCGAGGAACTTAACCATGAAAGCGAGGTTAACATGGGTTTCAATATTATAATAATTTTGGTTAGGAATTCATATAAGAGAATGTTTGATTTGAAGTAGGGTTATTTTTTTTGTTTTAATCGTTTTTTGATGAAGATTTTACAATCGGGGATTTTATTTTGTAGTTTGTTGATGGCTTTAAGGGATATGTTTGTCTGATCGAGTTTTAAAATTCGGAGGCTTGTTGCTTTGTTCAGGTAAGTTAAACCTTTATCCGTAATCTTGGTGTTATTCATGTTTAGGTATTCAAGGAAGACATATATTTGTATTAATTTTAATCCTTCATCTGTTAGTTGTGTTCCTGATACATCTAGTCTGGTAATACCATAGAGACCTTTTAAATGGTAAAATCCTTTATCAGTAATCTTGGTATGTTGAAAATTGAGATATCTTAAGGATAGGATGTTTTCGAGGTGTTTTAGTCCGTTGTCTGTGGTAGCAGTATAGCCAATATGGAGATTTCTTAACTGCCATAGACTTTTCAGATGGGATAATCCATTGTCAGTTATTTTTGATTCTGGGATAAAGAGGGATTTTAGATTTTTAAGATTTGAAATTGTTTTTAAGCCTTGATCAGTTATATTTGATTTTAAGATAATGAGTTCAAGTAGATTGTTTTTTAAGGGTATGAGATATTTTAATTCCTTGTCGGCAAGACCTTTTTTTTGAATGATCAGAGTTTTTAAATTAGAAAGTTCATCTACTGAATAGGTTTCCCCGAAGGATTGCAGCCAATCTCTTGTGTCACCCAAAGTAATTTTAGATTCTTTTGCGGAAGTTGTTCCAGATATGACAAATAATGATAAGTAAAGTATAAATAAATTCCATTTCATAATGTACTTATTTCGGCTCAATGGCGTTACTAATCAAGACCTGATAAAAAAAAACTTTGACAATTTCGTTTGAGGTGGCTATTTTTAAGCGAAATAAGTGAGATTACATTGACATATGATAATATCCATCTAATTATACTGAATATAGGGATCTTGTTGATATCCGCCCTCATTACAGGGAAATTTGTATCATTATTAAAAATACCCAAGGTGACAGGATATCTTTTAATTGGTTTTGTGTTAGGTCCTGGACTGGGGTATCTATTCCCTGAATATTCTAAAATTATACTGAGTTCTGAAATTAAAGATATTTTCCGATTAATTGGTGATATAGGATTGGCACTCATAATTTTTAATATCGGAGTGGAATTTAAATTAGAGCAGATTAAAAAATTGGGAAAGAAGATATTTTTTCTTTCTTTCGGGGAAATAGTTTTAACATTCCTTATTGTGAGTAGCCTGATATTTATCACTTTCTATTTTACATCTCATCTATTATTTCTATCCATATCATTTTTTCAATTGGTTATATATTCGATTTTAATAGGGATCATTGCTATTGAGACAGCTCCTGCGGCTACTTTGCTTGTAATAAGAGAATATGAATCCGAGGGTCCCTTAACCCATCACGTGATCGCAATGATTGGTTTGAATAGCATTGTTTGTTTAATATTATTTCGTGTAGTGATGTCTGGATATATTAGTGGGACGTATTTATTACCCATTGGTGAAATCCTTCTTTCTGCAGGCATTGGTTTTGTCATGGGACTTTTAATGAGCCTTACTGAAAAGTGGCTGGAGAAATCACCTGAACTTCTTATGCTGGTGATCGGTGGGATAACCCTTACCATGGGAGTGACGTATGGTGTTGAAACCCTTATTAAGACAAGTTATGTGATATCTTTTCATTTATCGAACTTAATTTCCTGTTTATTTATGGGTATTGTTTTAATTAATTCTACTACCAAGGGTGATGCGAGCTTTCGTGCTTTAAAGAATGCTGATTTACCAGTGTATGCGTTATTTTTTGTGCTTGCTGGTGCGAATTTGCATTTGGATATATTGATTTCCAGTGGTTTGATATTTATTTTCATTGTATTAATCTATGTTTTAGGGAGATCATCAGGTAAAATTCTTGGTAGTATTATTGCCGTGCGGGTTGTAAATTTGTTTGGGAAGCTGAAGAGTTTGTTGGGATTTGCTTTATTAACTCATGCGGGAGTTGCAATAGGACTTGCTTATGTCTTGAAAAGTAGTTTGGGGGAGGACGGATTAGTCATGTCGAATATTATTTTTTCTGCTGTAATGCTATTTGAAATTATGGGTCCTTTATTTACCAAATACGCGCTAACAAAATCAGGAGAAGTAAAGGAGATTTCTTTATCAGCCAATCGATTTTTTATCACCAAGCGGAGATATCAGAAGGTGATCATACGATTACAACATTCCCTAGGTATCCAGAAGTGGAGAATGAAGCATCACAAAGAGATATTATGCAGAGATGTGATGAGAACAAGTGTGGAAGCTATTTTAGACACAGTACCTTTTGATGAAGTTCTTCAGTTTGCAGCGGAGTGTAAGTATGATCATTTTCCAGTGATTAATAAGGATCATGAATTTGTGGGGAGCATTTCTTATAGCGAGATTAGAGATATTTTACTCGATGAGGAATTTGTTTATTTAATTATAGCACGGGATATCATGAAGGAATATTCTCTTGTTACCAAACCTGATGATACCCTTGAAACAGTCCTTAATAAATTTCATACTTCAGGAGAGGATCTTGACTATATTCCTGTAATAGATCATGATGATCCACCGCATCTTATAGGGATGGTGACTCAAAAAGACGTAATATCTGCTTTCAGAAGGGCTAAAAGACATTAATTTTTTTGTATCGTTTAGTAACAGGTAGAATGTTATAGTATAATCTGGAATTTTCATGGAGGGTAGTTTATATTGAGAAATTCTTTTCACCAGTATCCTTATTTCATCATCCAGTCTTAGAAAATCCTTCTAAAATTGTCTGAAAACATGAGCAACCCCACCAATTCAACTTAAAATCTTTGACAAATTGCGATTCAAAGGATACTATTTATATCATCTTTTTTCTGAGTCGAACATTTTGAGTAACGAATTATTTCAATTAATTATTATCAATTTTGGAATAATCCTTCTTTTATCGCTAGTTATAGGGAAATTGATATCAATCATTAAAATTCCTAAGGTGACAGGGTATTTAATGGTAGGATTTCTTTTAGGGCCCTCTTTTTTAGGATATTTGTTTCCTGATTATAAAAATATAATATTGAATCCTGATGTTTTTCAAGTATTCCAGATTATTCCAGAAGTTGGTCTTGGCCTGATTATTTTTACTATAGGTGGAGAATTTCGTTTAGAACATGTAAAAAGACTTGGGAAAAGTGTTTTATGGATTTCATTTTATATGATCGTATTCACAATTGGATCTGTAGGAATCTTGTCATCGATATACTTTTTTTATGGACATTCTTATTTAGGAAATTCAATCATTGTTTATTCCATTCTTCTTGGTGTGATAGCAACATCAACGGGCCCCTCTGCTGTACTTCTTGTTTTAAGGGAATATGAATCGGTGGGTCCTATTACACGATATATCCTGGTTCTCTTAGCATTGAATGATATTATTGCTATTTTATTATTTAAGCTCATTACTTCCAGTTTTATCATGCAACATAGACAGTTCTATCATCCATTTATAGATATAATTCTTTCTGTAAGCATTGGAGTGGGGATGGGTATCTTGTTAAGCTATATTGAGAAGTGGCTGAATAAACATGGTGAAGTACTTATGCTTGTTATGGGAGGAATTACATTAAACATTGGGATAGCCTATTTGATCGGAAAAGCTTTTCCAACGATTTATTTGTCTAATTTATTAATTAATTTATTTATGGGGATAACGCTCATTAATTCAACAACGAAAGATGATTTTAGTTTTAAGGCATTGAAAAATGTTGATTTGCCGATATATGCCGTATTTTTTGTTATTGCAGGAGCTAGTTTACATGTCGATCAGTTGTTCAAAGGCGGGATTCTCATAGTAATTTATATTATTGGCAGGAGTTTTGGGACAATTTATGGGGCTTATTTCGGAGTTCGATTTACTAATCTCTTTAAGGAGCTTGGTAATAATATTGGTCTTGGATTGATACCTCAAGCTGGTGTTACTATTGGGCTTGCATTGATATTAAAGCGTGAGGATAGTACAATGGGTGAAACATTATCGACTATTATTCTTGCTTCTGTTGTAGTTTTTGAGGTAGTTGGGCCATTATTTACAAGATATGCCATTATTCGTGGAGGAGAAGTCAGGGAGATTGTCATTTCTAAGAATAATAATATTTATTTCATGAAACGATTTCAGGAGATTTTCAATGGATTTAAGGAAAGGGTGGGTATTAAATCAAGGCAAGACAATATTTCCCAAAACATATCATGCAGGGATTTGATGAGAAGAAATGTTGATTATGTGAAAGAGAATTTAACCCTGGATGGAATAATACAATTTGCATCGGAATGTCATTATGACCAATTTTATGTGGTAAATAGAGATCATGTATTTATAGGGAGTATTTCCCATAAGATGATTCGGGATATAATACTGGATAAGGAGTTTGCCCAGCTTATTATTGCAAGTGATATTATGAAAGAAAATCCTTTGGTAGCTTATCCAGACGATGATCTTGAAACTTTAATGAGTCGTTTTCATAATTTGGATGAGTATCTTGATTACTTACCTGTGGTTGATCGGGATTATCCTCCGTATCTCATTGGGATGGTGAATCAGAAAGATGTGATTTCAGCTTACAGAGGAATTAAGAACAGTTGATTCGAGTAAAATGTTTTGAGAATATGTTTTGATTATTAATCTTTTTCGTCATCGCTTTCTTTTTCAGTGAAATCTTCTATATCAAAGTCCAGTTCCTTCTCTTCTTCTGTTTCTTTTAGATTTTCACGCTGAATATCATCTGGTGTATCTGTTTTTATCTGATATTTACCATAAACATTCTCCCCTTTTTTAATTTTTTTAGGATCATCTACAGGTTTGACATCGACGTTAGTGTGGACTTTGACCTCTTTGCGTCCTTTATCCATAAATACTTTGATAAAAAGACGTTGACTATCTTTTTTTTGGAAAAAACTTTTTGCAACAAGAATATAAATATAATTACCTACTTTTAATTTGTGCCTGGTATTAAAATAATTTTTTTTCCCCCGATAGATCATTCGTCTGTTCTCAGTATTTTTTTTTAAATTAAATTGGTGCAGTTCGTAATACTCAGCGCCCTTGATGTGATTCCATCTAAAACGGGGAAGATCTTTGATATATCCCTCCATAACTCTCAGTTTAGGTATTCCAAGGGATCGAATATAAAAAATACCTTCTGATGCAGTGATGTAATCACCATTAAAATCCTTTGCCACAACCTGCCAGCGATGGGTACCTGATAAGAATCTCTTTTTAATTATCACACGTGTTTCAGGACCTTCATGATATATAATATCATCTACAAAGAGCTGATATTTTTCACCGCCATAGATTGTTGACCACTCAAACTCGAAATGATTATCCTGATAAGTTCTTAAATTATTATGTGGTTTTAATAAAATTACACTGGCACCCAATTCAAGGAGTCTTACCAGAGAATCCTTTACGTTATCTATATTATATCTTCTATATATATCTGTGTAATAATAGCTCCTATCGACAGTTTCTTTGTTATCACCCTGGGGATCAAGGGCTTTTTGAACGTATTTTATAATCCACTTTCGTTTTGGGGAGAGTTTTAGTAGGAGATGGGCAAAATAGAGTCTTACACGGGGATCCCGATTAAAAAGACCCGTTGCTGAAGAAATGGATACGTAATACTGATAATTTAAAGGCTCTTTATCAAAGAGGATATCGATGAAAGATGATTTATTTTTAATCGATTTAAGGTGTATATAATCATTTAATTTCCCGAGGGTGCTATAGGTGATTCTATCAAAAGTAGTCTGGTTCCCTGCTCTCATCTTATCCAAGAGTCCTTCGTAATATCGGTCAATATATTTTTTATTATAAGTTTTAGAAGACACAGCAGATGCCTGGATGATTAACAGGAATAGAATGAAAGTAATTTTTTTAATCATAGATCTCACATAGTAATATTTTGTTAGGTGTCGTTATAATTTTCATGATAATTTTAGAGAAATGAAATTGATTGATATACTATTTATCGTATTAAACTGATAAATATTCAACCCCTCTGATCACATTTTAATATAACACATTATCATTTTTTTTTATTCAATAAAATTTAAACAGGATTTGATTAAAATTCTATCGATTTAGATAAATTTCTGATAAAATGATTATTTAATTAAATAATTTTTTTATATTATCAATATTATCTTTCAGGAATTGAATTGATTAAGCCAAAAATTATTTTAAAAAATATTCTCAGATTGTTCATGAATGATTATTTTTGTCTTGTTTCTAATCTTGTAATCTATGATTAAACAATCTTTGGAGGAGTTATGCTCACTATTGCAGATAAAATGAAGTATATGCTATTTATAATTTTATTAGTTTCTTGCGGTCAAAATGTACAACAAAATCACCCTGTTGTTAACTTAAGACCTGATAGCAAGGTAGTAGCAATCAAAGATGATAGTTATTCTTACAATTATAATAAAATCAGAAAAATGCATGGGGTTATCAAGAAAGATACTGATTTATTCTCCCGTTGGATTGAAATACAACATATTTTAAAGGATACTCAATTCACTCCTCTTATGAAACATCTTGATGATAACTATTTATCTTACTTTAAAGACAACATCCCGAATAATCTGAGATCACAACTTTCATTTCTTGGGGTTCATGGAAATAATTTTGATAAAAACCAGATATTTAGAAATATAAAGTATTATTATTCTTTGATGGATAACAATTTTCCACAATTTGTAAATAAAATATCCCAAAATTCATTTGTAACTACAAATAGTTATGTAGGTGATAAAAAATTAAGTAATAGGAAAGTACGTGAAAAGTACAGAATGTTATTAGAGACCCTGTTTTACCAAAATGGATTCATGAATAGACGGACATCACAGTTTGCCTTTGCTAATCGACAGTTTGAATATGCATTTTCTCCAAAAAGTTCAAAAGAATTTCTAAGTGTTGCTAAAAAAGAGAAAAATCGTCCTGTGGTTCATCTATTTCACGAGGGAATCTGGTATTTTCTTGTTCGGACTGGCTGGAAATATTGGCATTTTGATACTTTAAAAGAACTGGCTAAATACTCAAGACAAGGGAAAGAAATCCTTTATATTGCAGGAGGTAGTGATATTTATAACCTTGTGAAGAATGGTATTTATAATATCCGTGTTGTGGATCCCATCTACCCCACCCAGGATAGATATTATTCTGAGGGCTGGAATTTTCTTGTACACAGCGATGCAAAAAATGGTGGTATCGGAGATCGTATTCAATTTACAACAGGTGTTAAGAATGTCACGATGATCCGTGTCTATTTTAAAAAAGGAAAATATCTTGCCACTGTTAATTGGAAGGGAAAGAAAATTAAAATTAATCAAAGTGTAACCGTTTGGGAAATAAGGGATAAAAATGATAAGAAAGTCGGGCAATTTGTTTTAGAAAGACGCTTTGCAAATCAAAATGATTTTAGATATAACAAGAAAAAAGTTTTATTTATGTCTCTTCCTGAATTATATTTTATCTGTACCCTCCATTCAAACAACTGGGGAGTTAAGCCAAAATTATTTGATCCACGATTGAAGCTATATATCAAACAATTAAGAAAACCCATTGATAAAAAAATACTTCTAAATATACAGGCTCTCCAGCGGGTATATTGGGATTTTAGATTTGGTTGTGATATTAAATAAGTTACTTGAATTGTACGGATTGAATATTCGTGAGCAGACCATTTAAAATAGGCTTAACAATCTGTTCAAAGTGTTTTGGATCGCCGTTGACAATATAATGATATTCAGGATTTTTTTGATCACATAATAAATTTTGTTCGGTAAGAACTCTCTTAACTTGTCTGGCTACAGGTATATTAGAATCCATGAGTTGAATATTTTCTGGTAATAAAGATCGAATCTCCTCCTGAATGAGGGTGTAGTGAGTGCATCCAAGTGCCAGAACATCGATTTGGGTCTCTAACAGGGGTTCGATATATTTTAAAATGGCACTTTTTAAAGCTTCAGATTGGAATAATCCCTCTTCTACTAAATGAACCAAGTCATAACAAATGATATTATAGACGTGAACTCCATTGGCAAATTCTTCTATTAGTTTAAGATGAGCTTCACTATTGGTGGTATTTTCAGTAGCAAAACAGGCAATTTCTTTTGTCTGACTAAGAGCACTCGCTGGTTTAATCACTGGCACCACACCCACAATGGGAATTTGAGGAAATTTCTCCCGTAAATAGCTAATCCCTGATACAGTTGCGGTATTGCAGGCAACAACAGCCATTTTAATTTTGTAATGATCAATTAGATACTGGACTATAGATTGTATTATTTCCTGAACATCTTTCTGATCACGGGTGCCATAAGGACATCGATTACTGTCTGCAAAGTAGATAAGACTTTCATGGGGCAATTCTGCGATAATTTCTTTAAATATGCCCAATCCACCAATACCTGAATCAAAAACTCCAATGGGGTAATTATTCATAAATTGAATTGATCTGTTTCTCTTGTAATAAATTTCGATGATAAAAATAACATAAAAGAGATTGAGATGATAATAAATTTGATATACTGATCATTAAAATTTGTCAGTTTATAGAACAATATCGGAACCAAAAATTTTAATTCCGATAGTCTTTCAGAACATTATCTTCTTATAAGATTTTTTATACAATATTTTCTACTATTTTTTTAAAATCTTAACTGTAATTTAAATGTAGCTCCAATATCTTTATTTTCCTTTATAGTAGGTGTTTTTTGTTTTTCATCGATTTTGGGCGTAAATCCCACTTCGATATCTTCTGCATGAATCTCAAGGATTTGAAATACTGCAGTGAGGACAAGAAGTCCAATGGTAGTTCCAATAGTGATATTTTTAAAATTATTTGCTTGTTTGTACTTTGTATAGTAATGGTTGTATTCATAAAGTGTCGTCGCGGAAGAAGTTCTATCGCTGAATTTACCCGCTCTTAAATAGGCATAAATCATAGCAGATATTGAAATAAATGAAGCATAAAAGAAAATATTTTTTGTAGTATTATATTTTTTTGATAATTTATCAACATCGACAAATTTAGTCTCTCCTTTGACTAAGACGTGACTTGATTTTATACCCTTACCAGGTTTAACAGTAACATGAGAATAGCTGAATTGATAGCCTTTTTTTTCTAATCTGATTTTATAAGTTCCTGCTTTAATTTTCTTTATATGAAGAGGTGTTTTTCCTTTATAATCCAAATCAACATAGACATCCGCATTTAATGGATAAGATGTAATATATAGTGATCCGAAACTTGATTCTTTATATAATTTAAAGGATAATTTGATTTTTTTTTCCTTAACCACATAGACATGTCCTGTGATCTTCTTATACCCCTTTTTTAGAATATCAATTTTATGTAATCCGATAGGGAGCTTTTTTTTAAAATTAGACTTACCAACATGTTTGTCATCAATATAAATAAAAGCGTCTTTAGGAAAAGTTTTGATAGATAGGGATCCCTTTGGGAATTGTGTGAGTTCATCTATGAGGGTTTTAGAAATGGTTTTAATATTTTTTTCCATTTTTTCCATAAGATCATTGAGGGGGAATTTAAATGTTTTTTTTATAATAAACTGAATGTTGTGCTTATCATATAGTCTGACATGGACAACTAGTTGCTGTCCTTTTTTACGGATAATTCCTATGAAAGTAAGATCTGCTGGGGATTTTGATAATTGAGGATATATTTTATTAAGATTAAAAACATTTTTTGATTTGAGGACTAATATTTTATCAAGGGTGGTCAGTTTAGAAGTTGTTGAGGTAATTTTAAAAGGTTTGTTAATATTGACTCCAAGATATTTTTTAAAGGGTAGTCTGTTTTTTTCATAGAAATCAAGATATTTGTGAATATTTGTAATCTCTTTTTTCTTGTTTTGAATAGTTTTTGAAAGTTTTGAGGTTTCATTTTTCTTGGATTTGAGAGGTTTTTCTTGTTGCTGAGGCTTCTTAAAAACCTTTTGAGATGAATCTGTGAGGTCATCCATGATATCATTCATTTCTTCATTTCTTTGATGTTCTATATATTTATAAGCCGATAATATTTTATCTTTATTTTTTAAAATAACTTGTTTGCTTTGTAATCTTATTTGAGAAACATTACTCAGATCATAGATTAGGAATTGGGGGATGGTTTGTTCATATATATCTAAATCTTCATCACCACTGAGATTAACGAACTTTGCTACTTGTATTTTTTTATCGTCCTGATATTCAGGGGTAACAACATGCTTATTTTCTTCTTTGTCGAGTTTGACAGCACAGGAATTCATGATTATGAGAAGAATTATCAGATATAGTTTAGAATATTTCATTGAGATTCCTTATTCACATTACTTAAATTATTCTGTAATCTTGAAACAATCACTGATCCTATGGCGTCACCCTGTACATTGACTGCTGTACGGAACATATCCAGAAATCGATCGACAGCCATGATAATAGCTATTCCTGAGGTTGGTAGTCCTACTGCTGACAATACTATGGTCATGGTGATGAGACCTGCACTGGGGATGGCAGCGGCACCAATGGCGGCTGTAGTTGCTGTGATAAAAATAATAATTTGATCAGTTATAGTTAAATCAATACCCAGAAAATTAGCTATGAATATAACTGCGGCTGCTTCGTAAAGAGCCGTTCCATCCATATTAACGGTAGCACCCAAGGGGAGGACGAAATCGGAAACCTGTTTTGAAACACCCAGATTATCCTGAGTTGCTTTGAATGTCAGGGGGAGTGTACCACTGGATGTACAGGTTGTAAATGCCGTTAAAAGTGCTGATCGCATGCCCATGAAGAATTTTATCGGGTTCATCTTCCCGAATATATAGAGGAGTGCTGGGAGAATTATTGTTCCGTGAATCAGTATTCCAATAATAATTGTAAGCATATATGATCCGACATTCTCAGCCAGAAGGGATAATTTTTGTGGATCTCCGGCATTCTTTCCTATGAGTGAGGCGGTTAGTGAAAATACTCCGTATGGTGCCAATTTAATAACCCAATCAACCAGCTTGAACATGATATTATTGAATCCATCCATGAACTGGATAACATATTTACCCGGTTCTCCAATCATTGTGGCAATTCCACCCATGAGCAGTGCAAAAAATATTATTCCAAGGGCATTTCCTTCTGAGAGGGACTGAAAAGGATTCATTAATAGTTTAGAGAGGAGATCGAGAATGGCATCCCCTAATGAGGTCTTGGTTTGGATAGCAGAAATGGTTTTTTTCACCTCCTGATTAGTTATCTCAAGTCCTCTTGCATTCAATTTTGAGATGATTCTTAATATTTTGATATATTCAATCATTTTAACAGATTGGGTTTGAGCAGTATTTTTTTTAATCCCAGAATCAATGAGCAATTGTCTTAACTCATCGGTATAGTTCTTTTCATTGTGATGGGTTATGTTATTTTGAATGGTGATCTGGATAATTTTGTCGTGTATTTTATTATTATTTCCAGCGAATTGATTGATATTCATGTTATTATCGTTTAATTTCTCAATGGCGTAGTCAACGTGTTTTTTTTCGATAAGAATTTTCTGCCCCTTGCCTGGGTTGATGATATTGACCATAATGATTCCCAGAAGTACAGCCAGAGCAGTTGTTACAGTAAAATATATGATTGTTTGCTTACCAATACTACCTAATTTTCGGATATCGCCCAGACCTGAGATCCCTACAAAGATTGATGAGAGGATAAGGGGTGCTATGATCATTTTGAGTGCTTCTACAAAGAGATTTCCTATAAAGCTAATATCTACGCTGATGGACGGGAGGAGGAAACCAAATATTATTCCTGCGAGAATGCCTATGAATATCTGATTATGGAGTTTTTTATACCACATCAATTCACTCCTTATTGGGAGATTATTGGGAGATTATCTTATTTTAACAATAACCTGATTAATATAATCGTTTATACAGAGATTTTCAATGATGATTAATTTCCTCTTTCCAATCGTCTGGATAAATAAGGGGGGAGACCTGCAGAAATTATTTTTTGTTGAGTAGTTATAATATCATATTCAAGTGCGTTATAGGTAATTTTGTTTAAATCAGAGTCAAATATAATATAGGATGCCCTTGGATCACCATCTCTAGGTTGACCCACACTCCCTGGATTGATGAGATAATAGTCATTTTCCCTGAGGTAATATTCATTGGGGATTTTTTCTGAGACTTCAGCAATGCCCCATATTTTTTTGATGTGAGAGTGTCCAAAAAATGTAAACAAGCATTCTGGATAGGTCTTTTTAATTATATTTATTTGCTCTTCTGCCTGGCTGGAAGTTATAATATACCCATTTCGATCTGTGAGGGATCCGTGAACCATTAATATAGATTGGTCATCCAGAACACGGTAATCTTTTAATTGCCTGAAGATTATTTTATATTCCTCATCCAAATAATCATAAGTCCAGCGAGCCGATTCCCTGGCATGCATACTAAATAAATAGCTCTCTGATAAATCTATCGATGCGTGTTCATGATTACCAAGGATCAGAAGAGGATTTCTTTCTAACAACAACTGACAGCATTCATTGGGATTAGCCCCATATCCAACCACATCCCCCAAACACAAGATCTGGTCGATACTTTGACTATCTATATGATTAAGGACAACTGTTAGTGCCTCTAAATTTGCATGTATATCGGATAGAATACCATATT
The DNA here is from genome assembly GCA_002450905.1 of Spirochaetia bacterium UBA6919. Classification (GTDB taxonomy): domain Bacteria; phylum Spirochaetota; class UBA6919; order UBA6919; family UBA6919; genus UBA6919. The sequence continues at coordinate 93,875 of DKAT01000062.1, forward strand.
TCATTCTAGTAAATGAATAATATTTTTTTGTCCATTTGCATAGAATAATGTGTTGAAATTAATAATATTTTTCTTTAAAATAATTGATTTTCTATTATATTTGATAAAAAAATTACGGAGATCCTTATGACTTCTCTGAATGAGATTACCAAGTGGCACCCCAGATCCCTCCAAAAGTGGCTTCGGGAAATTGACGAGAATGACTTAGTTCTTGTAATGCCTTATCTGCCTAAAGATGTACACCATTTAATCCTTGAAAATCTTTCCTCTCGGATACGAAAAAATATTAGTGAGTCTTTAAAAGAAACCACTCCTGTATCCCATAGGATTATTGACAGAGCTAAGGAAAGAATCCTTGAGATTGCTAATGATATGATCGACATGGGGGAACTCAGCGAACCCGGCGATGATGAATTGGAGGACTTACCTCGCAAGACCCTGTTACCCGCTAGTTTACCGTCAGACAATACCCACCAGTTGATTGAGACCCTGACGATCCTTGGTAAATTTGCTAACGAGAGAGGATTATTATCTCTGGAAGAAGCACTTCTTAAAATCAATGATCCATTTTTAAAAGAAGCCATTCAATTAATTGTCGATGACACGGATTCGGATGTAGTTGAGGAGATCTTAAGAAATCGTGTTCGGGCTATCATTAATCACAAGGAGATGTTATATAATTTGATTATCGAAGGGATTCTTGGCATTCAGGATGGAAATTCCAGCTGGACATTAGAATTACGTCTAAAATCCCACCTCCCTCCTGATATGGGTGAGAGCAAGAAAACGATGTAATTTATTACATACTAGAAATTAACCTTAGAATACCAAACAATGAAATTTAACCATGATAACAGTAAGAGTGGTTTAGATAGAGTTCTCATACTGACGATAAGATTCTATATGCAGTTGGGGGGACTTCTACATCGGTTTTCAGCAGTTAAACTATGAATAAATAATTATTTAAATATAGAAATGCTATAATAAAAAAACAGATATTTGTAAGTATTTGATTATAGTCCATCTAATTTTATTAACTATTTCTAATTTAATAGCATTTATAACATTAGTTATTGGCATAATTCCGCCTTACAGCAGACATCATTGGCAAGGAATGTATTTTTTTTATTAGGTACACCACTAATTTTCATAAATACTCTGACTGCCACTATATCAATGATATTTTATCATTTAAACAAAAAAAACTAGGGCATGAATATTTTTCAAAGGAATTTAAAATATATATTTATCAAATTATAATTTCTGTAGGTTTAATATTTATAGTTATATTTTTTAGTTTAATTGAAGTCTTGCTATTGAAAAGAAATTAAATGTAATTTGAGAGATGGATTTCACCATTATAACTAACCTTGTGGTATTTGTGAAAGATCGATCCTTTAATCATCCAAATGTTGAAAAAATCTCCCTGCGGGAAATTGTGCCGCCTGTCATAGAGGGAAAGGGATCCGTGGTGGTGGGGATGTTGGACCTGCTATTAGTGCTTCTATGGTAGCTAAATGGAAAAAAGACGGTGATGCGTTCTTATATCAAATGATCGCGGATGCCCGATGGTATAATCCAGAAACTGTTATGCCCCCCAATCTGGGTATGGAGATTCCAAAGAGATTTAGAATACAATGGCAACCCAAGCACATCCTTGACCTGATGGCATATCTAAAAACTTTTTATGGACTGAGAGAATTGAATCAGAAGTACTCTCCCATCGCCAGAATTATATATTTTCAGGATTTCAACAGTTTCTTTTGTAAAGTTAATAATACTAAATGAAAAAATACTTGACAAAAATGCGATATAGATTATTTTGAATTGATATACTGATAATCTTTAATATCTGAAATCCTTTGTGCCATGGTTCGAGAGCCTCACCATGACAGTGTTGATTATTCTACTTTATTTTAAAGAGTTTTAGTATAGAACGGCTCTTAAATAAATAAGAAAAATGATTGATGTTATAAAATATGAATATATTTGAACTCAAAGATGCATTACAGGTATTGTATTTTACAGAAATAGATATTCTTGACAGGTCAACCTTAAAAGCAAAATCGGAGGATCATGAAATTGAAATTATTATAAATGGTGATAATTCATACTTTGTACAGACAGGTAGAAAAAAAATTGGGGATGTAAATTTAAAAGAATTAAAAAAGGTTTTTTCTGATATAGCCGAAGAAATGTATCAAATGGATGAAGGTGAAATTGATGAAAATGAGTTAGAATATTAACTGTATCAGTTAAAAGTTAATTTTAATATTGAGTTTAATTCAACTAACAAAATAAAATGATCTATACCCATTATCATTTTAATATTGAACTAATCAACGGATGGTTCGGCTTAGCTCACCAACCGTTTTGAAGTTTATAACTTTAATTATTGAAGAATATTGGTATACATGTTAAGCTGAAACCTCACCATGACAATTTAGATACTTTGATTTCAATTTTATAAAAAAAGTATTTAGAAATTTTGACAGATTCTATGATTAATTGACTGTAAGTAGTGTATAGGTTTTCCCTGCTCTCTGACATCCATGTCCTTCGCTGGATTCAAACATCCATATTTTTTTCCCATACTTCTCCCATATTTTTCCCATGAAAGAGGTGTTTGATAATTTGTTACAATTTGTTAATGAACTTATTTTGATGATAGATTTTTTTTATAAATATTTCTGATCAATCTGTTCACATGGTTGAGATAATGATTTATTAAACAAAGTGATCAGGATACGGCATATCTTTTCTGAAAATTAAATGATAGTCCCTTGAGTTGTATAGCGATTATTAGATTGGGTATCCAGCATAGCCATGAGACGATCTGATATGCTGTATAAGCACTGAGACCTATCCCCATGAGAATCCCCAGCTCAAGACGGAGGGTCACCGAAGCAAAGGTTAAGGCGAAGTTTAAGAACATCCAGTTTTCGTGTTGTACAAAATCTTTTTTGATTAAACTATAGACAGAGAAATACAATGTGGTGAGCCATAGAACAGCCAAAGTTATAAATCCCACACGTGCAAGATCACCAAAGGCATGAAATCCAACCATTACCCCACCAATACCTCCAGCCAGGACTGATGAGATATAAATAAAGCCTAATCCTTTGTGTATCATAGGTTTTTTGATACGGATTTGACGTGAAAACTGAAAGGGACCTATACCCAATGCAAGGAGCCCCCCAATGACATGGGTGAGAAACCATGATTTATGATCATCGAAGAGAATTTTAAAATGACTGAGGAATCCTCCGGTGTATTTATCGGCAATACCATTGATTTCAGGGTATCCGGTAGATAAGTAGACGATGAATCTTATTGACCAGAGGGAAATTGATAACGATAGGATACAAACTAACCACCATAAAAGCTTTTTATATTTCATCATGATTATTCTTCATTGATCAATCTGACCATTTCGTTGTGTGCATTGATGAAAGCATTTATCTTCTTATTAATTTTATGGATATCATCGGCATCCTTCTTTTCTAGTTTGGGTTTTTTATGACGGAAAAGCTCCCCTGCTTCCTGGGTGGCCCTGATGAATTCTTTCAGGTTTTGCGGATAAGATGAGGCATAGTACTCAAACACTGATTTAAACGACTCATTAAACTTTGTTCTATTCATCATCTTCTGGAAACTTTTCATTCTCTTTGTAAACTCCGTCAGAGATTTGTGGTATTGATTCGTTTCACCTTTCATTAACTTATTATAATTTTTAACTACTTCTTCGATACTATCAGTAATATAGTCTAATTGAAGGATAAAATCCTTTTTTACATAGGGGAGTATCCTTTCTTCTGAGTCGAATGGTTTGACCACAGGGTAAATCTCCATGGCTTTGGTGGTCTTTCTTTTATCGACCCAATGATTGACCGGTTTATCGATGGTATTCTTTGTAGTTTCTTTGGTAATTTCTTCTTTCGAAGTATCAGGTGCTGATTTGATGATATCCTGGGTATATAATTTATTTCGAGTTTCTCTGAGAGCCATGAGTCGCTCATTAAAACCTCTTTTAACCGAAAGATCAGCAAGGTGTTTAAAGTACTTTTCTACTTTATCGTGTGAATTAATACCATATTTCTTCAGGATATATGTGCTTTTCTCCGGGTAGCCAAGGATTTCCAGATAGACCCAGATGATATGATCAGGATTATCATGATCGAATTGAGTGATATAATCAGGACGAGTTGTATAAATCAATTGTCCCTGCTTATCATATTGAAATATTCTCTCATATAGGAGTTTTCCCGTCATGATAACTTGTAATTTAATAACTTTGCCCTTCAAATCATAGAAATAATGTCTTTCTCCGATTTCTTTTCTTTGTGAATTATAGAAAATGATCTTATCAAGATGCCCATTTTCTGGATTGTAATAATTCTTTTGGTAATTTAATAGTGCTTGATCTCTATTGAACATCTCTATACGGGATATTTTGTTATTAGAATAAATGTAAGAGAGATAATATGCCATATTTGCCTTGTCACCAAACAGGATATACAGGGTAAAAATACCTCTCTCGTATTTATATGCCTTTATGATTTCGTTAGTTACTGAGTAGAATACCTTGAAATATTTGTCCTGATCTTTTAATTGGGTATATTTAATTTCTGAGGAGAACTTCCCGTCTGCCATAGAATAGTTTTGATAATATTTTATACCGGAAGAACCTTTTGAATAGGCCAAGGCATAGATATTTAATACTATTAACATTAAAATGAGTTTCTTAAACATGAGTCCACCTCTTTCAACAGAAATATCTTATTGGATCAAATTCCTTGAGAAATATTAATTACAAATCTCAATTTCACTTTGAAGTATTCTTAGTAAGAATAACAGAATATAATTTTATTCCATATATTTTTACAATATATTTAACGAAAGTTTATTATCAAATATTAAAAAAAAAAATACTTTTCTTTGAATTTATGTATAATTTGTATTGATTAAAAGATTTTTTTAAAGGATAAATAGTTTATCAAGGGTATCCTATTGCATTTAAATGTCTTATAATAATATCTATTGGAATATATCAATAATCCTCTCATTTTTTATGATAATCCGGGAAAAATAATTGACGTTTCAACGAGAGTTAGTATCTTTAAATCTAAGTGTTTTCTAAATTAGATTGTATAAAGGTTCGCTATGAAATGTAATATTTGTAATACAAAGATGTTAGAGAAGAAGTGGCGTATAGATTTTCTTGTTGAAGAAGAACGGTTTGTCAGTGTATTAAACTACCCGCTCTACTTATGCCCTTATTGTGGAAGTCAGGTTCCAAAGAATCGTATCAACGAAAAGGTCTTGAAAAAGCTCAGTGAGAAAGATAATTTCCAGATCAAAGCCAGTGCTATCAAGTTTGAAGAGTGCTTTTAATTTATTCCCCGCCTTTGAAATCTTTTTATAATTGTTTTCAGTGGATGTGACCTTAGAGTAGCTATCATTTATCCAGTAGATACATAATACTGTCCGATTATTACATAATTTCTATTATAAGTTGTAGTATTTGACTATTTGTAATTTAACCCCCATTTTTTCTCAATCGTGTAATACTTTGGTAATCCTTCTAATTCTCTCTTATAATTGAAAGAACGATATATATTTGTCTTTTTTAAAAGTTATTATTATAATATCATCTAACCCATATTATAAGGAGATAAATCTATGAAGATTTTAAAAATTACCTTTATTCTAATGATGAGCTATACGATGATGATGTGTGGCTCAAAAAAAGAAATGAAAAAAAGTCCAGAACCTAAACCAGTTCAGGAAACAAAACCTGTTGAAACCGTAAAACCTGCAGATAGTATAGGATATATATCCCATGGTAGTAGAAAATTCTATATCCAGACAGGATATGTCCTCTATGATGAGAAGGGTAAACGAATATCCATTTTCGTATTTCCCTTTAAAATAACGGATCAGGACAGAACTGAATTAAAAAAAGGACATGGAGCATGGAAAGTTAAAAAAGATAAGCCAAGCCCCAATAAGAGTTTATGGCCGGACTGGATACCTTATGCATCTCTAGATTTAAGTTTGAAGAATCCCGCACAAAAATTTCATTACAAGAATCTAAGAGTTGCCAATTTCTATGTCAATGGAATGGGTAAAAAAACAGCCAATGATAATTACAATGTACAGGCAAAACAATTACAAGAAGTCGTTAAAAATATCCAAATAGAATTGAAAGAGGGTGGTAAATTTAACATTTCTGTTGATCTGCAAAAGGAATTTTCAAAAAAACCCCTTGCCTGGAACTTTAAACTATCATCTAAAGTCCATTTAAAAAAATAACTTATTTATCTGTATATTTAATTGATTCAGGATATCTTATCAAAATGAAATTACTTTCAGTTAAGTATACAGAATCAAATCCTTCATCCCGATAAATTAATTTAAAAAGAAATAAATAATTATCTCATGTATAAAAAAATTATTATATTATTCATCAATAAAAAATTATTTGGATATCACAATGCAGGACAACAAAAAAATATACATACTTGGAATTTCGATTATCGCAGTTATCGTTGTTTACGTTATAGTTAAAAATGGTTATTTTAGTAAAGAGAATAATACACCCTATATTGAAAAGGAAAAATATCAGGAAATTAGTGCTGTATTAAACCAGACATCCCTCCCTGATACAGAAAAAAATCTTTTTGAAAGCTTTAAAAAATACTCTACCGCCCTTGAAAAAAAGCAATTCGATAAAGTGGCTAATTTTATGACACCCGATATCATCAATTACTTGAAGGGTCGTGAAAATGCCATCAGCACCCTTATAAAATACCTTTCAAACCATAAGAACTTTAAAATCCTCATGTCCAAATACAAGGTGATCAAGGAACCCAATTCCACAAAAATCCTTGCATCCATTGATATTCAAACATTTTATGAACTGGATCAGACATTCCTCTATTTCTTTAAAGATCATGTTAATGTTATGGTCATCAGTGATATGATCGCCCTGTCCTTTGATAATGGCTCCAAGTGGTATTTTATCCAACCCTCTGACAAGGCGAAAGAATATCTGAATAAACAGGTCCCATCAGCCCTTAAAAATATCTCTATGAACTTTGGTAAGGTCCATGTTAAAAATGACAAGGGTCAGTGGATAAGAAAAAATAATTAAGCCTTTTAATAAAATATTTTTTCACAGGACAATATAAAATATATGAGTAGCAGTTTTGGTCATTCATTCAGGATAACAACATGGGGAGAATCTCATGGTAAAGCTATTGGGGTGGTTATTGATGGATGCCCCCCTAAAATTCCCTTATCAGAAGAAGATATCCAAGTTGAATTAGATAAAAGAAAACCCGGTCAAAGTAGAATCACCACATCCAGAAAGGAAGGAGATAAAGTGGAAATCCTCTCGGGTGTTTTTGAAGGACAAACAACAGGTACCCCCATTTCGATGATCGTTATGAATGAGGATCACAGATCAAAAAATTATGATGATATTAAAAATCTTTTTCGTCCAGGTCACGCAGACTTCTCCTATTTAATGAAATACGGTATACGAGATTATAGAGGGGGCGGGCGGTCTTCAGGTCGGGAAACCGTTGCAAGAGTCGCTTCAGGAGCTGTTGCCAAAAAAGTTTTATCAAAATATGGTATTCAAGTATTCGCCTATACAAAGTCGATAGGTCCTCTCATGGCTGAAAATATTAATCTCAAAGAAATAGAAAATAATCCAGTACGCTGCCCAGATCCTTTCAAAGCTCAATTAATGGAGGAATTAATATTAAAAGTTAAGAAAGAGCAGAATTCCATTGGTGGTATCGTTGAAGTTGTTTCGTATAATGTCCCCCATGGACTTGGTGAGCCGATTTTCGATAAACTGGATGCAGATATTGCGAAGGGACTTATGAGTATTGGTGCTGTAAAAGGGGTTGAAATAGGGGATGGATTTTTATTATCCTCAATGACAGGAGATCAGTCCAATGACCCATTTATAAATCAAGATGGAATAATTAAAACAGAAACAAATCACGCAGGAGGGATTCTCGGGGGAATTTCAACAGGGATGCCAATCATCGTCCGCGTTGCTGTGAAACCAACTCCATCCCTTTCAAGACCCCAAAAAACTACTGATATCCATGGAAATGAGACAATAATATCCACCAAAGGACGACATGATCCCTGTATTGTCCCAAGAATAGTACCTGTTATTGAAAATATGATGGCACTTGTTCTCTGCGATCATTTCATTAGGCAAAAATTACACACTTTGTAAAACTTTTTAATATTTTAGCGTCATTATGACACTTTTTTTAAAAAAGTGTAGCAAAATTGAGCAATAATGACACAAAATCTTATGATTAATATGGACTAAATAGGTCTATTTAAACCTCTTTTTTTATCCTTATAAAATATCATAAATAACTTAATATATTATAAATATCACTAATGACTAGGGTTTCTTAATTAAAATACCTTCATGGCATGTTTATTGCTTATAATATTTCATATGACTGTTTGCTTAAACCGGCAGGGGGTACTACATGAAAAAAGATAAATTAAAAAATAACAATCCTAAAAATTGGGAACAAGCATTTGATGAAAATTCACTCAAAACTTATATCCATGAAATTGACAAAATTAACATCCTTACAAAAGAAGAAGAAGACTCACTTGCAAAACGCATGGCTAAAGGCGATTTAGAGGCAAGAAATAAATTAATCGCAGCCAATCTCCGCTTCGTTGTGAGTATTGCAAAACATTATATAAATAAAGGTGTCCCTTTTCTTGATCTGATCAATGAAGGAAATATGGGGCTTATCCTCGCTTGTGACAAGTTTGATTACACAAAAGGATATCGATTTATCTCCTATGCTGTTTGGTGGATCAGACAATATATCGCCAAAGCCTTTGCTGAACAGGTTGGATTAATAAGACTTCCAATGAATCGTGCATTACAACATTTTAAAATTAAAACACTTATCAACGAAAATGACTTTGATGATCAAAATGAACCACTCAGCCATTCAGATATTGCTGATCGTCTTGAAATGAAAGAAAATGAAGTTGATGCCATTATGCGGGCTACAAAAAAATATGTATCCATTGATGCCCCAATAAACAATGAGAAAAGTGATAAAAAAACTATATATCTTGAAGATGTCCTACTAGACACAAAAACAAAATTACCTGAAGAAGAAATGCTTGAAAAACACTTGAAAGATAGTATTAACACTACCCTAAAAACCCTTTCGGAAAAAGAACAGACAATTATTAACTACCGATTCGGTTTAAATGGGAAGGAAGCCCTATCTCTCAGCGAAATCGGACGAAAGTTTAATGTTACAAAAGAACGTATTCGACAAATTGAAAAACGCGCCATAAAAAAATTAAAACAACCTTTCATTAATCAGAATCTCAAAGCATTTATGGCAGCTTAAGCTATCTTAAATTACTCCTCCTAAGATAGATTAAATTTACCCTAATAAAAACCCTTCCCATAAATCACCCCCTTGAAAAAGGGGGTTTTACAATTATGTGTGTCATTTTCTGCCAGATCTGTCGTATTTTGATACACACATATCATTTTATAATACATCTTACAATCGTATGCCAATTTTATTAGAAATAAAATTAAACTTTATAATATGCTGAAGAAATATAATTTAATAGGCACTAAGATAATTTTTTGGGCGTTTTTTTATAATGTTTTTGCAAGTTTTCCTTTATGGAGTAAATCATTATATAGAAAATTTAGTGGAGGAAGTAAAGATACTAATGGATTGCTTAAAAATATATCGCACAAGAATTTATTAACATCTTCTTATAAAAACGAGGCGTTATTTGTATCACAAGGATATATAAAAGATAATAATATTGATGAGGCAAAAAATGAACTTGTTGCACGTATAAAAAAATATTATTATTGATTGAAGAAATGTTCACCAATCCGGTAAATTTTATGATTTTTTCTTCTGAAAAGGATTTCAGATAATAAATTGTTAGAAATGTCATTGACAGGGAAGATGGAGCCGTATTTTCTATTAAAATTAAAGAATTAACTGATTTTAATATGCCCAAATAATACTTAAATCTTTACCCAGACTCATTTCTGCAATTTTCTTCTTAAATGCCTTTATAGAAAAGGGTTTTATAAGTTTTACCGTTTTTGTG
>DKAT01000016.1 GCA_002450905.1 Spirochaetia bacterium UBA6919
AGTATGGGAAAATCTATTGAACACCTTACAGCCCCATCACCCTAATTCGATCATTAAGTTCAGACGAAATGATCCGCAACACCGTAGGGCGAGGCTTTAGCCTTGCATAAACATCCAACCACCGCAAGCAAGAATATATATTCTCGCCTCTTTTGGTCTAAATATCTCTGGGGACGATACCCACATGTTCAACCTAATTCTGTCATTGAGTGGAGTCGAACTACACAACAACTAAAAAATCCACTTTACAATGGGATAAAAACCTTTTATAATTTTACAAAAGAACGTATAAGTCTTCATCAGATAAAAGCTCACGAGGATCTCCATTGTGTTCATCAGAAAGAATGCATTTTACAAATGTATTGTTATTCTTTAGGTTATAGGTTAAGTTCAAAAATTCAACAAAAGTTTGAAAATTATTTTTTTCACTTTCTTTTTTGGGAAAAGACATATCATTAGCAAATACTAACTCTATATCAAAAGTTTGCAATTCTCCATTTACTAAAATATAACATTGTAGAAAACACTCTGTAAAATATTTACCAATCAATTTATGCATAGTATCATTTTCAGTTTTTCTTTCAATAATTTCAAATATAGAATCATTAAGTTTTGCTGGTTCATCTAATTGAAGATTATTAATAACAACTATATGGATGTCTTTTACATAAGTCTTAAAAACTTCTAATGTATTTCTAATATCAGATAAAGGAATATCTAAAATGAATATTTCTGTTAAAGAACCAGAATAATTTAACAGAAAATTCTTGACCTTAGTCCACAATGTTTCAGCTTTAATCATAATATTCATTTAACAACAAAACCTTTTATGATCCACCTTAATTTAGTCTGATGTCACGAACATCAGAATTCCTTTCTTCTATAAAATTTTTTCATTTTATTATTCTCGTAATACTATTCACCAATACTTTAGATGATAAAATGAATTCTGTACCTCGTATATAATATTACATAAAAACTTTTATAAATTATAATAAAAATTAATTTTTGTCAAAAGAAATTGTCTATTCACGTAATATGAAAGTTTTAAATATTTGATTGAAAATATCATTATTTTAGAAGGAATTGCACTTTTAATCGTTGTCATTTGCTAAAATTATTATATATTTATCCTAGAGTCCATCATGGGGGTATTTTGAAATCCATCGCAATCTTAGGATCAACCGGATCCATCGGTAAAAATACTTTGGAAGTTATCCGAAATCACCCCAATCACTTCCACCTGGAATCCATCAGCACTCATTCCAACATAAATGATTTTTATAACCAGATCAATGAGTTCCAGCCAAAGAAAGCAGTCATCAGCAATATCGATGCTTATAATGAATTTAAGAAAATGTCATTGAAATCCCATACTGAAGTGTTATATGGTGAAGAGGGATTATTAGAATTAGTCCGGGATACTAATATTAATCTCATCATTAATGCACTCGTAGGGTTCTCAGGCTTAAAACCAACGATCGAGGGAATTAAACATAAAAAAGATATTGCCATAGCCAATAAAGAAACCATTGTGGTTGGCGGGGAAATCGTCCTGAACATGGCAAGAGAAAATAATGTTAATATAATCCCTATCGATAGCGAGCACAGTGCCCTTTTGTTATTATTAAGGAACATGAAACGTCAGGAGGTTAAGAAATTAATTTTAACAGCATCGGGAGGTCCTTTTAGATCATTAAATAAAGAGGAATTTAAGAATATTACCCTGGCACAGGCACTGGATCATCCAACCTGGAAAATGGGAAAAAAAATCACTATTGATAGTTCCACATTAATGAACAAGGGATTCGAGGTCATTGAAGCACATCATCTGTTTGACTTTGATTTTCAGGATATAGAAGTGATCATTCATAAGGAATCCATTATCCATTCAATGATAGAAACGGTTGATGGAGAAACATACGCACAGTTGGGTCCTACGGATATGAAATTCCCTATTCAGAATGCCATGACATATCCCGATATTATAGAAAATAATTATCACAAAATGAGTTTATGGGAAATAGGATCCTTATCCTTTGAGAAGCCAGATTATGACAAGTTCCCACTCCTTAAAATCGCTTATGAAACAGGAAAATCAGGGGGTACTTTACCTGCTGTTTTAAATGCAAGTAATGAAATTGCTGTACAAATGTTTCTCGATAATAAAATAGCTTATTTGGATATTGTTAAACTGATAGAAAAAACAATATCTACGCATAAAAATATAAATAATTTTGGTATAAAAGATATATTCGAAGCTGATAACTGGGCAAGAGAATATTCAAATCATTTGATTAAAAATAAATCATTATAATAATTAAAGAGGATACAATGTTAGATACTGTATTAAATATTTTAATCTATGCTATCCCTGGACTAGCATTCCTGGTCATAGTTCATGAACTGGGACACTTGTTAGTGGCAAGATGGAGTGGCATTGGTGTTGAAGCCTTCTCGATCTTCTTTGGAAGAGCCTTATATAAGTTCAACTGGAAAGGTATAGAGTGGCGATTAGGCTGGATTCCATTTGGTGGATATTGCAAAATGAAAGGTCAGGAAGACTTTGGCACTGCAGATTCAAAGGGAGACCCTGATGAATTCTACAAAAGACCTGCATGGGCACGTCTATTAGCTGTTCTGGCAGGCCCATTTTTTAATATCGTCCTTGGCTTCATCTTATTTGTTGGTATAACTTATTTTTTTAATGAATCTATTGTTCCAAACTCACAAATCATAGTTGATCCAATTTCCCAAAAAAAGCTCAATTTACAAAATGGTGATATCATTAAAAAGGTTGATGGAAAAGAAATCCATAACTGGAATGAATTAAATGAGTCTCTCATATATGGTATTCATAAGGATAACCAAGTACTAACCGTGGAAAGAAACGGAAAATCAGTTGATGTTTCCTATAATTATGATATTGATAAGCGAATTAGTAGGGATAATGGTTTTAAACTTCCATCCCTTGTACGTGTTTTAAAAGTCAAGGAAAAGATGACAGTTCAAAAGGGTGTTGAGAAGGTTGAAACCCCTGCATTCAAGGCTGGTATTAAAAAAGGAAATCTAATCCTCGCAGTTGATAATCAGGCTATTACGTCAAATTCTCAATTAATATATGAATTAAACAAAAATCCTGATCAAAAAGAATATCAAATCACTATACTCCCACTCAAAGAGGATGTTAAAAAAATTATTGCTATAGACGGTAAAAAAATCTCGGATGTAAGTCAACTCAATGCATTGATTAGCTCCTCAAAAGATAAATTTTCCATTACCTATAAAGATTCAAAAGGCACATTGACGAAAGATCTACCCAAAAAAATGATTAACATAACCCCAAGTTTAATTGAAAGGAAGATTGCAAAATCAAATAAAATAAATAAATACAAAATTATAGGTATTCAGGTAAGTGAACAACACCTCCCTGGCATTTTAAATCAAATACAAGAAAAGAATTACTCTGTTTTTGAAGCTATTCCAAGGGGTGTCGAAAAGGCATATTTCATGTTATATTTGGCTATTGTCCAGTTTAAAATATTCACACAGGTTAAACCAGAAACCCTACAGGAAAATGTCAAAGGACCAATCGGTATTTTTGATATGCTGGGTAAATCAGGTGCCGCGGGATTTGGACCCTACTTTTCTTTTATTGCGATGTTAAGTATCTTATTAGGAGTATTTAACTTATTGCCAATACCAGCAGTAGATGGAGGCCATGTTGTCATAACTCTTTTTGAAATGATCAGACGAAAACCTCTTAGCTTGAAAATGATTCAGCGAATCCAGATTGTGGGTGTTTTTATCGTAATTTCGCTGGCCGTTTTAATAACATCAAATGATATCTATAATCATTTTATAAAATAGTTTAGGGTATAATATATTTACTTGGGATTTTTTCCATAATATCGGATAAGAAAATAAAAATAACCTATTAAACCTATTGAAAAGATCGTACTGACTACAGATATCACTAAATTAATATTATTAGCAACTTTGATATAGGATGTGATACCCCAATAGGACATATAGATGGAAAATAATATCCCGGTAAATATCAATACTTTATGAAAATGGATTAATCCCATGAACTATACTCCAGACATGTTATATAGAAAGTTTCTTATATTCTTAAAAAATAAATTACTACATAAAGATAGATATTTCACAAGCATTTGACGATTAAATTAAAATAAATTACACATTATAAAAAAATGGATATCATACAAGAAGCACTCAATATCTTAAAAATAAATTCTGTCTCCCAAACGGGTAATATAGAAATAGTCCAATATGTCAGCAAATTGCTCCAAGCTATAAATCTTCCCATAGAAATCCAGAGCACAACCCATCGTGGTATCCCGCAACAAAACATCATCACTCGGATTAATGGAAAATCATCCAAAGAAATTCTATTCAATACCCACCTAGATACTGTCTCACCTGGGGATCCAATGAAATGGACAATGCTGGATGGAAAACCATTTGAGCCCAAAATCATTGAGAATAAAATCTATGGACTTGGTAGTGCGGATACTAAAATTGATTACCTGTGTAAATTAAAAGCCCTTTCAAAATACAAAAATGAAAAGTTCACCAATCCACTGACGTTTGTAGGCACTTTTGGGGAAGAGATGGGTCTTATAGGTTGTGAATATTTTCTTAATTCCGGATATGTTAAACCAAAATATACTTTTGTCGGAGAACCCACGGCACTGAATCTTGTCTATGCCCATAAGGGAATGATTGTTATCCGGATTGATACACCCTTTCATTCATATAATAATATTCAACCTTCAAAATCACTCGAATTTACTGGTGAATCAGCCCATGGAAGTACTCCCCATCTTGGGAAAAGTGCATTTATTGAGGGCATAACTCATTTAAAATCCCTTCCTGAAGACTTAGAAATCGTTGAGATATCAGGGGGTTCCGCTGTCAATATGGTTCCTATAGATCTTACGATGAAATTATCCTCTTATCCCACAACTCCTAATAGAAATAAAATCCTCCAGATCTTTAAAATTTTGGACAACATTGAACAAAACTTGAAAAATGATCTGGATTCAGACTATAACCCACCCTATTCTGTCCTAAATATTGGAACAATTCGGATAGAACAAGAAAAACTCGTTATGAGAATGGCATTTCGTATGCTCCCCAAAAGAGATTTTAATCCAATTTTAAAAGAAATCCAACAATCATTGTCCCAAATCCAGGGTGAAGCAATATTAGAAAGGGATCAACCCGCGATGTATACAGACAGAAATGGATTTCTCATCCAAACATCCTTAAAAATATTGAATGAAATGGCTATCCCAGCCCAAATTGAAACAAAACCTGCATCCACAGAAGCCGCTTTATATGAAAAATGGGGTGCTCAATCTGTTATATTCGGACCAGGGATTGCCATGGGTAATATCCATAAGCCCAATGAATATAATTACATAGATCACATCGAAAAGGCTGTATTATTTTATGAAAGGGTTATTGAAGTATTTTGCTTAAGTGAAATCCCGTAATATGATATGTTTATTATACGCGAAGTCCAGAAATCTGATCTCCATGAATTATATAATCTCGCAGAGGTTTTAAAACTCTCATCCAAAGTATATTTCTATAATTTGCCCCACGATAAATCTCTTCTTGATGAGAAAATAAATCTATCAATCCAATCATTTTCCGGTAAGTTAAAAAATCCTTTGAATGGTGAATATATATTTGTTTTGGTGGATACAGAAAAAAATAAAATCATTGGCACCTCCATGATCGTTGCTCAGCACGGAACCCCGGAATCCCCTCATCAATTTTTCAGAGTCAAAAAAATAAAGAAACACAGTAAATCTCTTCACATTGGATTTATCCACGAAATTCTTGAATATGGATATGATACCAATGGTCCCACAGAGATAGGCGGGCTTGTGCTTCACCCAGATTATAGGAATAGTAGGGAGAAACTGGGAAAACAGCTTTCCTTTGTAAGATTTCTTTATATAGCGATGCATCCAACTCATTTTAGAGATAGAATATTGGCAGAACTCCAGCCCCCTTTGACTCCCACAGGAGAGAGTCCTTTTTGGGAAGCTCTGGGACGTAAATTCACCAATCTAACCTACGAAGAAGCAGATAATCTGAGCAGAAAAAATAAAGAATTTATCATTTCTCTATTCCCAGAAGGATATATTTATACGGCCCTATTAAATACTGAAGCCCGACAAGCCATTGGGAAGATAAACCAGCAAACGAAACCTGTAGAACACCTGTTAAAGAAAATAGGATTTAAATATCTTAATATGATAGACCCCTTTGATGGGGGGCCTCATTATGGTACAAAAATATCTGATATTTCACTGATCAAAAATACAAAAGAATTTAGCCATATTATGCCTTCAGAGAAAAAAAATAATCATATCGGTTTAATAGGGACCCATTCGGACGAGGGATTTCTGGCGATTCAAACGGAATTAACTTGTAAAGATGATAAGTTATTATGCCCTGAGTCCGTTGTGTCCTTGATGAATCAACCCAAAAAAATCTTTGTATGTAATTATTAAGGATATTTATAATTTTATAGATAATTCTATCAAGAATTTCTATCGGTGTGACCGAATGGTGGGAAGGATGTATAGATTGAAAAATGGGATTATGACCAGAATGAAAGGAATATGACGAGAAAAGGGATCATTTATCTATTTGATTTATTTCTAGAATAATTTCTGTTACCAAAAAAATTAAAGTAGATTTACTGCAAATTAAAATCAAAAGGAATAAAATATATGGACAATCAATATTGGAAAGACCGATGGATTGAGGGGAAAATAGGTTTCCATGAAATGGATTTTCATGATAAGTTAATAGAACATTTCCCTAAATTAAATCCCCAAAAGGGCCAATCTGTTCTTGTTCCCTTGTGTGGAAAATCCTTAGATATATTATGGCTTAACGATATCGGTCTTCAAGTTCACGGGATAGAAATATCAGAACAGGCTGTTGAATCCTTCTTTTCTGAAAACAATCTTTCAAGTTATCAGATAACTAATAATAAAGATTTTATAACCTATTCTTATCAAAACATTATTATCCAATGTGGGGATATCTTTTTATTACAAGACAGAGAGTTTTATGATTTTATTTATGACAGAGCATCCCTGGTGGCGTTACCAAGGATTAAAAGAAAAAATTATTCTGAATTGATAACTCAGTCGCTCAAACCTGGTGGTAAATATTTTCTGATTGTTTATGATTATGATCAATCATTAATGGATGGTCCCCCGTTTAGTATTCCTGAACAAGAGGTTAATGAACTTTATCAGGATCATTTTTCGATAAATCTGAAGGACAGCGATGATCTCAGCACGGATGAAGGATCCAGGTTTAGCTCCATCAAAGGTATGCAGCAGAAAGTATATATTCTTGAGAAGAATATTTAATCAAAAATTGAGTATAGGTTTTCCTGAGATTAAAAATGTAAATTGACAATTCGACAACAAATTGTTTGATTTACCGTACACATTTTGGTGCTATTACAGTCTTAAAATTGTTAATAATTTATTCACGTCTTATACATCACTTAATTGTATCATAATGAATCATTAGATCTATTTTAACAGTTAAAACACGTTTTTGTATTTTATTCTTTTTTCTACACATCTTTTATGAAGAAATTTTGATACTCTTTTTAATGGCTACTCTGATAGCTATAATCGGGGTACAGATTACCCATTGGTTAATGTACACGAGAAAGAGAATGAATATCACATTGAAGCTCTTCTTCCAGGGATAGATCCAAAAGAAGTGAACATCACATATTAAAACGGGATCTTAAGTATAACTGGGGAAAAAAAGAGTGACAGAGAAGATAAGTATCACTATCTTAGAAACGAACGATCCTTTGGAGGTTTTAACAAACAACTTAAAATAAAAACTTCTATCGATCATAAATCCATCAAAGCATCGTATAAAGATGGTGTTCTCAATATTGATTTAAAGAAAGCTGAAGCTGCAAAACCCATTAAGATCAAAGTAAATTAATTATAAGGAGGATAATATGAGCAAGGAATTAGAAAAGAAACAATTAAATGAATATGAACAATATACTATACCTAATGTCGACACTTATGAAACCGACGAAAGCTATATCCTAAAGGCTGATATGCCAGGTGTCAATAAAGATAACCTTGAGATCATGATTGAAGAAAATCTCATGACGCTTCTAGGATCTACAAGCCTTTCAAAAGAGGAAGTGGTATATCAGGAGTTTGAACCATACAGCTACAAGAGATCTTTTAGAATAGGCAATAACATTGATCGGGATAAGATTAAAGGTCATATTGACAATGGTGTGTTGACAGTAACTCTTCCCAAGGCTGAGAAAGCTAAGGC
>DKAT01000104.1 GCA_002450905.1 Spirochaetia bacterium UBA6919
ATAAACGTTTAAACAGGAAGGATATTATAATAATATATTCTATTCTACCCAAAAGGATACTACCCAATCAACATCGGAATCAAAAATTTTAATTCCGATACTCCTAAGATAGGTCGGTTTTCAATTTATATTATATATGATTGTATTTAAATGAATACGATGTTAGCTGTGATTGTCATATAGGACTAGAAAGGATTTTTTTCCTGTAGCATTTGATCGATGTGACTTAATTTACAAATATGATATAAATTGAGCATAACTTGTTTGATTATTTATAAAGAAATAACCCACTCATATGGAAATTAATTTCATTTTAATTGCCTATTCTATGATTTGTAGTATCTTTGTGCAGATGACTTTAATGATTTTAATAATTAATATAGATATATCCAATGTCTGCCCATAAAATTGCATATATAGGTGGTATCAAAAGCGGTAAATCAAGATTAGCAGAGAATAAGGCTCTGGAGATGAAGACTCATAAACCATTTTACATTGCCACATCTGAGATTATAGATGAGGAAATGAGAATGAGAATAGAAGTCCATAAAAATCGTCGTCAGGATCAGTTTATTTTAATTGAGGAACCTCTGGATCTCTTGTCTGTACTAAAAAATTGCACAGATATTAGCTTAATTGATTGTCTGACTCTTTGGATTAATAATATGCTTTATCACAGTAAAACCTCTGATGAAATATGTCGTCATATGGCAGACGTTTTGGAATTGAATCAATCCATGATATTTGTTCTGAATGAGGTTGGATTGGGAGTAATACCTGATAATCCATTATCTAGAGAATTTGTAAACATATCAGGTCGTGTATCTCAGTTATTAGGAGAATATTGTGAGGAAGTATATTTCTGTATAGCTGGTCTGGTACAGAAAATAAAATAAATAGGAAAATAAAAACAATGATTAAAACAAATATACAGCCATTAAAAAAAGATTTAGTTCCTGAGATCATGAGGAAAATTAATACTAAAACAAAACCTCTAGGGTCTCTTGGTAGACTGGAAGAAATTGCCCTTAAGATTGCTCAGATACAAGATACTCTGGAACCTCTTTTAAAGAATCCATCCATATTAATTTTTGCTGGGGATCACGGAATTGCAGAAGAGGGGGTGAGTTGTTTCCCCCAGGAAGTCACTTATCAGATGGTATTTAATTTTTTAAATGGTGGAGCTGCGATTAATGTTTTTTCCAATCAACATCAAATAGATTTAAAAGTTATTGATGCTGGAGTGAAACACAATTTCAACCATAATATGATCAATCATCACCGTTTTATACAAGCTAAAATAGGAATGGGGACTCGGAATTTCCTGAAAGAGAAGGCTATGACAACGGATGATTGCCTTAAAGCTATGCAGAGAGGGATGGAAATCGTACAGGATATCCAGAAAAGTGGTTGTAATATAATGGGATTTGGTGAAATGGGTATTGCGAATACTTCTTCAGCTGCTGTAATAATAAATAAAATTTGTAATCTGCCTCTTGAGCAATGTGTTGGAAGGGGTACTGGTTTAGATGATCAAGGAGTAAAGAATAAATTAGGGATACTTAAAACAGCTATTGAGACTCATAAAGATATTCCAAATGATCCTATATCCATTTTGTCAACCTTTGGTGGTTTTGAAATAGCCATGATGGTAGGAGCCATGTTGAAAGCAGGCGAACTTAAAATGACTTTGCTAATTGATGGATTTATCTGTACTTCTGCCTTCCTAGCTGCATATCATTTGGATAAGACATTGATAGAGTATAGTTTGTTTTCCCATTGTTCGGATGAGGGGGGGCATAAGTTTGCCCTTGATTATCTTCAGGTGAAACCCCTTTTAAACCTGGGAATGCGTTTGGGTGAAGGTTCAGGAGTCGCTGTGGCATATCCGATTGTTCAGTCTGCTGTTCGTTTTCTAAATGAGATGGCATCTTTTGAATCAGCTCAGGTTAGTGAGAATGCTCAAAAGTGAGATCAGAACATTTCTTGCTAGTATAATCTTTTTTACTAGACTGCCTATTTTCCGTTGGATCAATATATCAGAAGATGATTTCAGGGGAATTTTAATATATTTCCCGATTATAGGCTTGATCGTGGGCGGATTTTCTGCTCTGATATATTTTTTATCCACATTAGTGTTTTCATTTACGGTGTCTATAATCCTTTCTATGATAACCTCAATTATAATTACTGGCGCTCTCCATGAAGATGGACTGGCTGATTTCTGTGATAGTCTTGGGGCTGAGAACAAAGCAAAAGCCCTTTCTGTTATGAAAGATTCCAACATAGGAACTTATGGTGTTATAGGGCTAATATCTGTTTTAGGTATACAATTTTTATCTCTTGAAGATATTAATCCTTCACTCGTTCCACTAATAATAATATGCGCCCATACCATCAGCCGATCCATAAGTATATCTATCCCATATCAATACGAATATGTCAGATCATCACAAAGTAAATCATATTTAGTTAACTTTAATATTTCTTCCATACAGTTTCTTATAGTATTTCTTATCGGTGTTATCCCAATGGTTTTATTTCAAGATACCAGAGTATTCCTTCTACTGATTCCTTTGGTTATTATTCGGTTTATTTTAGCATACCTATTCAACAAAAAAATAGGTGGGTTTACCGGAGATTGTCTTGGAGCCACGCAAAAGATATCAGAAGTCGCATTTTATTTATTCTTTCCCATTGTCCATTTGATTAAATAATTGTAATACATTGTCATTGGATGTTGTAATAAAAAATATTGACATCTCGGATAAAAAATCGTTACATTTTCTATCATCTAATTAAAAAATAACTGAAATGTTATGATGTCTAAACAATGTATCATTATGAGGAGGGAGTCATGATAAAAGAATATACTACGGATCACATTAGAAATATTTGTATTATTGGTCATGGTGGTACGGGTAAGACAACTATTACTGAAAATATACTTTATTTTTCAGGTGCTATTAATAAATTAGGTACAATAGAATCTGGAACAACTGTATCAGACTTTGAAGATGAGGAAATTAAACATAAGATATCTGTTCACAACTCCCTTACCTTCACTGAATTTATGGATACAAAGATTAATATTATTGATACTCCAGGAATACCTGATTTTGCAGGAGAGGTGCGTGCTGCATTGCGTGTGTCAGAAGGGAGTGTAGTGATAGTGGATAGTGTAGATGGTATTCAAATGGGGACAAGAAAGATATGGCATTACGCAGATGAATATAAGGTACCTCGCATAGTATTTGTCAATAAGATGGATAAAGAACAGGCTGACTTCTTTGGTAACGTAGAAAAAATACAGAATCATTTTCATACTCCCATTATTCCTATAGAAATACCAATTGGTTCAGGAGAAAATTTTAAAGGTGTTATTGATCTTGTATTAATGAAAGCTCTCTATCCAAAACCTGATAAAACAGGGGTAGAAATGAAAGATATTCCCAGTGAATATATGGATCAAGCTAAAAAATACAGGGCTTCTCTTGCGGAAACCATAGCAGACATTGATGAAAATCTGGTTGATAAGGTTCTTGAAGGTCAATCACTCACAGATGATGAAATAGCTCGTGGTGTATTAGAATGTACACAGAAGTTTAAAATTATACCCGTTATCTGTGGTTCTGCTACAAAAGGAATTGGCATTGTTACCCTCCTCAAAATGATAGTCAAATTCCTTCCATCACCCCTTTTTATCGGTGAAACCATTGGATACAACCCGGATAATGAAGACGATCTTATAGCAAGGCATCCTTCCACAAAAGAACCATTTACTGCATTTGTATATAAAACAAGGATTGATCAATATACTGGAAAAACAAGTTATTTTAGAATTCGTTCTGGTGAGTTAAAGCAAGATATGGAAGTCCTTAATTCCTCTAATGGAACAAAAGAAAAATTATCCCATATCTATGCAATTATGGGTAGAAAACAAATTGAGGTCACTAAATTGATTGCTGGAGATATCGGAGTTGTTGCTAAACTTGAAAACGTCTCTACAGGAGACACTTTGTGTGACCTGAAGAATCCAATTAAATTACCCCCATTGAAACTCCCCAAACCAGTGCACTCTTATTCCGTTATCTCTCAAAAAAAAGGAGATGAAGAGAAGGTTATTGCTTTTCTCAATAAGATAGCCAGTGAAGATCTTACCTTTAAAATCACATACAATAAGGAAACAAAAGAATCAATTATGTCCGGTATGGGAGAAATACAGCTAAAAATTATTATAGAAAGAATTGAGGACAAGTATCACCTTCCCGTTAAAACATCTTTACCTAAAATTGCCTATCGGGAAACCATATCTAAAAAAGGATCTGCACGATTTAAGCACAAGAAGCAATCAGGAGGTCATGGTCAATACGGAGAAGTGGATATTGATATTGCTCCCATTGATCGTGGAAGTGGTTTTGAGTTTGAAGATAATATAGTTGGTGGAGCTATTCCAAAAAATTTTATACCTGGAGTTGAAAAAGGTGTTCAGGAAGCGATGGAAGAGGGGATACTTGCTCGATTTCCTGTTACTGATATTAAAGTAACATTAAAGGACGGGACTTTTCATCCTGTGGACTCTTCTGAACTTTCGTTTAAAATTGCTGCTTGGAATGCCATGAAAAAAGCTCTCACAGAAGCTAATCCTGTTTTATTGGAACCGATTATGAATGTGGAAATCCATGCAGATAAAGATCTCGTTGGTAACGTTCTTGGAGATATCCAGGGACGACGTGGTAGGATACTTGGTGTAGAAGGAGAGGGAAATACAAGTAATCAAACTATAAAAGCACAAGTTCCATTATCAGAACTTCTAAACTTCTCAACGGAAATCCGCTCACTAACAGGGGATCAGGCTACGTTTGAAATGGATTTATCCCATTACGAGCCATTCATAGGAAAATTAGCCGATAAAGTGATTACAGATAGAACGGAAGCTTAATTATTTTTTTTATACAAATCCTATTGACATTCTGGTTAACTTATGATAATTTTTCATCATATTTAAATTGAGGAGATTTCAATGCCAAAAGAATCAACTGCCTACGGAGCTTTAGAAGAAAGAATAGATTCCAGTATAAAAGACCTTCAAAACCATATGAATCTAGAATTAAAAAATTCAGCTGATAGATGTTATCACTGGGCACTTCACTCACTCAGAGAACGACCCCTTGCTAAAATAGAGCATAAAATAAGAACTCGAATGGAAGAAGTCATTGAGAATTCAATTTTAAAAAAAGTTGATGAAGTCCTTAACAATTTTGAAAGCAATTTTATAAATTAAAATAACTTATAAGATTAATTTATGCAGGGACTTAGTATTGATCTTAACAAAATTCAAAATCGCGTTATTCAAAATCTGGAAAATAAAATAATCCCTCGAATTGAACTTAGAATTCACCATAAATTGCAAAATATTAAGATTCATCTAATCGATAAATACGGTGAACACAACGAAAAAAAAATTAATGATTTCTTAATTACATGTAAAGAATATCTATATAATAAATTCGATAGATCTTTACTTAAGAAACAAATAGTTCAATACACCGGACACTGCTCTGAATTACTCTCCCATTCTTTCCAAAATAAACCCATCCCAAATGAAAAATATAATTTAGAATATGATATTGACTTCACCCTAAAAATACCTGATTTCAATGATTTATAGAAAAACGGATAAATCCTGCTTCTTGACAGAATTAACTATTGCTATATCCTGATAAAGTTTTAAGTTGTCTGTCATAACCTAAAAAATATTTCATATTTCCACATATTCCTGTTTACACCTGAAACGAATAAAAAATCTCCCGTCAAAAAATTATTTTAATAGATTGTTTTCTTGAAAGTCGATTATGATAAATTCTTTTTTTACATAAATAATAAAATATTTCAATTTATTAAAAAAATTCTTTTCTGTTCCAATCAAATATACATGCATTTTTTAACATATTTTTATTCGATGTAAACTTTCTTTACAAGCGATTTTTTTTTTTTTAGTATATTAAAGTAATAAGTGAAATTTACTCTTTTTATGATTGTTATTTTATAATTTGAAAGATTATCTAACACGCGATTTCCTACAACAAAATCAGAATGGTGAGCTTGAAATGTCTGGTGATATTTCATCAAAATTGAGTTACAGAAAATGATTTCAGGTATTTTTTTAATTAAAACTAAAATGAATGTTATGTGCTTCAAATATATATGGTGACATGAAATGGGATTGTTAATGTAATTAAATACTATATAGACTTTCTGAACA
The DNA here is from genome assembly GCA_002450905.1 of Spirochaetia bacterium UBA6919. Lineage (GTDB taxonomy): Bacteria > Spirochaetota > UBA6919 > UBA6919 > UBA6919 > UBA6919. The sequence goes on from DKAT01000104.1 coordinate 6,266, forward strand.
TTATGAGGAGGTAACTTGTGAGAAAAACACTATTTGTTGTGATCTTCACACTATTCATCATTTTGATGGGGTCGTTGAATCGCTGTAATCAGGACGATAATTTATGGCATGATTTAACCCATACTTATACATGGCTCGAAATCTTAAGAGTTTCTCCTGCAAATAATTCCAACGATATCGGAACCAATGCCTGGTTATCCGTGCAATTTAATCAAGCGATAGATACCGATAGTTTTAAAAAAGCTTTACGATATTATACTATAGGCAAGGATATCGACTTCAGTCAATATAGTTTTACATGGTCTTCCGATTTTAAAACAGTTACTGTCCAGCCCAATACCCCTCTGACACCGCCATTATCGCCAAATCAAGTCTATAGTTTTACTTTAAACAATAATTCATTGAGGAGTCAGACTGGAAACCCCATGAAAGACTCCTACCTCTATTCCTTCGGAACCTGGTCAGGCGGAGTGGATACCACACAACCCAGCCTAACTTACCATAGCTTAAAGATCAGCACATCAGATATCAAAGAAAATACAGGATCAACTGTTATTGATAATTCTGTGGTGAATAGTGCTAATTTCACAGGGATTGAATTACAGTTTTCTGAACCGATGATCCCCTGGACCGTTGATTCCGGATTTTCTCTTTCCGTAAATGGAATAGTTATTAGCCCTTCCAAAATAACATGGAGTGATTTTAACAGAAATGTCATATATACATTTAAAAACGTCTCTTCTGGGAATGCTCTGATCAATTTAACAAATCTTTCGAAAAGCCTGGATGCTTCCGGAAATAATCTAGCCGATGCTTCGGCTATCACCAATGAGCCTTTTATTCTTGTTCAAAACACCAATACCCCGGATTATATTATCACGAATACAAATTATCCCTCCTCTGGACTTCTTAATGGAGCAATTAATGGCAGTTTTACTGTTACCAATGCAGGAGGTGTCAATGGAGCAAGTGCCATCACCTGGTCGGTCTATAGGAATACTAGTCCCAATTTAGTTGGTAGTCCAGTTCTTGTTCAAACCAGTACAATCCCACAACTGAATAGCGGTATATCTTCTTCTGTAATTAATTATACAAATACCTGGCCTGGTACTGGTGGCACTTATTATCTTATTATAGCGATCAGTGCAACAGACGATCCCATAACAACTAATAATACAGCAGTGTCTGGTGGTATTGTTGTAAATACCTATGTAGCCGATCCCACATTCACCCCGGTTTCAGGAACAAGTTCCCAGGGTACTGCCACAGTGACATTAAGTACATCCACAGGGGGTGCGACAATTTATTACACCCTGGGCAATGGTACTCAAGCCAGTCCAAGCTGTGCCCCTTCCGGAACGGCTTATTCTGGTGGAATCAATATAACTAATAACACCAATAATGTGATTAAAGCAATAGCTTGTCTTGCTGGCTACCTCCCATCCAATGTAGCCACAGGAACCTATACCATCACAGCACCCAGTGCCCCGGCAAGTATTTCAGCAACAGACGGAACCAGCAGTACCCAAATTACTCTAAACTGGAGCACAGTCACAGGTGCAAATTCCTATACCGTCTACAGAGATACTAGCACAGGAGGAAGTTTCACAACTCCTGTCTGTACAGTATCTACTCCGACCACAACTTGTAATGATATTTATGTGGTACCTGGAAATCAGTATTATTACAAGGTTCTTGCAACCAATAGTGTGGGTAACAGTGCCCTCAGTAGTACATATGACGGAGGATATGCTATTGGTGCACCAGTTGTCCCTACAAGCGTTAGTGCTTCAGACGGAACCGCAGGCAAAGTAACCATCACCTGGGCATATGGAGGAACTGCTCTTAATCAGGCAACATATACTATCTATAGAGGAACAACATCCGGAGGTCCCTATAGTACAACAGTAGCTACAGGACTTAGTACATTAACATACGATGATATACCTCCATCACAGGGAACAACTTATTATTATGTGGTTGATGCTGTGAATTCCACAGGAACTGCCAGAAGTGCTCAGGACAGTGGATATATGGGAGATAGTCAAGCTCCCACACCAGGGAATTCCGGGACGATTACAACCAGTGGAGTCACTGCTACTGGTCTTACAGTTAACTGGACTTTAGCTACCGATAATGTCACCCCTCAATCCAGTCTAACCTACAGAGTATTCTATTCAACTACAAAT
>DKAT01000068.1 GCA_002450905.1 Spirochaetia bacterium UBA6919
GTCTGAAATTCTAGTCCACCTCATATATATATTTTTAATTGTCTTATATACTTATACATATCTCTCTTTCTATCCATTATCCCAATATCCTCCATTTCAAATATATAACCTTTGCCAGCTTTTATAGTTTTTTTTAATTTGAAACTATTTTTGTTTTGCTTTAAACTACCACCTTTACTTTTTACATTTTTTAAAATGTTAGTGAGATTCTCTGGAACTTTTCCTCTTGCTGATTTTTTTATATAAAATACTCTTTTCCCAGTCTTCTTTGAAATAACTTCAAAACTTTCAAAATTCTTACCTTTTTTTGAGATGCCTTTATATTTATCTGTTTTAGCCTTATAAGGATTAAAATTTGATTTACCTTCAACAAGTAATTCTTCTTTAAATACCAATGACATAGATACAGCTTTACCAATTTTTGGTTTTTGTTTGTCTATTTGTTGTTTGTGTCCAGCCCATGTTCCATCGTATCTTTTAGGCTCATTATTTCTTTGTCTATCATTATGGTCATAATCTTCAGTTAAAGTACCGGTCGGGTCGATAAATTTCAAGGGGTTTTGTAGCGTATAGTTATAAAGGTTTAGGTTTATGCTACTAGTTACACCACCATTAGGCTTACCAGTTAGATAACTAGCCAAGATCGGATCCGGGCTCTGCCAGACACTTGTCCTTGGATCATAATACCGGGCGTGAACGTAGTAAAGACCGGTTTCCTTGTCGAGCTCCTTACTGGTAAATAGATACGGAGTCCGTTCAGTGTTGCTCGCCTCTTCCACCCAAGTCTCGCCGAAGGGGAAGTGCTCGCTATAGTGCCATAACCCTAAAAATATTAAATAGTTACAAGATCCTCCGTGTACAAAAATGTATTTCTACTAATATTTTAATATATCATCATTTGGTATTTTGGTCAAGTGGAATTTGAAGATAGCTTATTGAATTTTATGAATAAATAGTAGATGAAGATTTAAACTGATAAACCATTAATTTATCCTTTATATGCTCTTCTAAATATGTTTTTTATTAATCACCTTTACTATAAATATTATCAAGTCCTTTTTTAAATTCATCTGTTGACAGCCATTTCACTTCTCCATTTTTTTCTTGTTCTTCAAATTTATTGAGAGCTTCTATATCTTTAATATCCTCATATAATTCAAATAAAGCTTTTTTTATAATAGTGGATTGTTTCATCCCAAAATGTCTAGATAACTCATCAAGAATCTTTCCTTCTTCATCGTTAAATCTTATTGTTGTTGTTCCCATAATTTATAGACCTCATCTCTTTTCCCAATGATTAATACATATATATCATTATCTTCAAGCCTAAAAATCGCTCGATAATTTCCTTTTCTCATCCTATAAACTAAACCTTCACTGTCTTTTATAGGTTTTATATCAAATAAAGATAAATCCCTAGTAAGATCAATGGAAGCAAAAGCATTCATAAATCGATCAATAATATTTCTTGGTACTGCATCTTTTTTGATAGTTTTTAAGATAGAATCACTATAATGTACCATGTATTATAATATAGCACATTTTAAAGTGCGAAACCAATAAAAATAGATTTTTCATCCCGAAACTATCTTAATCTTTTTTCCTTTAACTTTTTATGTAAGAGACTCTGCTTTATCACTCATAACTTCGATCCAGCCACTAATAGCTTCTTTGATATTCTCTTTCGCCTCATCTATAGTCTTACCTTGAGATAAACACCCAGGCATACCAGGAACCTCAGCAACAAAATAACCTGATTCATCTTTCTCGATAATTATTTTATATGTCATTAAACCCTCAATTCAAGAATCTTATAATAAATATAATAACCAATACCTATAAAAGACAATCAAATTATAGCTAAGCACATACCTTTAAAGCCCTTAGATCATCCAAAGTAAGGGTTAGTTCCTCGTAAAGATCATTTTCCCTTGGATGATATTTCTTCATTATTTTCTTCAAACTATCCACTGAGAAATGGGTATAAATAACTGTTGTCTGCATGGATTTGTGACCAAGTAATTCCTGAACATGCTTTAGCTCAGCCCCTCCTTCCAGTAAATGAGTAGCAAAAGAATGTCTTAGTACATGAGGACTAATCCCTTCTGTAGGCATATCTGCATCCCTTAATCTCTTCTTTAGTCGTTGTCTAATTAGCCAGTACTGGCTCTGTTTCCTTTTATTGAAAGAAAAAGAGCATACTCTGATCTTAAATTATGATGAAATGAGCTTCGAACCTTTAAATAATTCTTCAGGCACTCGATTATATGCTCTCCTAAAGGGATTATCCGATCTTTATTCCCCTTACTGTGGATTAAAAGTTGTCCATCATTTAAATTAATATCACTTATATCAATGGCTGAACATTCTCCCACCCTAATCCCTGTCCCATATAATAGCTCAAATATAGCCTGGTCTCTTAAATCGATAGGTTCAATACCTGGGATATTATCAAGCAGCTGATTCATTTCCTCGATACTTAATGTTACCCGTTCTTTGTACCGTGTAGGTCTTGAAAAATCAAGATTATCAAAGGGATTGGTTTTGATATAAGCATTTCTTGAAAGAAAGCGGAAAACAAAGTTCAGGAGAATAATGGAACATGATAACCTGGCTGATATTGAGAAACAACGTAATCCTATATATCTTCAAATGAAGGAAAAAATGAATAAGGACAAGTCAAAGGAGATATATAAAAAGCGATTATCCACAGTAGAACCTGTATTTGCTCACATAGAAGAGCATAAAAAGTTTAGAGGTTTTACTGTTTGGAACATAGAAAAGGTCAAGAGTCAATGGGCATTTGTAGCATTTGTTCATAATTTATATAAAATAATGAAATACGGAAAGCGATTTTCATAAAAACTAATCAAAGAATAAGGATTTTATTGATATGATAAAAAAAGTAAAAATTATAACCAAATTATTTAGGTTGAATATCATCAAAAAATAAAGATCATAAAAATGTTAGTTTTGCAACACTTTCTTTTACGGGAATTTAACCACAGTTGCCATAAACATCCTCCATAACCACATTAAGGTAAATTATACCTAATATACTTTATTTACCCTGCTCAAATATACCTGCATGAATTCTAAAATATACTACTATCCCATTAAAGTCAACAAAAAATTAAAATATTTGTGGATTTTTTCCTGAAAAATGGATAAATTATTAATAGAAATTGGATAGTAAGTGGGTATGAATTATGGACCTTCATAAGCGGATTAAAAAACTAAGACAGGATAAGGAATGGACGCAGCAAGAGTTAGCTGATAAGGTCGGGGTGAAACAAAAACAGATCTCCTCCTACGAAACAGGGGTCAGTAAACCTTCTGCAAACGTACTCATGAGGATCGCTGAAGTCTTTGATGTCAGCACCGATTCTCTCCTCGCTGATCTGGAAAGACTTTCTGCAAGTAAATCAATAAAAGATATCGAGCTCTTAGAGTATTTTCAAGCCGTTGACCATTTCAAAGAAGAAGACAAACAGGCAATCAAAAAAGTCCTCGATGCCTTTGTCACAAAGAATAAATTAGAAGAATTGGTCACGAAATAATGAAACAAAAAGACGATATCCTAATATTAATCGATGACCTCCCTGAAAAGGAATATGACCATCTGAAGGAGTATCTCCTCTTTTTAAAACACAAAAATGAACTTATCCCTTTAATAGAAGACCGAAAAGAAGAACTATTATTACAAAACTATGCACTGAGACACATCTACAGCGATTCCATAAAAGAAGACGATGTCTATGATAATTTATAACCCAGGGGATATTCTTTTAATCGACATCCCATTCACCGACGAAAGGGGTTCCCAAAAAAGACCTGCCCTCGTTTTAATCGACCAAAAGGATGAAGACTTTGTTCTTGTAAGGATCACAAGTGTCAAACGAGCCAATCAGGACTACGATTATGAAATTAAAGATCTTAAACCCACCGGACTGAACATAAAATCTTATATCAGACTTACCAAAATTGTTACCGCAGAAAAGAATAAAGTCTTAAAGAACCTTGGACACTTAAGTCAAATCGATAAAAACGCCATAAATACCCTGCTAAATACACTATTTAAGCTATGACCACCCCCAATCGCGCACTGAACCCAACTCGGTCATTGAATTGAGCCTGTGGTGAGCGTTGCCGAACCATCGAAATGACCAACACCCTGGACAACCACTGGAGCAACTCACTCGGTTGGTGAGAGCCTTCAAATCGGTCACTGAGCCCTGCCGAAGTGCACACAACAACTAAAAAATCACCTCACAAACCAGGGCTGACCAATTATTCACGCTCCATTATGATATTTAATACCTATCCATTCTAAAATATGAGATAATTGCAAAAAATCTAAAGAATTGAACTTTAATTTATTTTGTAATTTATATAATAATGTTTGACAATCGTTATGGAGACTACATATTGTAAAATCATCATCTTTTAAATCAACTAAGGAATTGTATATTATTTTATTTTTAATAATCCAATGATGGTCATCGTTAATATTAATTGATTCAATCTTATCTCTATATAATTGATCTTTAAGCTGATTTATTAATTTGTTAAATATATCCTTAAGATCATTTGTATTAATTATTAGTACCCAGTTATCATCATTTTTAATAAGTTTAGTTTTAGGAATTAGAAAATTTTCACCTACCCAATTTAATATACTAGATAAAATAATTAAGTCTGAAATAATTACAAAAATGTCGTTATCCAAATATTTTTTAAGGTTATCCCAGTCAAAATTTAATTGACCAAGACTCAAGTCTCTATTTTTGACTTTTTTGTATTTAATAGGATTATATTTTTTTTTATCATTTCGTATAAACCAGTAATAATCGTCTGTAATTTCAATTATTTTCTCGTCATTAAGTGATTCATCTATACTTTTTATTATATTATCAAATATTTGTTTAATTTCTTTAGTTGTAATAAACATCTAATATCATTTCTTCCTTTTGCCTTCTTTTATTGCATCTCTAATGTTTTTTCTAAAGGCTTTTATCTCATCCCTTAAATGTTTTATCCTTTGTTTAATAATTTTCTTTCGTTGTGAAGGAGTGTAGTGGCCTGAAAAATTTGAA
>DKAT01000022.1 GCA_002450905.1 Spirochaetia bacterium UBA6919
TTATGCAATGACTCTATTATTAAACCTTTCAATATGATTAGTTTCTCCAGATGCTTTATCAACTGCTCTATGCCTCTTAGAAGGTAACACAGCATGGTAACTATCCCAATAGTCTGTATATAAAATAGCTCTTTTCCTGTAATCAGATGGAAAGCTTTTCCATAATTCTCTACAAGTTTTTCATCTCTGCCTCCAAAGGCTAAACCAACTATTCGCCTGGTCTGCCTCTCTAAAGCAAGCCATATCCACACCTTTTGTTTTTTAGAACCGACAAATGACCATAATTCATCCAGCTCTAAAATGGGACGTTCTTTTAGAGATTGAATGGTTTTATCTATCACTTGTACAGCTTTTTTTTAAAATCTTTGATAGGATAGGATGACTGATTCCCGTAATTCGAGATATGGCTTTTTGAGATAGCCTTTCTTGATATAGTTTTTCGATTAACTCCGATTTCTCCTCGAGTTCCATTTTCTTTAGATTTAAAGTACTATAAAAATTACAATCCCTAGAATGACATTTTTGTCGTCCTGACTTAGTGTGCCCATTTTTTCTGATGTTTGGACTATTGCATTTTCTACAAGTTATTTTTATCATAGCATTCCTCTCTAAATAAGGTAAACACTTTAGACTTCAATCAGTTTATTTTTATTACTACCAAACATTTTAAAGGACAGTATAACTAATTTATAAAAATATAAAGAATTATTAAGAACAATAAAAAAATATTTAAAGAGATTCCAAATACATTACTGATTACACCCTTTCTAATTTCATCATTATTTTGTTTTTTCCTAGCGATGAAACTAAATAGTTCAAAAATAATAGCATAGAAATTCACTAGTAACCCTAATATAACTTTATCAAGATGACGGTCTCCTGTTTCGTATGAAGCATAAATATCATGATAACTCATCACACCATAGAGAAAAATGATGAAGGCTATTACAAAAAGTCCTTTGGTTACAATGGCATGCAACTGAAAAAGATTTTTGTATTTTATAATGAACCGAAAAAAAATTCCATTCATCAAAAGGGCTGGCAAGAAAATTATAAATAATATAAAGATTCCATATAACTTATCATTCATTTTATTGAACCCGATTTTTTGTATAACAAAATGTCATCATACACTTATTTTTCACAAAATAATTTAAAGTTATAAATACTATGTTATCATATTTGAGGTAATTAGTCATAACAAATATCCTGAAGCAATATAATATATAGTTATGATTTTGGTCAAGTAAAAGATTTTTATCACAGATGGTGATTTCGGATAGTAAAGTCGAGAATCTTGAGGAGTTGATAGAGGAAATGTATTTGACAATTCTTTGGGAGTGGTTATATTATTAATTACTTTCTATTTTATTAAAAGGCTTTATATGTGCGGAATCGTTGGATTTACAAATAATAATCATAAGTTTGATAGACAACTTGTTATTAAAAATATGGCAGACTCCATTCGACACAGGGGACCCGATGACGAGGGATATTATATTAATTTTCAGGTGACATTCGGGCACAGGCGACTCAGTATTATCGATCTGGGTGGGGGACATCAGCCTATGATGAATGATAATCAATCAGTGGCTATTATTTTTAATGGGGAAATCTATAATTTTCTTGAACTGAGAGAAGATTTAATCAAAAAAGGACATCATTTTAATACTAACAGCGATACAGAGGCCATCATCCGTGCTTATGAACAATATGGGGAAGAGTGTTTAAACAAATTAAACGGGATGTTTTCCTTTGCTCTATGGGATCAAAACAAGGGACAACTCTTTTTAGCACGGGATAGATCTGGGAAAAAGCCCTTATATTATGCTGAGATTCAGGGTGATATTATTTTTGCATCAGAATTAAAAGCAATTTTACAATACCCTCTTTATAGAAAAGAGATTGATCACAATGCACTTTACAAATATCTGGCTCATGAATATGTTCCAACTCCGCATACAATTTTTAAGGGTGTGAAGAAACTCCCAGCTGCATCCTATATTATTTACAAGAACGGATCTCTTATTGAAAAACAATATTGGGACTTACATTTTAAAGACTCCTATCTCAATTACTCATCCGAAGAAGAAATTATTCAACAGCTCGACCATCTTATGAGAGAATCGGTGAGGAGGAGACTTATCAGCGACGTTCCTCTGGGCGTTTTTTTAAGTGGAGGGATAGATTCCAGCACTCTTGTAGCGTATATGGCTGATTTGATGGAACCTAAAGATATTAAGACCTTCTCTATCGGTTTTGAGGACAAATCTTTTGATGAATCTAATTATGCAAGAGATATTGCGAAGCTATTTCATACGACTCATCACGAAAAAATCCTCCATCCCAAAACACTTATCGATATCTTTCCTGAAGTAATATCCTTTTTAGACGAACCATTTGCTGATGCCTCGATTATTCCAACCTATTTACTATCTTGTTTTACACGGGAAAAAGTCACAGTAGCCCTGGGGGGTGATGGGGGAGACGAGCTTTTTATGGGATATCCAACGTTTCAAGCCAATAGACTGGCTAAGTTTTATGATTGGATGCCTGAAATGATTCATAAGAACGTTTTTGAAAAGATTGCTCAGAAAATACCCGTATCCATGGGGAACATTAGCCTGGATTTTAAAATTAAACGATTCTTGTATGCTGTAAAAGAAGATAAGAGATATAGGGAACAATTATGGCTTGGAGCCTTCTCCCAGACTGATTTAGAAGAACTCATGATTACAGATAATATGAGTAATATATCAAATGAAGAATTATTCCGTGAAGTAATTTTTTATAATGATAATAATGATACCCAACACCACCTGGATAGACTTTCTTACACATATTTTAAAACATATCTCCATGATGATATTCTCGTGAAGGTGGATCGGGCAAGTATGGCAACATCTTTAGAAACAAGAGCCCCTTTTCTGGACGTTGAAGTTATGGATTTTATAGGCAGAATTCCTCATAAATACAAGATGAATCGATTAAATATGAAATATATTTTAAAAAAGATGCTATCTAAAAAATTACCTCATCACATATTACATCGTCCCAAAAAAGGATTTGGTATACCTGTAGCCAAATGGTTTAGAGAGGATTTGAAGGATCTGGTTTTAGATGTTTTTTCTGAAGAGAAAATAAAACGAGAAGGATTTTTTAATTATAAAGTTATCAAAAATCTTTTGGAAGAGCATTTTGCTGGGATAATTGATCACCGAAAAAAATTATGGACACTATTTATATTTGAACAATGGCTCGATAAATGGGGTTTCTAATTCAAACTACTTTTCAATGGATAAAGCATGCATCAGCTCGATTAGCTTTTTTAAGATATCAGCACTTTTTATAGCATTGTTAATAAAAGTCTTATTTCCTGTACTACCGATTGTTTTCATATTTGCTACAAATTGAGGATTAGAACTTTTGGCATCTTCCAGAGCAGACGCTAGATGTTGTGAAATAATCTCATATTGGCTAATTAGTTCGGTAAAGATATCATTTATCTTCCCTTCGAGTTCACCAATTTTTCTTTGAACAATAGTGTGAAAACCAGCTTCTACAGTTGTAGCATAAGCAAATTTTATAATGGATCCCATGTCTCTTTCGCCTTTTTCGATTTCTGATTGCAATAACTGGAATTTTTCCATTGTTTTATCGACTTGATAATAAGCTTCAGAGAAATTGGCATGTTCCCTTTTTTTAATGAAATCACCTTCTACAAGGAGGAGATTAATAATTTTACTCATTGTTGGTTTATATACTTTTTCATAAAATGTCTTATGGATGGAAATAATCAAAACATAATCAAACCCCCCAACACCTTTTTCTTCAAGTTGTTGTTTAATTTCATCGTTATAATTTTCTATAGAAATTAGTTCACTAAGATCGCTAATACCAAAAAAATCAAGGACCTGTTTTTGGATAACACCTTTTTTTATTGATTCGTAGGACTTTTTATAAAGTTGTAATTTTTTAGCACCAATTATTTTTATATATCGTTTGAAGAGAAGTCCTTCTCGTTTAGGTTTATGAGATGATTCGTAATCAAAATTATCTGTCATGAGTTTAATGATGGCTTCCAGGATTTTTTTCTTATTGATTTTAGTGATCATTTCATTCAAGTCTTTAATCGATTGGCTCTTATATGAAAACTCATCCAACTTCATTTCTAATTTATTTTTTTGTTCTATTGAGATTTCTTTATCCTGGAGACGATCTTTTATACGGATACGCATGAGGTCGATGATATTATCCAGGTGCATGAGGATATTTTCAGGTACGCTATCAAAATCAATAGTCAGGAGAAAAGAATTTAGTTCTTTGATTTGCTCAACTTCACCAGCTCCAAATACAGGTTGAAATTTAGGTCGATAGTGTATGTCATTCGTAAAATGTTTATCAAAGATTTGGAAGAATTTAATGAAACTAAATTGAGTAAGGAGGAGGAATTTTTCAAGATTTTTGGTATATTGTATAATCGTTTGCTGGTTGTATTGTTCGAGCTGTTCTCTCACTTTTTTTAATTTTTGATTTAAGATCTGTTCAGGATTTTGTTCTGTGGCTATAATTTCCCTGAAATAACTATTATTAACAGAATCGATGAGCATTTTATCATCACTTTTTAAAAGATTTTCTATGAAATCAACAAATAATATATCTTCATCAAAGTGAATCTCCTGGTCTTGGATAAATACTTCTTTAAAAAGTCCAGTAAATTTCCTTAAATTTTGATAGATATCGTGTATATAATAGGGGAAGCTTTCGTTTAATTTTTGAATATTGACATCATAAAATATTGGGTCGAAATTATATATAAGTTTTTTTAATTCTCTTTTTATGAGGAACTTGTTTGTATAGGGAGTTTTTTTACCAAATAAAAGGGCTTGTAAGAAATAAATTATTTTTAGTATAAATGGGATATGCTTTTCCTGAACCTTCTGTTTTTTAGGACTTGGAGGTTCGATATCTTTTTTTTCCTGAGGGACTTCCTCGACCTTTTTTTGTTTCTCCAGGGCATTTTGTAATTTCTCACGTTCCTCATCGGACTGGCTAAGAATTGCAGAATCAAGAGGACTATCTAATATCCCTTTATCAGACATTTTTTTTAGTTCGTGTGTATCATATTTCTGTTCGCTCATATATTTATTTCCTTCTCAAGGTGAGAGTCTTAAGTTTTACCAATACTATATTTTCCAGATATCGATTATTTCTAAATTATGTAAAAGAATCTTTGATATGCTCTATTATTCAGCAAATCACTAGTTATTCAAAGAATCTGTCCCGTACCTATTTTATCTGATAAATCATTATTAAATCTTACATCGGCTATTACAAAATAAAAATATAATGCTATAAATATTTTTTTAATTAAATAACCAATTTAATACTTGTTACGCATTTTATATTCAAAAACAATATAACCATATTATGGATAAGAAAGATATCCTCTGGATTGATTTTATATCTATATTAAATAAAAACACTTAAAAATCTTTAATAAATCATTTATCCTTATCAATATTTATCCGAAAAAAATATTGATAACCCAAATTTAATTTTAAATAAAAAATAGTTGAAGTACATGGAGGTTTCAATTGATTAAAGGATTATTTAAGATATTTGTTATACTGGGAGTTATGTTTACACTAAGCTCACAGGGATCGTCTAAAAGTATAGAATATGAAAAAATAGATATTCGTCAGAGAATGAATCAATTTATACAGTATTGCAGAACTGGGCGTTATCAGCAGGCCTATCAATTAACAAGCGGTAAGGAAAAAAAAATATTTGCTGGAATTGTAAAAGCCTTAAAACGAAATAATGGTGTCCCTTCAAAAGATTTACAGGAATATTTTAATCGTCTAAAAGATTATTCCATTGATGCCATTGAAATAAAAAATAATCGCTCGGTAGTTATTTGTACATTTTCATTTCGATTCTTTGATTCAACAAGCTATGACGAAATTAGAAAGGATCGCGAAGTCTATTACTATCTTGTTAAAGAAAATAATAAATGGTATATATCATTTTCAAAATTAGTCGGTGAAAAATATTTTTATCGCTCCAAAACCAGTAAAAAATGGAATAGGAAATATTAATTATATATGGATCTTGGGATCAAAGATAAAATTGCATTAATTTCAGCATCCAGTAAAGGTTTAGGAAAAGAGGTTGCTCTTGTTCTTGCAATGGAGGGAGCTAAAGTAACTATATGCTCCAGAAATGAAGATCAGTTAAAAATCACAGCCGAAGAAATAAGTGATATTGCTCATCAGAAAATAGACTATCATCCCTGTGATCTATTGATAAAAGAAGATCGGGAAAATCTTGCCCAGGATATTGTTCAGAAGCATATGAGCATTGATATTCTGGTAAATAATTCAGGTGGACCCCCAGGTGGAATATTCACTGATTTTCATGAAGAAGACTGGATCAATGCTTTTAGATTAAATTTTATCAGTACCCAGTCCCTTATTGAACTATCAATACCTCATATGATAAAAAACAGATGGGGACGTATTGTAAATATTACTTCGATTGCAGTGAAACAACCTGTAGAAGGTCTTATTCTATCTAATGGAGTAAGATCAGCTGTGATAGGGATGGCTAAGACTCTTGCCAATGAATTAGGGCAGTATCAAATAACTGTAAATAATGTTTGTCCTGGATTTACCCTCACTGATAGAGTAAAACAACTAGCTCAACTCAACGCTAAGAAACGGAATACTACTCCAGAAAATGTTTTCAAAGAATGGGAAATGTCTATACCAATGAAACGATTGGGTGAACCAAGAGAGTTTGCTAATCTGGTAGCATTTCTCTGCTCAGAAGGAGCAAGTTATATCACAGGTACCAGCATTCAATGTGATGGCGGTGCATGCAAATCATTGCTATAGGAATTGGTTATGAAAAACAAAACATACATAATCGCAGAGGCTGGATTAAACCACAATGGTGACGTCGATATTGCCAAACAACTTATTGACAAGGCTGTTGAGATTGGTGCAGATGCTATTAAGTTTCAGAGCTACATTACAGAGAACTTCATTTCTAAAAAAATTGATCAGAAGCAATTTGATCTTTTAAAAAAATTTGAACTTTCATTTGATAGCCAGAATAGGTTATTTGAATACACCAAAAGTCTTCCTATAGACTTTCTATCCAGTCCCTTTGATACTGAAAGTGCAGATTTTCTGGATAAATTAGGAGTAATAGCCTATAAAATAGCTTCCAGTGAAATTACAAATACTCCTCTCCTCCAGTTCATAGCACAGAAAAGAAAAAAAGTTTATCTTTCCACCGGTATGAGTTACCTATCTGAGGTTGAAGAGGCTGTCAATATACTAAACATCGGTCAAAATCAAAATATTGTATTACTACACTGTGTTTCCAATTATCCTACTGCTTACAATGATGTTAATTTAAAAGTTCTTGAAACATTAAAACACGCATTTAATCTTCCAATTGGATATTCCGATCACACTCTTGGCATTGAAATCCCCATTAGTGCTGTAACTCTTGGTGCTGAGGTTATAGAAAAACATTTTACCCTTGATTGTAATATGGAAGGACCTGACCACAAATTATCTAGTGATCCATCCCAGTTCCATAAAATGATTATGGCCATACGGCATGTAGAATCCGCTATGGGAAATGGCATAAAACAACCTATTAAGAATGAATTCCCAGTGAGACAAGCTGCAAGAAAAAGTCTTTTCATAAGTTGTGATATTCCCCAAGGAACCATCCTTTCTGAGGAAATGATCACCACAAAACGACCTGGTAATGGAATACAACCAAAAGATATATCATTATTTATTGGTAGAAAAGCATTGAGAAAAATCACTAAAGATGAAATGATTCTCTGGAGAGATTTTTTTTAAGAATACAGTTTGTATCTATTTATATAAAGGGTATTTTTGAATTTTACAAATAGATAATAGACGATATTTTTTGACAAAACGATCAAAAATATTTAAATTATTATAAACAATCGGGGGTTTCCATGACGAAATGGCTTTATATTGCATTTTTTTTACTGATAAACACATCACTATTTGCTTTAAATAAACAAAGCTCTCCAGAGATAGCAACACAATTAAGTATTAAGGGATACAATTTTAAAATATATGCCCAATATGACAAAGCTTTGGAGTCGCTATTCAAAGCTAAATTAATTCGTGAGAAATATATTGGAGAAGAACACCCCCTCACTGCCCTGATTTATAATAATATTGGCTCAGTATATAACCTTCAGGCTAAGCATGAAAAAGCTTTAGAGTATTATAACACAGCTCTTGATATTTATGAAAAAAAACTTGGAACAAATCACACCTGGACAGCTACGATATATAATAATATTGGTGTAGTATATAAAAATCAAGGACAATACAATAAAGCTCTCGGCAATTTTATCATCGCTAAAAATATTTATGAAAAAATAATTGGATATAATCATAAATGGATAGCTACTGTTTACTGCAATATTGCTGAAATATATATACTTCAGGCAGAGTATGATAAAGCTTATCAAGCTCTCAAGAAAGCAAAAATTATTCGTGATAAAGTATTACAACCAGGTAATCCAGATATTGCTTTCACTTATAAATTATTTGGTAAATTATACTTTCAACTTGGTAAGTTTGGAACGGCTCTTAATTATTTTAATATAACACTAAATATTAATAAAAAAGCCTTTGGAGATAATCATCCACAAACTGCCCTCTCCTATCAGAATATAGGATCCGTATATGAATCATTTTCCCTGTATCAAAAAGCATTACATGCCTACAATAAGTCTTTATCTATTTATCAAAAGTTATTTCAAGAGGAGCATCCAAGTATCGCTAAATTATATGGTAAAATAGGATCTGTATATCTAAGTCTAGGGGACTACCAGAAAGCATCCCAGTACCTTGATAAGTCATATAATATTTACCACAAATCATTTAATTCGGATCCATCATTAATTACTATTTTTAATAAAATTGGATTGTTATATGAAAGTCAAAAGAAGTTTGAGGAGGCAATTATAAGTTATCAATATGCTCTCAATTTGTGCTATAAAATATATCCAAAAGACCATCCTTTAACTTCCATTTCTCAAATTAATATTGCTGCTATCCTGTCATCCTCTGGACAATTTGATAAAGCTCTTGAATATTTAAATAATGCATTAAAATCTGCCCAGAAAATATTTCATAATAAGCATTACCTGATTGGTGTAGCTTATCATAATATAGCACTTGTCTACCAAAACCAAAATCAACTCAATAAAGCTTTGATAACATATAACCTTGCAAAAACTTTTCTAGAAAAAACTCTTGGTATGTCTAACACCACTACAGCCACAACCTATCATAATCTGGGGACAGTCTATTACGAAATGAAAAAAATCTATTTAGCCAAAAGATATTTACATCTAGCTGAAAAAATTAGAATTGCTAAGCTTGGAATGTCTCATCCTCATACAAAAAGTACTTTCACTTGGCTGAGCCATTTATATAAAGTATTAAATAATAATAAAAAATCTGATTATTATAACAATTTAGCAAAATAAAAATTTCATACTATAAAATCTTTGGAATCTTGTCTGGGAAAAGAAATTCAATATGGGAAGCCACTATACTTATTTTAGAAAAACTTTTCCCATCATCATCTTTCCATCTCCACTGATTCAGCTTGCCAATTACCCTTATTCCCTTACCTTTCTTCAAACGATCATTAAATCTCTCAGCAAGTTCCGACCACGCAAACACATCATAATAACCCACGTTATCCTTATTTTCTTTCTTTGAACCAGAATTATTTGCTATACTAAATTTCAGCATAGACTTACCAGCTCTGGATTGCTTATACTCAGGATCCCTTGTTAAACGCCCTTCTAAAATTGTGAAATTATTAAATCTCATAATAAAACCCCTAATGATCTTTATATATTATAAAACAATATATTTCTTAATTTCCTTAGATATTCTAAATAAATTTCTTTTCATATCATGGTATAAAGATTTATGGACTCAGTACACGAAAAACTTTTAATTCTTAGAAATTAAAAAAATATTAAAAAACAATTGACAAAATCAAATAAATTAAACATACTTATCCTTAATTTTCTTGTGAAAGGAGCATTTATGAAAGCTATATTAGTTGGACCACCAGGGGGTGGAAAAGGAACTCAGGCAGCATTCCTGGTACAAAAATACTCTGTCGCTCATATTTCAACCGGTGATATTTTAAGAGCAGCTGTCAAAGAAGGAACACCCCTTGGAAAAGAAGCAAAATCCTTTATGGACAAAGGAGAACTTGTCCCTGATTCCGTTATTATCGGCATAATAGAAGAAAGAATCAAACAGGATGATTGTAAAAAAGGATTTCTCCTCGACGGTTTTCCAAGAACAACTCCACAAGCTGATGCACTAAATGATATGCTAAATAAATCAAATTCAAAAATAGATCACGTCATTCATGTGGCTGTAAAAGATGATGAACTCATGAAACGCCTCCTTGGACGGGCTCAAAAAGAAGGGAGAAGCGACGATAACGAGGAAACTATTAAAAACAGAATTAAAGTATACAATCAACAAACTTCCCCTCTCATCGATTACTATAGAACTAAAGGTATATTACGGGATATCGACGGAATGGGAACTATAGAAGAAATTACGAATAGAATTACTAAAGCAATTAATTAATCATTTAAAGAGAGAAAAACAAGTTCAGAAAAGGTTTTCTCTCTAACTAAATTGAATGTTTCAACAGGAAAAACAATGTATAAATGGATTATCATCTTATCTATGATCCTATCAGTGCTCTATTGTTCTGATAGTAAAAATAATTCGGCAGATTCAAAGAATCAAAAAAATAATCAATCTGATCTCAAAGTAGAACCATCTATTGCCGCCACCTATAATTTCCTTCAAAGGGTCGGTATGAACATCCCTTTAGAAAAAATCCTTGACGTCAGAAATCTCAACTTTGAATCAAAAAATCTTACAGATAATGATTTAGTCCATCTTAAAAGTATTAAAAATCTTGAAAGACTTGTTCTATCCAATACCAAAATCACCGATGAAGGGTTAAAATACATTAAGGACATCGATACACTAGTTGAACTTCATCTCCACGATCTTAATCAAATCACTGATAAAGGAATTGAAACCCTTAAAACAATGAAAAAACTAAATAACTTAAACTTAAACAATACATCCGTTACAAATAAGGGTTTAAAAATTATCGGGCAATCCTTTAACAATCTGGAAGCCCTCTATCTCTCAGGTTTAAAAATCACTGATAATGGATTAATTTATCTTCAACCCCTTAAAAAATTACAAATACTCCGATTAGACAATTGTAATCAAATCACTGAAAAAGGTTTAGGTAATGTAGCACAAATCCCTTCTATCAAAGAACTTTACTTAAAAGATATCCCTATTTCAGATCAGGGCTTAAAAAATTTAACTCCCCTTAATTCTCTTGTTATTATCGAAATGGATTTATCTAAAATCTCAAAAAATGGATTACGTAACCTGATTTTTTTTAAAGAACTTGACGCCATCACCTTCAGAAATCTAAAAAAATCCAGCATCACAGAAAAGTTTATTGATGAAATCTTAAAAGATCTTCCAAATAAAATTGACCCCCTGATTTATGAATAAATTATCATGGATTCTTTTATAAATTCACTCTCAAATCTCAAAACGCCAGGCAATATTTTTAACCCATATTATGGCAAATCAAAAAATAACCTCACCCGAAAAAATAATCTAAAAATATACTTAAATCTAATGTTAAAAATAAAACCCACTCTCCTCCTAATCGGTGAAGCAATAGGTTATCAGGGTGCAAGACTTACAGGTGTTCCTCTAACAAGTGAACATCTCATGATCAATGGTATAAAGAATATCCCCATCCTTGGAGAACATCTCGGTTACCAGAAAACGGATGAATTCCCTGATCAAAAAAAAGAACACACCGCCACAATTGTATGGAACACTATTAATAATTTAAATATTATCCCCCTCTTCTGGAATGCCCTCCCCTTCCATCCTCACAGACAGGATAACCCCTGGTCAAATCGAACACCCACAAATAAAGAAATCGAATTAGGACATAAATATCTTAATACCCTCATCAATATTTTCAACATAAATCATCTTATTGCTATGGGAAATCATGCCGAAAAACTCCTTATTCAAATGAATATCCATCAATATTTCAAAGTACGGCATCCAGCTCATGGAGGAAAACAATTTTTTATAAACGGCATTTGTCAAATAATCAATCAAATATCAAACATAAAAAAATAATTTTTATTAAAAAAATGGAATCAAATTGATTTCTAATGTGTTAAAAATCATTGATATGAATAAACGATTATCATTACTAAACTATTTTCTCGAGGTACAAACATGAAAAAAATCAAATCCCTGTGGATCATACAGTCAATCAGCATACTAACAATTATTACTCTCTCAATCTTCATTTATAAATCAAATCTTTTCGGTGACAAAAATAAAACAAAAGATATCATGAAAGAAATTGAAAACAATAAAGAAAATAAATTAGTCACTAATGATGAAGATTCTCTTAAAGTCGCATTATCTGTACAAAAAGCCATTCAAAACGTCGCTCAATCCGTCGGACCCTCTGTTGTAAATATCCGAACAGTTCGTATTCAAAAACAACGAAGGGGACAGCGAGGTATGGATCCATTCAACTTCTTCGATTTCTTTGGTGATGATTTCGGTGGTGGCCCCAGAAAGCTTCAATCCCTCGGCTCTGGTTTCGTCATCAGTAAAAAAGGATATATCGTTACAAATAATCACGTCGTCAAGGATGCAGATCAAATCACTATTTTATTTTCTGATGAAAAAGAATTTAAAGGAAAAATAGTAGGAAGGGATACAAAAACAGATATCGCTGTCATTAAAATTGACCCAAAAGAAGATCTCCCCATTACACCTCTTGGTGATTCAGACAAAACAAATATCGGTGACTTCGCTATCGCCATTGGTAACCCGTTTGGCTTAAGCGGATCATTTACACTCGGAGTCATCAGCGCCCGTGGACGGGATAATATCGATGATGATGCAGGGTATAAAAATTATATCCAAACCGATGCCTCTATCAATCAGGGAAACAGTGGTGGCCCCCTCCTCAATATCATGGGACAGGCAATCGGAATGAATACCGCCATCTTCTCTATAAAAGGGGGATCAGTAGGTATTGGTTTTGCTATCCCTATTAATATTGTTAAAAAAGTAGTAGAAAGTATTATTGAAAAAGGATTTGTAGAAAGAGGTTATCTGGGCGTTTCTGCTAAACCAATCCCAGAAGATGTCGCAAAACTTCTTGGTATAGATAAAAAGAGAATTATCATTAATTTTGTAGAACAAGGAAGTCCCGCTGATAAAGGGGGTATCCGTACTGGAGATGTTATCCTAAAAGTAAATGATAAAAATATTAACACCTTCTTCCAGCTTCAAAATATCATTGGTTCTCATCGTCGTGGCGATACCGTCAAAATCCAAGTCCTGAGAAATAAAGAAAAACTGGATGTACAAGTTACGCTAGGACAAGCTCATGATAATATTACAAAAAGTGATACAAAGTCATCGGCATCAAATAATTCTTTCTTTGGACTCGTCGTCGGTTCAATCTCGGATAACTATAATCGATTTAGAATAAATAAAAAACTCAAAGGTGTTGTAGTTCTGGAAGTTGAAGAAGATTCTCCCGCTGACAACGCTGGTATCCAGGCAGGAGATATCATCCAATCCATCAATTACACAGATATTAAAAAATTAAGTGACTTTCAAAATTTCATCTCAAAAAATCTGGAAGACAAGAAATCATTCCTTGTGAAAATCAGAAGACGAAATTTGACAGATTTTAAGGTGATTGAAAAGAAATAATTGATTTAGATAACTAATTTGATTATTTTTAAATGATATAAATACATTTTTTACAATGTAAATGTATATTACTATAAACCATTTTGTTTCTTAAAATGCTTATAAACGGATTTATTCGATTAATTAATTCTTTAAAGCATTATACTAGGACTTTCTATATTCTATCAAATTGTCTGCCAATGAGATGATTAAATGATAAAATTACAAGATTTTATTCAACAAGAACACATATTTTTTGACTTAAAATCCCCTTCAAAAAAGGGTGTATTAAAAGATCTGGTTAAAAATATTTGTTCTGTCGAAAATATTGAAGATAAAGAACAAGATATTCTGGAACAAATCCTTGAACGAGAAAAAATTGAAAGCACCGGTATTGGAAATAGCTTTGCTATCCCTCACTGTCACTATGAAGATTTCTCAGGTGTTAAAGTCTATGTCGGATTTCCCAAAAATCCTATTGATTTCAAATCCATCGATGATACCCTTGTACGTATTATTTTCTTAATTATTGCTGACAAACAAAGTAATGATATCTATCTTAAAATCCTCTCTCGATTAATGTATCTTTTGAAAAACGCTGAAATCCGTGAAAAATTATTTAGTCTCACAAGCCCCAATGATTTTATGAATATCATAAAAAATTCTGATCAGCAAATGGAATATATTTCTTATCACGGATTAAAGCAAATAATTAGTCTCCTTGAAATTGAGAATGAAATCGATATCTATTCAAAAGAAACACTCATCCTCAAAGGGAAACGAAAGGGAGCCGCTGATTTAAAAGAAGATGACCAATATATTAACTTAAAACATGAATGTGATAAAGTAATCAAAGATATTGATAATCGCCTCCTCCAAATCTATAAACAACTCAAGGGGAAATATAACGGCGATATCTTATCTAAAGTAAGCAGAAACGTCTGTGGGTATTGTAATGTACAGCTCCCCATACATATCATACGGGAAATCGAGCGACAGAATCAAATTATTCAATGCAGTACATGTGCAAAAATCCTTGTACTTAGTGCTGAGAGATAATTAATGAATATCGCCCTGGATATTGATGGAGTTATCATTGATTTTGTAAATTCTTTTATCCACCACTTAAAAGAAAAATGGGATTTTGTTCTCCGTTATGAAGAAATCTACTGTCATGATATATCACAAGTATTAGCACTCCCTAAAAATGATGTCGATGAAATCATTCATGAAACTCTGTTTAGTAATCATTTTAAGTTAATTGAGGGTGCAAAAAAATCTATCGATCAATTAAATCAATCCCATAATGTATACTTAATCACAAGCCGTTATGAAAAATATAAAGAACACACAGAAAAACTTCTTGAAAAACATAACATACAATATAAAAAGTTATTTTTTAGTAAATATTTAGAAAAGCATCAAGTGGATATTCATTTTGATGTTTTTGTAGAAGATAGTGTGGATGAAGCAGTGAGTCTTTCTCAGAAAGATCTTAAAATCCTTTTATTTAATCACCCCTGGAATGAAAAAAGTTTAAATCTAAAAAATCTTTTTCAGAGAGTATATTCGTGGGATGAGATTATAAATGTTATTGAAAACATTGATAAAAAAAATCTTGCCATTACACCTTTTTGATATAAAAAATATGAATTTTATTTTCTTCAGTAGATTGTAATAACTCATTCCCTGTAGTTTTGGTATAGGCTCTCACATCAATAGGGCATCCAGGATCGGTAGCAGTCATTCTAATAACCTGGCCTTTCAACATATCTGCGACCGCTTTTTTTAACTTGATAATAGGTGTTGGGCAGTTTAATCCTTCACAATTTAATTCCACATCTGCTTTCAACGGATTAGACATAATAAACTCCTTTAAAAACATTTATATTATAATGAACACATAATAATTTTTCTATATCATTTTTTCAGTAATAAAACATTATTATATAAAATCGGTAGTTAAAAATTGTAGATTAATAAAAATATTTTAGGTTTTAATATAGTGAATTGGAAAAATTAATATCTTTTTACGATAATTTTTCCCATTATTCTCCCATTATTTTCCCATAAAGTAGTTGAATAGTATTGAGAAATCAGATCTTTGTAATTTTACACTAAAATCAGCATATTATTTATCAAGATAAAATAGTCAATTACCATATTTATCGATAAGACTTAATAAATTAACTGTGGTTTGCTTCGGATCTTGTGATGTTATAATTTCTGAAATCATAGCTACACCATGGATTTTTGTATTCAAAAGAGATGGAATATTTGATTGATTAACTCCTCCCAGTGCATAAATTGGGATTTTGATATGCTGGGTCATTTCTTCAAGGTTTGTAAGCCCCTGAGGTATACCATAGGATTTCGATTTCGTTTCGAAAATAGGGCTGAAAGTTATCCAATCAACACCTTGATTTTGAATATCTTCTGCTTCCTCTAAGGAATGGGATGAGTAGCCGATGAGTATTTTTCTATTTATTTGTGTCATTATATTTTTTAGATTATATATTGGTAAACTACCATTTCCAACATGAATTCCATCAGCTTGTACAGCTAAAGCAACATCCAGACGGTCATTAATAATTAAAAGAGCATTATATTTTCTTGTCAGCTTACGTAAATTTAGGGCCAATCCAAATAATTCCCTTGAGGATAAATCTTTTTCACGGAGTTGTACTAAACGTAATCCGCCTTCCAATGATTGTTGGATTGTCCATTCGAGATTGCTACATTGTTTCCTATCAGTTATTAAATATAGTTTAGGTAAACTTGTTTTATCCATTCAGTGAAATATGTTAATTGAGTAATCCAGTGATAGGACTACTGGCTGTTGCATAAAGTTTTTTAGGGATACGTCCTGATAAATAAGCCAATCGACCTGACTGGACACCTAATTTCATTGCTTCAGCCATTTTTACAGGATCCTCTGCACCAGCAATACCTGTGTTCATAAGGATTGCATTACAGCCTAGTTCCATAGCTATTGCTGCATCTGAAGCAGTTCCGACCCCTGCATCAACAATAATTGGGACTTTAATGGTTTCCAAAATTATTTTAATATTGTATGGGTTTCGGATTCCCAATCCAGAACCTATTGGAGCTGCAAGAGGCATTATTGCTGAACATCCAGCATCTTCAAGCTTCTTTGCCATGATAGGATCATCTGTTGTGTAGGGTAAAACCTTAAATCCTTCTTTCACTAATACTTTTGCAGCTTCAAGAGTTGCTTCGTTATCTGGAAAAAGTGTTTTTTCATCTCCAAGGATCTCAAGTTTAACCATATCACTCATTCCTGCTTCTCTTGCTAGACGTGAATATCGGATTGCTTCCTCTGCCGTATAGCAGAATGCAGTATTTGGTAGGAGTTTATACTTTTTTAGATCAATGTATGTTAAAAGATTATCCACTTTTTTAGCCTTGAAATCAACTCTTCTGACTGCTACTGTTACCAATTCTGTGCCTGATGCTTCCAATGCTTGTTCCATGATTTGAAAAGTTTTGTATTTCCCAGTTCCTACAATAAGACGGGATTTATATTCATGTCCAGCTAATATAAATGGATCGTTATTACTCATATTTTATTTTCCTTTATAGACTTGATTAAATATATCAGGGAATGTCTATTCCACCCCCGACAAATGATACAATTTCAACAATATCTTCATTTGACAAAAGTTTTTCAGAATATAATGACTTCTGAATGATGTCTCCATTGACTTCTACTGCGATATGATCAATCGACAATTCTAATGATTCTAATAAATTCAATATAGTTAACCGGGATTCATCGAATGATTTTTTTTCTCCATTAATACGAAGATTCATTTTATTTCTCCTAATAGAATTTCAAGAACCGCATTCGCTTGATGATGTGCTGCAATACCAACCCGAGGTGCCATTAATCCTCTTCCTGGTTCAGCAGATGATAAGAGATCACCGATTATTATAAGATTATTTCCCATCTTCTTTTTTTTAATAGTATTTCCGTCCCCAGAACCAGCCAGACCAGATGCACAGACCAGAAACTTTGTAGGATTCTCACTAAGAAATACATCAACAATTAAACTTTTCATGAACGCTGTATCAAATGCCTCAACCAGGACGTCTACATTCTTGAATATTTGATTGATATTACTTGCATCTAATTTGATATTGTGATCTTCTATCTGTACATAAGGATTAATCATATTAAGATTGTCCCTGATAGCTTCTACCTTGGGTTTACCAATTTGATGGACAAAATATTGCTGTCTATTCAAATTACTTGGCTCAACCACATCAAAATCTGCAATTACCAATTTACCTATTCCAAGTCTGGCAAGGGCAATTGCAACTGCTGATCCTAGTCCACCTACACCAGCAACACCTACGCAAGCAGTCTTAACCTTTTGATGAACTCCAGGAGTATGTCTTGCCACCATCAGAGCTTCTAATTCAGCTTTGGATGGAACCTCTCCTCTTTTAATAAAGATTAGTTCATCTCCATCCTGGATTTGTCTATCATCTTGAACTGGAAATCCATTATAAATAAGCAAATCAGCATTTGGTTTATATCTATCTCTTAACTGAAAAAGAGTTATCTCGTTTTCGTATGGAAAAATCCTTTCATTAATTTTAATCATATTTTAGTTACTTAATAATTTATTTATGTATAAATTTATAAAAAAAGTTTTAATGATCAAGACATTTATAATTTGTTATTTTATTATTTTTCAGACTTTCTCTATACTAACTTATTATATTATAATAAAATACATAGGATAGAAATATTGTACCACACCCTAACATTATACTTGGTAAGTAATCTTGAACAAGAGTCTTATCAGTAATAGTATCATCACATAAGTATAGGAAAAATTAGTGATTCAAACAGGATTGATTAGATTATTAACCGATAATACAAAGATGGTAGAAGGAAAACGAGTAGGTGTTCTTTGCCATCCAGCATCCATCGACAATGATTATAATCATATTGTTAATTTGCTTTATGATAAAAAAAAAATTGATCTGCGAGCAATATTTTCCCCTCAACATGGGTATAAGGGAGATAAGCAGGATAATATGATTGAATCTCCGCATATTACAGATCCAGTATCTCATTGCCCCATCTATAGTTTATACAGTGAAACCCGTAAACCTACTCCAGAAATGTTATCCAATATCGATATCCTTATTATTGATCTTCAGGACATCGGAACAAGGGTCTATACATTTATTTATACTATGGCTCTTGCAATGGAAGCATGTCAAAATAAGGGTATACAAGTTATAGTATTAGACCGTCCAAACCCTATTAATTCTAGTACTGTCGAGGGAAATATTCTTGATACTGAGTTTAAATCATTTGTAGGACTCTATCCAATTCCCATGAGACACGGTATGACCATTGCTGAGCTTGCCTGGATGTTTAATGAAGAATATAATATTGCTTGTGACTTGAAGATAGTAGAAATGTCTAATTACAATAGAAATATGTGGTTTGATGATACAGATCTTCCCTGGGTACTACCTTCGCCCAATATGCCCACCCTGGATACTGCTACAGTCTATCCAGGAGCAGTAATATTTGAAGGAACTCTTGTTTCAGAAGGAAGAGGAACTACAAAACCATTTGAAATTCTAGGATCATCCTATATTGAACCACATAAACTCGTAAATGAACTTAATTCATTAGGACTAAACGGGGTATTCTTTCGTCCAATCTATTTTGAACCCACATTCCATAAATATGCAAAGGAAACTTGTGGTGGTATACAAATCCATGTGACCGATCGAAGCATATTTAAGCCCTACCTAACAGGACTTGGGATTCTTAAGACTATACGAAAGCTATATCCAAAAGACTTTGAATGGAAGCAGCCCCCTTACGAATATGAGTACAAAAAATTACCTATCGATCTCTTAATCGGGAATCAAAATATACGAAAATATTTGGACACAATCGATGATATTTATTATATTGAAAGAGAATACCAGAACGAGTTGAATCAATTTTTAGATATTCGCAAAAAGTATTTATTATATAAGTAATGATATTCAAAAAATTAAAGAGGTTTATCATGCCCAATTCTGCAATGTTAGAAGGACGCAATTCTGTAGCCATCCTATTTTCAGGAGGACCAGCTCCAGCTGCTAATTCAGTGATCTCAGCTGTGGCACTCAGTTTCATGAATGCAGGACATGCAGTCATCGGGATATTCGAGGGTTATAAACATCTAATTAATTTTAAAAAAGGAACTACCCAGCTCATTGAAGGAAAGCACTATATCAAACTGGATGAAAATATTGGTGACATTAGAAATAAAAGAGGGGTATATATTAAGACTGCTCGGGCAAATCCTGGTAAAGATGTTAAAAAGCCTGAAGATCTCAATGATCCTGCAAAAAATAATAAATTATATAATGTTATGGATGCATTTGAAAGTTTGAATGTCGGATTATTAATATCCATCGGCGGGGATGACACCCTAAGAACTGCAAATCTCATGTTTTCCATAGGAATGCCAGCCATTCATATCCCTAAAACCATTGATAATGACTATTTTGGTATCCCCTGGACCTTCGGTTATTGGACAAGCGTGGATGTTACCCAAAAAGCCTTACTAAATCTCCAGTCTGATTCGGAATCCACAGGAAGTTATTTTATAGCAGAAATCATGGGAAGAAAGGCCGGATGGTTAGCATATTCTGCTGGTATTGCTGGAGAAGCGATTAAAATGGTTGCCGTGGAAGACCTCCCTCATGAAGGCGATGTAGATATTGATAAGATATGTAATGAAATCGTAGATATAATTCAAGTGAGAGAATCAAAGGGTCGTTATTATGGTGTAGTCTGCGTAGCGGAAGGATTAGCAGATCGCCTCCCTGAATTTCTTCTCCCAAAAGAAAAAGACCCCTTTGGACATACTATCCTCGGCAAAGCAGAAATAGGAAAATTAATTGCTGAAACCGTCGCACGTTTTTATAAAGAAAGATTTAATAAAGAAATAAAAGTATTATCCAAGCAAATCGGTTATGAAACAAGGACAGCTCCCCCCATTAGTTTTGATGTCGTCTTGGGAAGCATGCTCGGATATGGTGCCTATCAATTATTTGCCCAGGGAAAAATTGGACACATGGTAAGCGTTGTAGAAACTTTTGATATACACTCTATCCCGTTTTCAGATCTGATAAACCCAGTAAATCTTACTACAAAAGTACGTACAGTATCAACTGACAGCGATTTATATCATCTAAAAAATGCTTTGACATATCGTCCCATTAATAAGTAGTTATGGAAACTAATATTCAGACAAAAATTGAAACTCTTGGCACTCCTCAAATATCTTCGCCAATTGATTACAAAGTATTTACTAATGAGGATGACCATGTACTCTATAATATATCATATAAAGAAATTAAATCATTGATTCAGCAAAACAAAGAAGTCACTATTCTTGAAAAAGCTGGTGCCAGAGAAAAGATATTCTTTAATCCATCTGATAGCACTGCTGCTATTGTAAGTTGCGGAGGATTGTGTCCGGGTATTAATAATGTCATTCGATCTATTGTAATGCAGTTATATTATATTTATGGTGTAAAAAATATATTTGGAATTAGATATGGCTATTTTGGCTTTACTAATAAATGCCCTGATAAGCCTATGCCATTAAATCCCTCTGTAGTATCAAAAATTGCTAATTTCGGCGGTTCTTTTTTAGGATCATCCAGAGGAAATCAATCTATCGATGAAATTATAGACTGTCTTATAAATCTTAAAATTAATATGTTATTTACCATTGGTGGGGATGGCACTTTACGGGGTGCCCAACAAATCGTTAATGAAATTAAAAAACGAAACTTGAATATCAGTGTCATCGGAATTCCTAAAACTATTGATAACGATATATCATATGTAGCAAAGAGTTTTGGATTTGAAACGGCTTTTTCTGAAGCTGTACAATCCATTGAAAGTGCTCATGCTGAAGCACTTGGAGCTCCCTATGGTATCGGCCTTGTTAAACTAATGGGTCGTCACAGCGGATTTATAGCTGCCAATGCTGCTCTTGCCAGAAAGGAAGTTAATTTTGTACTAATCCCTGAACTTGATTTTGATCTGAATGGGGAAAAGGGGTTTTTAAATAAGCTAAAACAAAGATTAGATGATAAAAACCACGCTGTCATAGTAGTAGCAGAAGGGGCTGGACAAAAGTTTTTTGATCAGAATAATAAAAAATACGATTCCTCTGGAAATGTAAAACTTAATGATATAGGAATTTATCTTAAAGACCAAATCACAACTCATTTTAAATCCATAGGATATGATATTAACTTAAAATATATTGATCCAAGTTATATTATTCGTAGTGTTCCAGCCAATGCAAACGATGGAGTGTTTTGTGGATTACTTGCTCAAAATGCCGTCCACGCCGCTATGGCTGGGAAAACTAATATGGTAATAGGTGTTTGGAATAATATTTTTGTACATATCCCTATAAATCTTGTTATATCAAAAAGAAAACAGGTTATTTTAAACGGAAAACTATGGCAAAGCGTTATTGAGAGCACTGGACAGCAAGACATGATAAATTATTGATAAAATAATAATCATTAATTTCAAACTACTCTATACATAATCATATAGAGTGCTTATAAAACCATCAATAGATTATTTTTTAATATCTTCAATTAGCTATTATATAAAATAGATCATAAGTTATAAACAGGTGTATAAAATGAAAATAAAAAAAATGTTAGGGATTTTAATTCTATTACTAATCACAGTACAAAATCTCTCTTCTCAGTCTACAAAAGACATTGTGGATAAAATAGATTCATTCTATAATTCTAATACCTCACTCAAAGGTGATTTTGAACTCCAGGAAAATAAAGTTACTTCAAAGGGGTATTTTGTATATAAGGCTCCTTTCTTTAAAATGGTATTTAGTAGTGAAAAAGGAAACGAGGAGTATAAAAAAAGGATTATATCTGATGGAAAGGTATTGTGGATATATCTTCCAAAACTTTCCGTTGTGATAGAGCAAGATTTAAAAAACTTTTCTTCGAGTGGCATCACAACACAGATGCTGGGTATTCGTCGTATTCTAAGTCAATATAATTATAAATTTAAAGACAATGATCCAAATCCAAAAAGCGTTCCAGGGCTTACTTCAAAGGTAAATATTTTGGTACTAACACCTAAAGATACCTGGACTGGTTTTAAAAAAATATTATTCTATGTCCGTGAAGATGGATTTGTTGCTAAAAGTGTTGCTGAAACAAAGAAAAATAGATATGTTTTAATTCGAAAAAATGTTATATTAAACCCTGAAGTCAATGAAAATGAGTTCAAAAGAGAAGTTCCAAAAAACACTCGACTCATAAAAAATCCATTTGTTTCAGATTAATAGAAAAAGCTTATAAATATCACCATGAAAAAAAAATTATATATCGAAACCCTGGGATGTTCCAAAAATTGGGTGGAATCAGAATATCTCATTGGAAATATTAAAAATATCAGTATAACAAATGACCCTCAAGAAGCTGAATTTATCGTCATAAATACGTGTAGTTTCCTCCAGGCAAGCCGTCAGGAATCCATTGATACTATTTTAGAGCTTTCAGAATATAAAAAAACGGGTGCATGCAAAAAACTTATTGTCTCAGGTTGCCTAACTGAATCCAATGGCGATGATTTGCTTAATGAACTTCAAGAAGTAGATATCTTTTGTAAAAGTAATAGTGTCCATCAGCACATTAACACAATGACCCATCAAAATGATCTTCTCATCCCAATAAATCAGGAATTATCATCCATAAATCGCATAAATATTGGTTCTCCAGGATCAAATTATTTAAAAATATCTGAAGGCTGTAATCACAAATGCTCATTCTGCACTATTCCCCAGTTTAAAGGGCGATTGAAAAGTCGTTCTATAGAAGATTTAGTTCGTGAAACTAAGCATCTAGTTTCTCAGGGCATTACTGAAATTAATTTGGTAGGTCAAGATCTTTCAGATTATGGATCAGATCTTAAAAATGAATCTCTTGTTACCCTGTTAAGATCTCTCATTAAAATAAAAGGGGTTCGATGGCTCCGCTTATTATATCTCTACCCCACGATGATCAGCGATGAATTAATAAAACTTGTTAAGAATGAAGAAAATATAGCAAAGTATTTCGATATCCCCCTCCAACACCTCGATAATAAAATATTAAAACTCATGAATCGTTCTGGATCCATAAAAGAATATGAAGATACCATCCATAAAATCCGCTCAGAAATCGATGAATCATCCATAAGAACTACTCTGATTGTTGGATTTCCCGGAGAAACCGATGACATTTTTCAAAGCATGCTGGAAAGGGTAAAGAATATTAAATTCAATAATCTCGGAGCCTTCCAATATTCTCCTGAAGAGAGTACTAAGAGTTTTCAACTGGAAAATCACGTTTCATCCACTATAAAAAAATCGAGGTATAAAGAATTACTCAAAGTCCAGTCGAAAATATCAGAAAAGTTATTAAAAGGCAGGATTGGAAAGACTTATGATATTCTTATTGAAGAACAAATCCCATCAGGAGAAGAGGATTTGATCTATTACCTTGGGCGATCGCAATTTGAAGCACCAGATGTCGATGGAAATATTATCATAACATCCTACAATCCTCTCCCCATTGGAACATATGCCCCTGTAAAGATCACTCATTCAAAAGTTTATGATCTCAATGGTGTAGTTGTAAATCATAATGTGCATGAGCCCTCGATAAATCAAACGTTAAGCGGAATGACCTGATGAGAACAATGACATGGGCAAATACCATCACCTTTTCCAGATTTATATTGATCATCCCATTTTTGTATTTCTTATTTCTTGATCAGAAGAATTTTCTAAATATCACTGAATTTACTGCAAAATTAATTGCCCTCATTTTATTTATAACAGCGTCCCTAACCGATTT
The DNA here is from genome assembly GCA_002450905.1 of Spirochaetia bacterium UBA6919. Classification (GTDB taxonomy): domain Bacteria; phylum Spirochaetota; class UBA6919; order UBA6919; family UBA6919; genus UBA6919. Next base: position 24,849 of record DKAT01000022.1, read on the forward strand.
TTTTGACGGCTACATCGCCAGATTACTTAAAGAAGAAGGGAAGTTAGGAAAATTCCTCGATCCCCTTGCCGATAAGTTTCTCGTAGCCAGTGCCTTCCTCGCATTCCTTCAGATTGATGGAAGTTTAATCCCCTACTGGATGGTGCTCACAATCATTTTGAGAGAATTCCTCATCACAGCCCTGAGAATTTCTGCCCTCTCACAAATAAAAGAAGTAGAAACAATGACTCTTGGCAAGGCTAAAACAACTTTCCAATTGAGTACTATCATCACAATCCTCCTCTTCTTTGTCTTAAAAGCATATATTGAAACATATTCCCCTGAAATCCTACCCAAAGACAAGTATACATCACCAGGATCTCTCATCAATTTTATCAACGTCTACTTCGATGATTTCGGATTCTTCATCCAATACACTCCCTACGTTCTCATGTTAATCACAACTGTCATCACAGTCTTCTCTGGAATACGATATCTTATTAAGAACAGAGAATTATTTCTTGGAGAATAAGTAAAGTATGTCTTTTAAACATCGAATCATTACTTTTTTTGTAACTTTCGGTTATTTTGGATATTCTCCCTATATACCTGGTACGATTGGTACTCTAGGAGGGGTGCTAATATTTTATCTACTTTCCAATTATTATTTATATTATATAGGAGTTATTTTAATAATCCTTGTCCTCGGTATCTGGTTATCAGGTATTGCAGAAAAAGACATTTTTAAAACAAAGGATAGTCAGAAAATCGTCATCGATGAGGTCGCAGGATTCTTAATATCCATGATTTCTTTTACGACAGAAGATCACTGGGGATTTATTCTCCTGGGATTCATATTTTTCAGGATATTTGATATAGTAAAACCCTATCCTATAAAACAAATACAAGGACTCGAGGGGGGGATAGGTATTATGGCAGATGACATCCTTGCCGGGATATACACGAATCTCCTGTTACAAATTACTCGACTTGTTGTGATAAGTTATTTTGTATAATCATATTTCGATATGAATAAAGAGATTATAATATTTTATTTATAAATTATCAAGAATGTTTCCAAAGGTTGTCGAGAGTATGTTTAGAATAAATAAGTCTATTCATTTAATCTATTTTATTGTACTTTTGATTGTTCAGTGCACCAGTTCCTTACCAAGAAATACTGATTCTTATCTCCCAGACTATCTCCCCAAGAGGAAAACAGGAATTAATTCTATTAAATTGTTTGATCAATACAAAAAACCCAGAATCAGAGCATTTTTACTAGGTAATTTAAATTATAGAAACAGATCAGAACGCCTGAAATATACAAAAAATGATATTTTAATATATAAACTCCTGTTAAAACACATATTAAATGTCCCACTACAAAATATTCATGATCACTATGATCTCACATTAAATCAATTTAAATCTGCCTTACAAGATTTTGCCCATCAAATCAAAAAAGATGAATTAGTGCTGATTATCTATGCTGGTCATGGTAATACAGATGGCATGCCAATTTTTATAGATTCAAAAACCATTTCAGTTCATGACTTTCATCAATCCCTCAATTCATTTAAGAATGATACAGTACTCATCATGGATTCCTGTTACTCTGCTGCTGAAGGATTAATACAATTGAATTCAAGTGAGCCCCAATCTGGAATTAGAGGTGGGATAATAAAAAAGAGGAAAAAAAATCTGTTTTATGATAAGCAAATAATGGAGCCAAGAAAGTTTAGAAACAATGTATTAAGAATTTATAGTGCCCTTGCCCATCAAGCCTCCATGGAGGGACCCTATCGAATAATAAGACCCTTTCATCCTTATTTAAAAGAGACTTACCAATTCCTGGATCAATTAGGATATAAAGGTTTTGGAAATGGCTTATTCACCCTGTTGTTTGCATCATTTTTTGCTGAAAGACATCTATCAGACGAAAATTATACCTTTGTTGACCTGTCATTATATGTTCAGAATAAATTCTCCCACTTTCAGGAATATGGATTTCCTACCCAGCGTTCCAAAATGAATCCTTTTATCCACAATCCCTTTATAAATAAGAAAAATTATTATGTCTTAGAAGGAAGTTTAAAAGATAAACTATTAAATAATAAAGAGATAATATATAGAAAGGCATGTGAACACCAGAATGAAGGATATTATAACAATGCAATCAAATTATTTCAAAAAATCAAATATTACAAGGACAGTAAAATACGATTATCAGAATGCTATGTGGAGTTAGGATTACAAATCGTTTACGATAATTCCGATGAAGCTATCCGCTTATATAACAAAGCCTTATCTTATAATAATAATTCATTTAGAGCAATCAATTTTTTAGGACAAGTCTATGATGAAATGAAAGCCAATTATAATTTATCTCTAAAATATTATCAGAAAATAGAATATTTAGCAAAAAAAAATAGAAGCCAGTTTTGGTTATCATCAGCATATATCAATATCGGTGCTATTTATCTAAAAATGGGTCAATATGATAAATCATTAAATTATTTTCAAAATGCACTAAAAAATATCCAAAAGGTATTTGGGAATTACCATCCGATAACAGCCACTAATTATAATAATATTGGATATATATATTTTATCAAAGCCCAATATCAGAAGTCAGTTGAATATTATTTAAAATCACTAAAAGTCCTCAAAATTATTACACATAAAAATAATTCTAATTTATCTATTATCCATAATAATATCGGACTATCTTATTATGAAATGAAGAGTTATGACCATGCATTAAATTATTTTTATAAAGCCCTTGACTATGCTAAAAAATCATTCATAAAAAACAATATCCCGATAGCTAAAAGCTATAATAATATTGGTTTAATATATACAAAAAAGGGTCAATACAACAAAGCCCTAAATCATTTTAAAATAGCTCTTATAATTTTAGAAAGGACATTGGGTAAATACCATCCAGATACTGGTATATGTTATAATAACATTGGATTAGTCTTAATGGATACAAAACAATTCCACAGGGCTATAGTATATTTTTCGAAAGCTCTAAAGACGTTTAAAAAGATTTTTGGAGAAATCCATTCAAATACTGGGACGATCTATCTTAATTTAGCGGGCATTTATTATGTGTTAGATAAATATGACAAAGCAATGTATTTCATTCTTAAAGCTATAAATGTATTTCAAAGAAGTCTGGGGGATAATCATCCAATGACAAAATACGCTAAACATTCACTAAAATTGATAAATAAAAAAATGGATTAAATTCAAAAAATCTTTTAAAAATAAAATTAAATGAATTCAACTAGGATCGTGGGCGGAGTATTTTACAAATAATAATCTTATAATTATAAACAAAAATTAGGAGGAAACATGAATGCTCATTATTTTTCTGTTTCAAAAAGAATTAACAAATTATTTCTATGCATTGTACTTATCTTAATATCCATTCAAAATAGCTGTGGAAGCCCTAATATACCCAGTGACAAGCAGATCCATGGATATCTTCGGTATAACAGGGATTATAATTTTAATGATTCTCATCGCATTCAAGATAGAGATGGAAAATATGTGATTGGTGAATATGGATTTGATAGGTACTCTGCCCCCCGTGGTGCCTATGATGGGGATGGGGGGAAGTCACTTTTTTTTAAGATTAAAAATATTCGAAAAATCAAAGCTGATAAAAAATATCCAATAAATGGTAAAGTATTTGAGACCCGTGTGGTTGCCTGGGGAAGTCCCGCCTATTATGAACGTTTTAAAATCCTGAAAGGCTATGTTATTGTTAAAAAATATGTTCAATATAAAATCCTCACCATGATGATCCATATCCAATATGGTTCACGAAAAGATTCTTTAAAAACTCTGAATCGCCTTGTTCATTTTAAAAATTCCAGTTTCTGGTTAAAATACCACGGAAAGATCAACTGGCAATCGTATGATGAGAAATCGACATATCCACGGAATGAAATAAAAATCCAATACCTGCAGGGATTCTGGAAGGGTTATGATGTTTTTTATCCTTCTGGAAAAGAGATTCATACCTTGTTGGATAAGAAATCAGAGCTATCTTATACATTAGAAATAAAGGGTCAACGTTTACGAGAGGGTATTAAAAATAAATTTAAAGTATATCAGTTAATTAAAAATCGAATTCTCCTTCCTAATAATAAAAAATATAATCGATATGGGATTATTAATTCCATCACCCCAACCCGATTAACAATCACATGGTTTAATGAATGGGAATATGGTGGCAAACCATTTAATTCTATTTTCCGTATTTTGTATCAGAAGCAGTAATATTTCCTATTTACTATAGGATTAGACGTAAAATAATCTTTTAAATATAGACAAATCAACAACAAAATGCAAAAATTATTAAATACATTTTGGGGTGCAGTCCAGATGGAAGAAATAGATTTTACCTTTTGTAAAGGATAAAATAAGAAAACAATATGAGGAAAAAAATTCTAGAAGGGACTTGGTTTGCTGTACCATTATTTTCAAAAAAATATGTAGTAGGAATAGCTGCAAGAATGAAAAGAAGTTGTTTGTTAGGGTATTTTTTGGGACCCAAAAGAATAAATATACCAGGCTTTGAAGAAATTAGAAATTTAAAAGCTCAAGATGCTGAGTATATTCGTATAACATATGATAGTGAATTAAAAAAAGATAAATGGCCTATTTTAGGAAGAGATGAAAATTGGAATCGAGATGAGTTTCCTATGCCTGTATTCAAAACTATTAACAAGGATAGAGATGGTAAAGTGGTATTTGTACAAAAAACCTTTTATGGACCTAATAACCCAGAGTGGCCTATAAAACAAAAAGTCTGTTCATTAGAAGAAGTTGAGGGACTACCTGATGAAGGGTTATCTCACCCTGAAGGGTCTCTTTTAACAAATCTAGAAAAAGTGATATCGGATAAATTGGAATCAATTATTTAAAAATGAACATTAGAACGATATTTGATTATATATTTAATTACTATTTAAACTCTGGGGGTAGTCAATGGGAGCATGGGGTACAGGTGTTTTTGAAAATGATGATGCTTTAGATTTTTTATACGAGTTACAAGATTCTGAACCCAATGAACTTATGAGGGAAGTTTTATCTAAAAGTTTATTGCTTGATTATTTGGAGGCAGGCGATGGGGAGAGAATTATTGTTTGCTGTGCTCTAATCGATACAATTATTCATGGAACAAACTATGGTCCTTATAGTGAAGAATTTCATGAGCGGGTTCAGCAAAACAAATTTTTTAATTGATATTAATCCCCTGAAAGATCTGGCTGTAAAATCATTAGAAAAGGTATTAACACCTAATTTGTCTGAATTAAATGATTCTTGGCTTGATGAAGAATTCTATTTTGAGTGGAAAAGTAATATTGAACAAATTCTAAAAAGATTTCAAAACATAGGGTAATTTCCTGTGTGTGAAACTGTTGCGTATTTGGTTTAATCTTTGGTTAAATTCCAGTGCTATGCAAAATAATATCCGATCGAAATAGGGTACAGTGGAAAATTTGGGTGCGCCTTGTAAACGGGGGAGTTGTGGGTTGTTGTTTGGGATTGTCAGGGGAGAGGGCAAACGCATAGGTTTGCCCCTACGGGGTTGGAAGTAAGGAATATATCCTCGTTTGCGGTGGTTGGAACTTTGGTTCTGTTTGACATGCGGATAAGGACAGGTTTGAAACCTGTCCCTACAGAAGGTATGAAGTATGTGCAGGGGTTGGCCTGTGTGTCAATTCAGTCGGTACAAGTTAGGGCAAACACATAGATTTGCCCCTCCGGTGTTACAGATTATTCCGACTAGGCTCAATGACCAAATTATAGTGAGGGGACTGTAATCTGCCTTTCGTTTCTCTATAATTTTTCCCATAATTTTCCCATAATTTTCCCATGAGTCCCCTTTTATTCCTAAATATGTAAGAATCATTTCGGATGTGGAAAGATAGTTACAAGTGTTCAGATAAATCTGCAATATGAACTTGTTATTCTGGTGAATATAAATGAAAATAATTTGGTCGTGATAGTTTTTTGACTGAAGTTAATAACCCTGACCAATGACCCTTTGACAGGGCTCCGGGTGATGAAATCAGTTCTTTATATAGCACTTCCAATAATTTGTCTGATTTATGCTTAATACAAAATAATTACTTCATAATGAAAAAAATATTATATTATATCATTATCAAACCCATTTCGTGCAGGTCTAGTTGATGTCGAATCAAAATATAACCATAGATGATGTAGAACTCCATTTAAGTCAAGCGGATGATTTGAATATCCCTATTGTAGGAATGTATGATCTTCAGCAGCAGTTAGAAGCCTGTTGGCTGGTTCTTGAAGATGGGGATATCCCTCTTGTACCTAGATTATTAGGGCGTCCCGGAGTGGGAAAAACCACTTTAGCCTATGCTGTAGGGAAGAAACTGAATAATGAAGTCTATATATTCCAGTGTACAATGGATACACGCCCTGAAGATCTTATTATCACCCCTGTCATTGAAGGAAGTAATCAGCAAGGATTATTTAATAAATCCAAGGGACTTATCCGATATCAGGCTTCCCCTCTTGTAACAGCTATGATTCGTGGTGGGATTGCTATTTTGGATGAAGGAAATCGGATGAGTGAGAAGAGCTGGGCAAGTTTAGCTCCTCTTTTTGATAATCGTCGTTATGTGGAATCCATTACAGCAGGGATTAAAATTAAAGCTCATCCCAATTTTCGCTGTTGTGTTACGATGAATGACGACTCTTCAACTTTTGAAGTCCCGGAATATATTATGTCAAGACTCCAACCACAAATTTATGTTGATTTTCCAAGTCAGAATGAAGAAAGAGAGATTCTTAAGATCAATCTCCCCCAAGCTGAAGATTTTTTAATAGACATGATGAGTGGCTTTCTTAGTCGTGCCCATCGTTTTGAGGAACCCTTTACAACCCGTGATGGTATCCATATTATTCGATTTGCAAGAAGAATTAAGCATCAGAGAAATATATCCCTGGAAGAAGCTATAATACAATCTATAGAACAGGTTCTTGGAAAGGATGCTGTTAACTATCTTGATCCAAACTACCAACCACAATTTAAATCTTCGCCTGACTATTGGGGTGACGTCTATGAAGATGACGATGAATTGGTCTGATAATTATTTCCAGATTGACAATATCTATTGCATCCCATCAGTACATGGATCTATAGACTTTGGTCAACGTGTTCGCAGTGCCTATTTTGATGTTAAACCTGATTGCATTGCAGTTGAGCTTCCTGATAGCCTAATGAGCCCTATATTACAGGGGATTAAGCGACTACCCTACTTATCCGTTATTAGTTTCCTGGATACCTTTGATGAGGATAAAAATACTTCTACTTATCATTATATCCCAATCCAGCCTTGTGATTCTATTATAGAAGCATGTCGTTTAGCTGTTGAGAATGGAATTGAATTGTATTTTGTAGACCGGGATATGACTGGAATACCAATCCCTACTTCCCATAATCCAGATACGTATTATATCAATAAAATTGGTCTGAGGAACTACTGTAATAATTATTTAAAATATTTAAAACCATCAGAACTGGGATCAGTCCATTATCTACGGGAACAAGAAATGGCATATCGTGTTCAAAAGATGTCTACAGCATATAAAAAAGTACTTTTTGTCTATGGATTGTATCACCATCCACGAATTGTTGAGTTCATCCAGAATCCCGTTGAACAGCTTATTCCCAATACAGTAGTCCGTAAGGATATTCAAATCTTTCATCTTGATGAATCTTCCTATAATAAAGTACTTGGAACAATGCCATTTCAAAATTACCTCTATGAGATAGGTCGAAAGGGGTTAACCAGTTTTCATATTGGATTAGAATTACCACCAGAAGATACTCACAAGGATACAGAGTCAAAACAAATTGAAGAATTTCACCAAAAAATACGTCATACTGCCCATCGTATTCGTAACATGGAAACTCAGGATACTCAAGTCGATCAATATGATAATCTCCATGAACTGATGATTCAGTCAAGGAGATTGTATTTCAGGGAATGGGATGACAAGGCTTCATCAGGAAAATTATCTATCGCTTTGAAATTTGCTAGGAATTATGCACTTGTTAATGAGTATCTCGTTCCTTCTCCTTATCAATTAGTTATTGCAGCAAAAAATACTTTGAATGATGACTTTGCATGGGAACTTATCAGAGTGTTAAACTTCTATCCATTTATGGAAAATGAAGATGATTTAAGATTATTTTCAAATGCCCTTAAAGCACCAGACCATAACCGCAAGATTACTTATAAACCTTATCTACCCACAGAACCATGGATAATAGGTAAGATTCCTATTAAGAAGCGACCTCGGGAAGGACGATCTGGTGATTGGAACAAGGTATGGAATATGGGATATACTCTCATTTCTTATCCAGCTGAAGATATAATAATTGAAAACTATTTCCACTATCTCAGAAAGAAAGGACGGGCTATATTAGAAAAAGAGCATACTCGTACCGTGGAATTCCAGAATTCGATACTTGATGGATTGGATATCAAAGAGACAATACGTAATCTCCATCTTGGGAAACTCTATGTCAAAGAGCAAACTCAAATCAAAGGAGATGTGGGTACTGTTGTCGTCATATTTGATGAGAAAGATCCTGAAAATAGGTACTCATTCACGATGACATGGTATGCAGAACACCAAAATGAGTCTGATCTTGTCTTATACTCTACACCACCTGGAGAGAAGCTTGTGGGGCCTGGTATTAGTAGGGCTGAGTATGGTGGATTACTATCTGTATTCCCTCCCCGCGGTATTCGGGAAGTCTGGTCTGATCATCGTTTTGATAGAGCGAAATCCAAGGCTGAACGATTACTATTAGCTGGTATCCACTATTCTGAGAAACGATATATAATTTATGTTGCTCCTAACCCTCCGAGGCGATATTTATATTCCATTTCCGAGCGTTATGGACACCATGTTATATATATCCCTCTCACTCAACTTTCTGAAACAATGATTAAGAAAGTTCGGTTCTTTCATTTTCTTTCTGATAGACGATTGAGAAGTATTGCTTCCCGATATATCCGCTTATAATCAATCCCAAATTAAGTTATATATAATAATACAGCTATAAATTGATATGAATAGAAGTTATTAAAATACAGAGAATAAGATGGATCACAATCGGAATTAAAAATTCTGGTTCCGATAGTGATTTATATCACCAGAATACCATAAAAATTAAGCTACTTGACTATATTATTGGATAGATTAAAATCATATGTTCACTGTTTATTGATTCATCGGGTGGAAGAGATCATGCACACGTTTTAATTCACTGTTATCCAAATGGGTATAGATTTGGGTGGTAGCTATATTTGCGTGTCCAAGAAGTTCCTGGATACTCCGAAGATCTGCTCCCCCTTCCAATAAATGAGTCGCAAAGGAATGACGAAATGTATGGGGAGTGATATTCTTAGTAATCCCGCATAGAATGCTGTATTCCTTTATAATCTTCCAAATCCCTTTTCGACTAATTGGTTTCCCTTGTTTGGCATTTACAAATACATAGGGGTGTATATTCTTTTTCATAAGGAGTGGTCTTGTATGTTCGACATAATCCTTTAGTAAGCTATGAGCATGACTACCAAGTGGAATAAAACGCTCTTTATCCCCTTTACCAAGGATTAGGAGATATCTTTCATCAAAATAAATTGAATTAATCTTTAATCCTACAACTTCACTAACCCGTAGTCCCGCTGAATACATCAACTCCATCATAGTCTTATCCCGTATCCCTTTTTCAGTAGTGGGATCAGGAGTATTTAACAGTTTCTCCATATCCTGAATACTCAGAAAGTCGGGAAATAACTGAGCTAATTTAGGAGTCCTGATATTCTCTGTAGGATTTGTTTGTATCTCTTTTTCCATCAAAAGATATTTATAAAAATGGCGAATGGATCCAATAAATCTGGCTATTGTTTTGTGGCAAATTGTTTCACCAAGGCGTAGTATAAGATAATCTGTTATATTTAGATTAGTAGCCTTAAGGTAATCAATGTTATGTTCTTTTAAGTAATTAAGAAAGAATTTGAGATCACTTTGATAGGACGAAATAGTGTTTTCAGATAGCCGTCTATCGTATTTCAGAAAATGAATAAAATCTTTGAGGGGCTTTAATTGTTCATTATTAAGAGATATGTTTTGCTCCGACATCCGTGTCTCAGATAATATATTAATCCAAAAGATGACCCAACTTATCTTTTTTAGTTGCAAGATAATTTTCGTTATCCTTGTTTGGTGAAATGATTATCGGTACACGATCCACGACATTTAAGTGATATCCCTTGATGGCAATAATTTTTTTAGGGTTGTTTGTCAGCAGGCGAATAGTGGTAAGCCCCAGTTCTTTTAATATTTGAGCTCCAAGTCCATAATCTCTTAAATCAGCCTTGAAACCAAGTTGCTCATTTGCTTCAACCGTGTCCAGACCTTTATCCTGAAGATCATAGGCTTTGATTTTATTGTGTAGACCGATTCCCCGTCCCTCCTGACGCATATACAAACAAACCCCTTTTCCTTCCTCAGCAATCATTTTTAAGGATGCCTGTAATTGTTCCCCGCAGTCACATCGTCTTGACCCAAATACATCGCCTGTAATACATTCTGAATGAACACGTACTAATACATTATCCTTGCCATCCACCTCTCCATAAACTAGTGCAATATGGATGAGATTATCGACATCGTTATTATAAGTAATAATTTTAAACTCACCATATTCAGTAGGGAGACGGGCTTCAGAGACCTGGTGGATCAATTTTTCTTTCTGACGACGATATTCAATAATTTGTGCTACGGAAATTATTTTAAGATTATGTAATTTAGAAAATTCCTGTAATTCGGGCATCCTTGCCATCGTGCCGTCATCATTCATTATTTCACAGATCACTGCACCAGGATATAATCCAGATAGTTTACATAAGTCAACGGAGCCTTCCGTCTGACCTGTACGGACAAGAACACCCCCATTTCGAGCCCTTAACGGAAATATATGTCCTGGTCTTGCGAGATCAGATGGTTTGGTATTGGGATCAATCAGTACTTTTACTGTCTTCGCCCGATCAGCTGCAGATATACCCGTGGTAGTCCCTTCAATAGCATCAACAGAAACAGTAAATGCCGTTTGGAGTGGTTCAGTATTTCGTGCCACCATCTGATATAGTTCAAGTTCTTCTAAACGATTTGGGGTGAGCGGTACACAAATCAATCCGCGTCCATATTTTGCCATAAAATTAATTGCTTCCGACGTCACATGTTCTGCCGCAATCACAAGATCACCCTCATTTTCACGATCTTCCTTATCCACTAAAATAATCATCTTACCGCTCTTAAAATCCTCGAGTGCGTCCTGAATTGGGTTTAATCCGTAACCAACATCAAATGTCATATGAATCCTTGCAAATTATTTTTGATATTCTACTTAAACTTTATAAGATAATATAAGTCAGGTCATTCGTCAAAGAAAATATGCAATAGACAACCCCAGTGAAATGGAATCTCATATCAGAAACAAAAGATTTTTTATAATATATAATGATATTATTTTTTATAGACCAATTAAAAACAATATTTGAAACAAGATGTTAATTTAAGTGTTAAATAAATACTCTTACAAGTAGATAATATATTAGTATCTTATTTCATCAACATCATTGATCTAAAAAGGGCTTATGAATATCAATAAACTGCTAATCTATCTCTTCATCATTCTAACACTCCCTGTTATTCATCAGAGCTATATCCACTCCAGAGGATTTGAAGTTGCTGTCGTTCATTTCTCCAATGAATCAGATGAAAAAAATAATCCCAATGGAAAATGGAATTGGTTATCCTCCATCCTCTGCTATACCCTTACAGATAACCTTCAATTTATAACGAATCTCCCTATAGCAAAACAAAAAGATATAGAAAGAATAAAAATACAGTATGCTGAAGAAGATTTCTTTGATGACGAAGAAAATTATATCCCTTTTGGAAAGAGAATCGGAGCAGACTATATCATATACGGCTCATATTCCATCAGATCCAATACCATATCTCTAAAAACAATACTCAAAAATATTCATAATAAAAAAACCCTTATTCAATTCACGATCAAACAATCTCTAAAAAAAATCAATTCCCTCTTCCATGAACAAACAACAAAATTAGCCACCACTATAGTGAATAATCTCTCGGATAGTAATTATCGCTACGATCAAAAATCACTTATATCATACAACAATAATAATCCAAAAAGTATATCCTTCCTCAGAGAATACATGCTAGCCTGGACAGCCTATATACAGGAGTCTAATCAATCCACAATAAAATACGCTCAGTTAGCTCTGAATACATCTCCAAACGATCTCAATACCCTTTATCTCCTTGGAAATGCCCATTCAAAACTTGGAGAATATTCCATTGCTATAATTTATTATAAAAAAGCATTCCGATTATCAAAACAATGGAAACTCAGAGGGATTTTCACCCGCATTACCATAAAAATTGCAAGATTATATCATCTCTTTGGACAATATAAAAAATCCCTCAAGCTCCTTAACAAAATCGCTCATCTTAACGAGAAAAAAAACGATCACTATATGTTAGGATTAGTTTACAATAATATAGGAAATTATTACAAATTAAAGGGGGAGTACGATAAAATCTTTATCTATATAAATAAAGCACTTCAAACCTTTTATGATATAAAAAATGATAGAGAATCTGCCCATTCCATTATCCTTCTCGGAATCATGTACTACACCAAAGGTGAATATAAAAAGGCCCAGGGTTATTTTAACAGCGGTTTAACAATTCACCAAAAAAAGGCTCATCAGGAAAGCATTTTTCATGATTATATCCATATCGCAGAACTTGAAAAAATTAATGGTAATTACGATGAAAGCCTCGAATATTTAAAAAGAGCATTAAAACTAGCAAAGGTCATAAATCTAAATCTATCCATCACTCTGGTATATAATGGATTTTCAAGTGTATATGATCTTAAAAACAATTATAACTCAGCTAAAAAATATATCATAAGATCTATAAATATTATAAAACAAAATAATTACCAAAAAGACCTTGCAGGTGCATATACTCTTCTTGGGCTAATCTATTATAACAAATCAAAATACAAACTAGCTCTCAAATACTATACCAAAGCCTTGGATATCAACACAAATCTGAATATCAAATCATCTATCGCTAAGGACTACACCAATCTGGCTCTTGTTTATACATCACAAAAAAAATACAACAAAGCTATGACCCATTATCTCAAAGCATATGCAATCCGAAAAGAAATCGATGACAAAGTGGGAATGGCTATCACAAAAAACAGTTTCGCCCTTATTTATATCAACAGGGACAAAGATTACGACCGTGCTATAAAAACATATAAAAATACATTAAAGGACTTTAAATCCAATGATTACAAAGAAGGAATTGCCTTATCTTACTGGATGATTGGTTTAATATATGAAAAAAAAGAAAATAATGAAGAAGCTATTAAATGGTATGAAAAATCACGGGATATGTATCTTGAAATGGAAAATCCCAACCACAAAAATTTACAAGCCCTAATCGATAATCTAAAACAAAATGAAAAAAAATAACTGGACTAATCGATTATCCGGACTATCAATATCTTAAACTATTACCGTAGAAGGAAAGTTTCATGAGACTTATTAAATATCTTATTTTATTAATATTACTAGTGATTATTTTCACAGGTTCCGCATTTTTTTATATCAACTCCCCTGAAGGAGATGGAAAAAAAATTAAATTCCTCATTAAAAAAGGTGAAACCCCAAGTCAAATTGCCAGTCGATTATATGAAAATAATCTTACAAAACACCACATATTTTTCCTCTACCTCACAAAATATTATCTCTCAAGGGGAAAAACTATCCACAAAGGCTTATATCATCTCTCTACAAATCTCTCATCCCTCAATATTTTAGAAATGTTCACCACAAAAGGAGTTGCCCAGGAACCTCAAATCCATATTACAATCAAAGAAGGGCATAATATCTTTGATATCGCCAAAACCCTCGTAAGAAAAGAAATTATTCAAAATGAAGACGAATTTATAAGTCTTGTAAAAAGTCCTGAAATCTTAAAAAAATATAATATTGAAGGAGATTCCCTCGAAGGATATCTCTATCCAGAGACGTATTCTATTCTAAAAACAGAAAATAAAACTGAATCCTTAAAATCTATCATTCACCGAATGGTTACGCTATTTAACAAAAAATTCCCTAAGGAAGATTTCGATCGCTTAAAAGATAAATTTAATCTCACAAAACACCAGGTCATTACCCTCGCATCCCTTATTGAAAAAGAAACAGGAGATTCTAAAGAAAAAAACATTGTCTCCTCTGTCTATCACAATCGATTGAAACGAAATATGAAGATGGAGTGTGACCCTACAGTAATCTATGCTCTCCTCCTAGAGGATAAATATAAAGGAAATTTATCCAGAAGACGAGGTGATCTAGATATCGATTCCCCCTATAATACTTATAGATACAAAGGCCTTCCCCCCTCTCCTATAGCTAATCCCAGCCGTGAAGCGATTATATCTGCCTTAAACCCTGATGACACGAATTATATTTATTTTGTAGCTCAAAATGACAAAACACATCTGTTTGCAACTACTTATAAAGAGCATTTACAAAACATTAAAATTTACCGAAAGTGGTGGATTGAAAATCAAAGGAAAAAAAATAAAGCTGATTCAGAGTAATTTTTTAAAAGAACATCGACTGGTTAAGATACTAAACAACATCGGAATCAAAATTTTTAGTTCCGATTGTCATTGGCTTCCGACAATAAGCTATACTCAGTTAAACTAATCCCTGGGAATATTTTCTGCAATAAAGATTATCATTTTGTGTAGGATTGCCGAAGTATTTTTAAGAGAATTTGGGTATCTGCAATAAAGTAAGGTCCCACCTCGAATGTTAAATCATCGGGATTGATGACGTCATAATCTTTCATGATATGTTTTTTTTCGTGGAATAAAAATAATAGAAGACCCGTAATAAAATCTAATTGTTCTTTTGTGAAAGAAATCTGTTTCTCATCTTTTAAGATTTCTTCAATAATTTTACCAGCATTATTAAAATAGTGCTCAGGCTGGTCTTCTTCCACTGCAAAGCGAAACAACTTACGAAGGTCATTTGCCTTATCAATATTATTTACTCGGAAATATACACTTCCATCATCCTGTTCTTCTGTCAAAATCTGCTCCGAATTATAAATAACAATCTATTATAAGATATCAATGCAGATCTATCATCTACCAGATTTCTATTTTTATATGATTGTGAGTTAAATATAATGAATAGATCATAAATTATCTATAAAAATTTCGATAGAAATTATTCAACTACTCTAATACCTGATGTGCTTCACTTGGTAATAGATAAGTACCTTTTTTTTTAAGGATCTTATTTAATTTTTTAAACTTTCTTAAATACCACATTGCTTTGAAAAACTTTTCCTGTTCTTTATATAACATTGAAATATTAAAATAATAATAAGCTAAGCGATCCATAGCATTTAATTGTTTTATTTCAGAAATAGCTTTTTGATAGAAATAATAAGCCTTCTCAAAATCTTTATTTATTCTATGTGCTAATGCAATATTATTGTAACATCTGGATATCTCAAGGGGTTTTTTCATATTTTTCACGATATCCAAGGACATATAATAATATCGGAGTGATTCAGAGATTTCATTTTTTTGAGACTGGAGATATCCTATGGCATTATATGCACGGGCAATATCCATCTGGTGCTCTGCTTCCAAACAATAATACAGATACCGATTAAAATAACCCTCAGCCTCATCATATCGTTGTAAGATAGCAAACATATTTCCCAGTCTTAAATAAGGGGGACGGAATCTGGGATCTCTTTTTAATGCCAGTCTGCAGAGATAAATCGCTTCGGGGTACTGTCTAGCTATATATAACTTGTAACTTGAATTATAATATTCTTCTGCGGTGTTTTTTTTAATCAGGATGTCCATTGAATCAATATTCTTTGTTTAAATAATAACTATTTTTTTTCTAAATAAATTAACACGATTAATCAGATCGTCAAACTTAGGATAAATAATTATATTGTTACTGACATAAAAATATCGTCATTTTAATATAGTTTTTTTTAATTATTGAATAATAAGAAACAATTTATATTATTAATGCTTAGATACTTATTATTTTAATAATTTTTTTTAAAAAAAATATTTAAGTATATTTTGAAGTGTTTAAATTCTCTCGAATGTGAGGTAAAGTACTTCTCAACACTATAATTTTTTGTTATATACTAAGAAGCTTTACTAATTTGTATGGAAATTTACTGTAAATTCTCAAAACAGAACATCCATTATCAAACATGGTTCACGGATTTACCATGACATCATAAGTAATGGATTTTATTGTTTATGAATTCAGGTATAGTAAAATGAACTATTTGTTGGGTTATTTATGTTAAGTCAAAAAAACTATTATGGATACAAAGAAAAATATTTGAAAGATTACTGGATTATAATCCCATTTATTGTTATCATCCTGTTATCATCTTGCAACTCATCTAATCGTAATCAGGATGTTGTTGGATGGGTGGAGCGTGTCAGGGTATATCCATCAAAATTATCTTTCAAAGCTAAACTGGATACAGGAGCTAAACACTCATCCCTTCATGCAACCAATATAAAACCATTTATTAAGAATGGAAAGCAGTGGGTTCGATTTACTTTGGATAATGGAAAGAAGACAGTAACCCTTGAAGAACCAATTTTCCGTGTTGCTCAAATTAAAAGTCGTTCTGAGGAAAAGAAAGTTTCCGATCGATATGTTATAAAATTAAAAATATGTCTGGGAAACATCAGTAAAACTGCAGAGGTCAATCTCACAGATCGAAGTCAGTTTATTTATCCCATGTTACTGGGTAGAAGCTTTTTAGAAGGATATTTTCTTATAGATTCCACCAAAACATTATCTATAAAACCAAATTGTAAACAAAAGAAGTAGTTATTATGAAAGACAAACACCTCAAAGTTTTATCCTTAATTCTATTCATAATTGGAATAGGATTATTTTTATATAAAGTAATTTCATTAAATTTCCCTTTAAACCCGAGTGAAAGTATCTCTGTCTGGACTGTGGAAGCAAAGTTTACTTTCAAAGCCCAGGATAAACCGGTTATCGCATCCTTATACCTACCCAGAAAGAATCAACCCTATATTATCACATCAGAACATTTCATATCACGTGGTTACGGGGTAAACACAGACATAAAAGATGGTGCACGAATAACCAGGTGGTCTAAAAGGAATGTAGACGGACTCCAAACCCTCTATTATAGAGCCGTTGTAAGAAGGTCAACCAAGAAGAGAAAGTGGAAAGCTTTAGCTGAACCAAAAATAATACCGCATGGCTATGATGAAACCAATTTAAGTGCTGCAAAATCCATTTTAAGCGGAATCAAGAATCGATCTGCGAATACAGAAACTATGGTTTCAGAACTTCTTAAAATACTCAATAACAAAACAGATAATAACGTCTCATTACTTCTCAAAGATAGAAAATCGATTACAACACTAGCTAAATTGACTGTAGCAGTAAAGATTTTATCCCTTGAAAAAATACCAGCCCGAATAGTCCATGGAATAAATATAGAGAAGTCCACTAAACACGCAAGGATCATTCATTGGTTAGAGGTATTTGAAAAAGGATTCTGGATACCATTTAATCCCATTACAGCGACTAGAAAAATACCCCGGAATTATTTCCACTGGTGGATAGGTTCCGATAAAATATATGATCTTGAGGGTGGTAGTAGTCCTCGTATTCGTATAGCTGTAATAAAAACTGTAGAAAATGCTGTCAGCGATGTTATAAAAAAAGGTAAGACAATTTTTCCTGTTATACACTACTTTTCATTGTTTAATCTCCCTGTTCAAACCCAGTCTATATATAAAATTCTTCTTGTGATTCCTGTAGGAATTGTCTTATTAGTCTTTTTAAGAAACGTAGTAGGTATAAAAAGCTTTGGAACATTTACTCCTGTGTTAATAGCTTTGGCATTCAGAGAAACACAGCTTCTTTGGGGACTTATCCTATTTTCTTTTGTAGTCAGCCTTGGACTTGGTATCCGGTTCTATTTAGATCATCTAAAGCTACTTCTGGTGCCAAGATTAGCTACAGTACTTACTCTGGTTGTTTTAACCCTTGTATTTGTTAGTATTATCTCTGATAAACTGGGAATGGAGAGAGGATTATCCATAGCACTCTTTCCTATGGTAATTTTAACAATGACGATTGAAAGAATGTCTATTGTATGGGAAGAAATGGGAGCTGTAGAAGCCTATAAGCAAGGATTAGGAAGCCTTTTGATTGCCTCTTTAGCATATTTATTCATGTTTAACAAGTATACAGAGCATCTAACCTATATGTTTCCCGAACTACTCTTAATTTTAGTAATGTTTACCCTCTGGATGGGTCGGTATTCTGGATATCGGCTAATAGAATTATATCGCTTTAAAGAGTTTGCAAAATGAAAATACCCCTAATCCATACCTGCAAACGTTTAAAAGAAAGAGGTGTAGTTGGGATCAATCGAAGAAATGCTGAATACACCTTAAAATATAACAAGCGAAAGCTGTATCCCCTTGTTGATGACAAGCTCAGGACAAAACAACTGGCTATTTTAGAGGATATCGCAGTACCTGATCTCTACGACGTCGTTGAATCTCAGGCTCAGAAAAAAGAAATGCTTGATATCCTTAAGTATTACAATGATTTTGTTATAAAACCAGCCAGAGGAAGCGGCGGAAATGGTATCCTTGTTATATCTGGCAAGTCAAAAGATATGTTTCGTAAGCTGAACGGTGTTCTCATGGCTCCTGAAGAGCTGAATTACCATGTTTCAAAGATTATAAGCGGAATGTATAGTCTTGGAGGACATCCTGATAAGGCTCTCATAGAATATAAAGTGCAATTTGACCCTGTCTTTGAAGTTATCAGCTATCTTGGAGTGCCTGATATACGGGTGATAGTATTATTTGGTGTACCTGTGATGTCTATGGTTCGTCTACCCACTCGATTATCAGATGGGAAAGCAAATTTACACCAAGGGGCTATTGGTGCTGGTATTGATATAGCTACTGGAAAAACTCTAACTGCCGTTTGGCGTAATGATATTATCTATGAGCACCCGGATACAGGATATCCTGTGAGTGGCATTACCATACCCAGCTGGGATATTTTATTAACTATATCAGCAAAATGTTTTGAATTGACCGGACTTGGTTATCTGGGTGTGGATATTGTTTTGGATAAAAAACTGGGTCCTCTCATCTTGGAACTTAATGCCAGACCTGGATTAAACATACAGATCGCTAATCAGACTGGACTACTAAAACGACTTGAAATGGTCGAAAAACATTATAAAGACTTAAAAAATGTGACTGAACGAATTGATTTTGCCAAACAGAATTTTGCCCATGGAAAAATAATATAAACAAATAACAAGCATAATTTCCTTGTCCCTTTGATAAATAAATCATTTTCTAATGAAATATTACAGTTTTTTATAATGTCATTAAGTTATTTTATTATCTTATGTCGATGATAAAAAAAATCACTTGCATTGGATTGAAAATTATAAAATATCAGAGGGAACCATGAAACAAACACAATTCTATATTATCATATTTATTTTTGTACTCATTTCATTTTCACACATATCTGCAAAAGATGAATTGTTTGATGATAACACCAAAAATAATCACTCAACCGCAAAATCATCCACTCGATCAAGCCAGCGAATATTAAGTGTAGTCCAATTTGCAAAAGATTTAGTCGGCAGCAAAAGCAGATATTTTTCTCTGGGTGATAGTACTTTTCGTGGAGATTGCTCAGGATTTGTCTCCTATGTATTTGCATCCCAAAATATTTATCTCATCGACGGATCCGTTAATTTCACTGCCAGACAAGGTTTAGTCTATGGTATATTTTTATCCATGAAAAAGAATCATAAAATCCATTATAATAAACATCCGAAAATTGGGGATATTGTTTTCTTCCACAACACTTTTGATATGAATCGGGATGGTCGTGTCAATGATCATTTCACCCATATCGGCGTCGTGGAGAGTGTTGCAACTGATGGAACCATTTATTTTATTCACTATTTCAACCCCTGGATGGGAGTCTCACGAGATAGAATGAATTTATATTATCCCAATAGTATCTATAAAAACAGTTACGTCAGAAGTCCACGTTATCACAACCCAGGCGGACAATATCTCTCAGGTCAACTATTCGCAGGTTTTGGTACAATAAAATCATAACAAATCATTTTTTATTAGGTAGAAGGGGACGTATTTCCACCCGACTCATGAGATGACCACTTCGGGTATTCACCACATCATAAATCGCCTCAGCAACATCCATCGCAGTGAGTTTCCACGTCTCATCATCGGATTCCTGGATATGATCATTGAAAGGGGTATTTACAGATCCTGGCATGATGATACTCACTTTGATATTATGATGGCGAACATCCAGCATAAGACATTCTGAGAACCCCAGAAGGGCAAATTTGGAAGCACAATAAGCACCACCACCAGCAAAGGTATTTCGACTGGCTAATGATCCCACATTAACTATATGCCCTTTTTTTTGAGATATCATCAAAGGTAAAATCTCTTTGGTTAAGTAAAACAACCCGGTAAGATTAGTATTTATAACACTGTTCCACTCTTCATGACTCATTTCAGAAATACTTTTAAATATTCCAATACCAGCATTATTTACCAGAACGTCAACTCTCCCATAATCTGAATTGATTTTATTAATTAGTTCTTTGGATTGATCAGGATTACGGACATCAAAGAGATACCCTTTGCTCTCAATTGCACCCATTTTTTTGAACTCATCTTCCAAAGAAGGAATACTGCTCTGATTTCGCGTCGTAAATATGACTGTAGATTTATTCCGAGAAAATAATTCGCAGGTTGCCTTACCAATTCCCTTATTCCCACCAGTGATTAAAACAACAGGATTTTCTAAATAATTCATATTTACTTCCTTATATTATTGACTTGGGATTAAATATAGAGGTGATTAAAATAAAATACTTATCATCATAAGATGACACGGTGATTTATAAGAAGATTTAGGCTTTCTTTCTGAACAGGTGAGAAGATTGACAGCGCCCCACCCAATAATCCTTGAATGTAGAAGAGTATTGAGAAATCCATTCCTTTGCTGCTTGTTGGAAACCAATATCAAAGGATCTTTTCTCGCTTTCAATCCATTTATACCGGTTTATCTCGTCTATCTGAGCTAAGAGAAATGTTTTTAAGTCTTTTTCAGTCATATAACAACTATCCCACGGCTTGTGAAAGATAATTTCCAGATAATCTTTTTTTAATTATCGGTAAAAATACTTTTTTTTATAGAAAATATTCCATCCAATATAAAAAACCCATTCAAATTTGGCAAGGATTTTTGTATTATTTTACGATAAAATGAATTATTTTCCAACAGACGTTCCTTATAATTTATTTCATATCAATCACATGAATATTACAATAATATTTCAATAATATTTTGTTTTTATTTCGAAAAATTATAGTAAATTTCATTTGACCACACCATATATTATAACACATATTATCGGATTTTAAATCAATGAAATATAAAATACTTATATTTTTTTTACTACTCATTCCAAATTACACCCATGGTCATGTATTCCAATTTAATGATGAAAAGGGAGTTAAATATCATATCCGAACCTTCTCTATCCAGGAGGTATTGCATAATAATATTTTACGGGGAACATTTGATCTAAAATACGAGGGATACTTAGAAGTTATTAATATAACATCTGATGGAGCTCATATTAAAGGTAAATATTTATATTATAACAAACCGTATGCCACTCCCCTGCCTTATAAACTGGAAAATATGTACCATACCAATACCCGTTTTATCCGCAAAAAAAATGGCGCCATGATGGTTGATAAATCTCTATTCTTCCCGGTTGTACGTCATGTTCCCAAATTCCCTGATCAGGATATCTCCATAGGAATGGGATGGTCAGCACGAGGGGAAGAGGCTCAGGATCTTCGAAAACTTGGGATTCAAAACCCGTATATTATGCCATTCAATGCTAAATACCGATATCTCAGGGACGAGGTATTTCGTGGAAAGAATTGTGCTATCATTGAAATTATTTATATCATTAATCGAAGTACTCATCAGCGGATTGGGGTTAAAAATAATTTAATTCCAGGTCGAATCATGGGATATTTTAAGGGAAATTACTACTGGGACAAAGATTCAGGCTATCCTGTATATTATGAAGGGGATTATAATTTTATTTATGTATTAATGAATGGCGAAGTCAGAGAGTTCAGAGGCAAGGAATATGGAGATGTCACAAAAGATCCTGATCTCAGAAAAATAGTTAAAATCAAGCCTGAAAAAGAGAAGCTTGACAAAGAAATTAAAAAAAAGATTGAAAAGGATAATTTAAAATTCCCGGTTGAAAAGAAAGACGATAAGATTGTTATTAATCTGGGAGAGCTATTATTCGATTTTAATTCCTCAGAATTAAGGAAGGATACAATAACTCAGCTGGATAAATTAGCAAAAATCCTTATGAAATATGATAATCTGGATATCACAGTCGAGGGTCATACAGATAGCATTGGCAATGAAACACAAAATCTTGAGTTATCCGAGTTACGTGCAAAGAGTGTACGGGATTATCTTGTTCAAAAAGGTGTCTCACCAAAGCGTATCAAATCCAATGGATTTGGAAAATCAAGACCCATAGCCACCAATGATACTCCTGAAGGTCGTAGAAAGAACAGGCGGGTTGAAATTATTATCCATCTCAAAAAGCCTGAGGAAAAAAAATAGGTTACTATAATCTATAAACAGGTAATCATCTTTCTAAAAATTATATTAGGACTTCAAAAAGTTATACATTTATGCAATCATTTTTCCCATAATTTTCCCATGAAGGGACTGGTTGGATGTAATTTAATCATTTTTTAACAATCTTGGCTTGGTATCAGTTTATTTTTTATGACAGATTATTTTGTATCAGATAAAATATTTCTGGATTTCATGATATACTTCATCCCGTTTTCCTACTACCATATTGCAATCAGGAATAGAATTTATAAATATCTTTCCATAGGGTTTGGTTATAATACGCTTATCCAGACATACCACAACTCCCTGATCTTTTGTGGTTCTTATTAATCGTCCGAAACCCTGCCGAAACTTTATTACAGACTGAGGAATTGTGTATTCAAGAAATGGATTACCACCCTCTCGTTCAATTTTTTCTAGTTTACCTTGTGTTATAGGTTCTGTGGGAACTTTAAATGGTAATTTTACAAGGATCACACATCGAAGTGCATTTCCAGGAACGTCCACACCTTCCCAGAAGGAGTCTGTACCAAATAAAACTGATTGATTTCCATTTTTAAAGCGGTTAATGAGGGAGTGTCTATCCATGGATCCTTGTTTCAATAATATTAGTTCGTGAGTATTACTGTTGGATATGTGTTCAAAGCAATGATTTAACATACTATAGGAAGTGAATAATATGAATGTACCTCCCTTAGTAATATCTAAAATTTGTTCTAAAACCTGATTGACACTATGATTAAACGAAGCATTCTGAGGATCTGGCAGATCAGTAGGAATACAAACGGACATTTGCTCCTTATAATTAAATGGGGATGCAAGAATAGCTTCTTCTAAGCGTTCTTTTGCTGTTTCAAGAAGTCCAATTTGCTTTTTCATAAACTGGAACGATTTATCTGTCGTTAAGGTAGCGGAAGTCATTACAATTGTTTCCTTTGTATCAAAGAGAAAGTCATTTAACAACTCTGAAATATTAAGTGGTGAGATATTTATTCGTACCCAGGGATTGGAATCCTTTTTTCGAAGCTCCATCCAATAAACAGAATCTACTTCTTTAAAATAGACAAAGGATTCTATGGTTGTCACAATGGATAAAATCTTATTTGTATAGGATTCAAGATTCTTTATAGTTCCTAAAAGATCTTCTCTGAGATGGTATGGGAGATCCTTTAGTTTCTCTAAAAATTGTTGTAGTAATTCGTAAAGATGAGTCATTTTACTAATCAATGGCTCTGACTTCTTTATAAGATCCATTTTAAATGAAGGGTTAATTTTATCAGGGACAAGACGAATTGTGTTTTCAAAAAAATTATTATTTAATTGTTTGGACATGTAATCGGCAAGAAATTGAAAGAAGACCTCAATATCCTCTCGCATTAATTGAATTCTCGGTATAATATCATTTAACAGAATGTTATCGAGTAAGTCAATTACTTCATGTTCATACTCCTGTTTCCAATTGGAGATTTGTTTCTTAAAATAGGCTAAAACTCCTTTTTCAACAGTCCCTTTTAAATTATATAGTCTCGATATATTGATTTTAAGAGATATTTGGGATGTAGTTTTTCCAAAATAATTGATGGCAACATCTTCCAGATTATGTGCCTCATCAATAACCAGCTTCTGATAAGGGGGAAGCAGACCATAGGAAGATTGGGTATCACCAATTTCTCCTTTAATCGCAATATCGCTACACAGAATATGATGATTGACAACAAGAATATGGGCTTGATTGACTTGTTTCCTTGCCTTGAAAAAGAAACATTTATTAAAGTGACTGCATTTTTCTTTTAAGCAAGTATCGGTTTCAGATGCTATCTTATCCCACGTGTCTGGAGTGATAATTCCTGTAAGCTCATCCCGGGTTCCTTCTTTGAGAACGGGAAGACTATCGATAATTTGATGAATAATATATTTTTCATCTTGTTCAAATAGTTCATAATCCGTATTGTTCTGTGCTGATTGAAGCTTTCTCAGGCAGATATAATTTCCTCGACCTTTTACCAGAACAGCGTTAAAATCAATATTCAATGCTTTTTTTAAGAATGGAATATCCTTTTGAATAAGTTGCTCTTGCAGATTTATTGTATTGGTGGAGATCACACATTTTTCTTTATTCGATAATGCCCAGTGAATATAGGGTAAAAGGTATGCCATAGACTTACCAATACCAGTACCTGCTTCAATAAGCATTAATTTATCTTCATTTATTGCATCACATATGTTTTCTATCATTTTAATCTGGGAATCTCTCTTTTCATAGTGATCCATGTGTTTAGCAATGGAACTTTTCTGATTGATAAGAGATTTCATTTGATCGATATCCAAATACTGCTTCTCTTCAACCACAGGAGACTCAACTACGACATAGACATCTGTCACATCATTATTTATAATAACAAATCCCACTCCCTGGTTTCCAAGGTAGCTTGCAATAGCAAGATCATTACCAGATGGTGTGAGATTACCACCAGGATGATTGTGTATAACGTAATCTCCTTTGAATGCTTGATCGTAGATAACCGGAACTTCCATTTCATTTCCACGAGCAATTGGGAGAACACTAGATATAATTGAAGTATTTTGTCTTTTACCAACAAAAAACACTTCATTTCCATTTGAAAGGATGATTTCTTGTCTCATTTTTTGGATAGTTTCTTCTGAAAAGATATGATTCATAGGAAATCGTGTTTTATCTATAGGGATCTAAGAAAATTTGCAATAATCTTCTTACCCTCTGTAGTGAGTATAGATTCTGGATGAAACTGAACGCCCTCTAAAGGATATTCCTTGTGTCGTAAGCCCATTATTATATGATTATTTGTCCATGAAGATATTTCAAACATATCAGGGAGCGTTTCCCTCTTCACAATAAGAGAATGATACCTCGTAGCAGTAAAAGGATTTTCTATCCCATTATAAATAGTTTTACCATCATGATAAATCTGGCTGGTTTTACCATGCAGAATCTCATCTGCTCTAACTACATCGCCATTGAAAGCATAGGCAATTGATTGATGTCCAAGACATACTCCTAATATCGGTATATCCTTATAAAATGTTTTAATCACATCAACCGATATGCCTGCTTCCTTAGGACTACATGGGCCCGGAGAGATTACAATTCCTTTTGGAGAAAGAGATTTTATCCCATTAAGAGTGATTTCATCATTTCTAAAAACCTTTAGATCAGAATTTGATTCTCCTATGTATTGAACAAGATTATAGGTGAATGAATCGTAGTTGTCTATAAATAGTATCATTTTTTCTCTTTGAGAGAGGATCGAGCTGCAGCGAGTAATGCAATAGGTACCCGATAGGGGGAACAGCTAACATAATCCATATTAATACTATGACAGAATTCAACTGAAGAGGGCTCTCCTCCATGCTCTCCACAGATTCCAATTTTTAAATGAGTCTTAGTTTCTCTTCCTTTCTGCATTCCAATCTTAACTAATTCACCTACTCCTTCACGATCAAGGACTTCAAAGGGATTTTTCTTATATAATTCATGCTCTAGGTAGAAGGGTAGAAACTTTCCAGAATCATCACGGCTCAAACCAAAAGCTGTTTGTGTAAGATCATTTGTACCAAAGGAGAAAAAGTCCGCCTGGTGCGCTATTTTATCGGCAGTTATAGCTGCTCTTGGTAATTCAATCATCGTTCCAACTAGATAACTCACCTGTGAATTTTGCTCTTTAAAGACTTGATTGCATATTCTATCTATAACTTCTCTCTGAGCCTTTAATTCAAGAACATCACTCACTAAGGGTACCATGATCTCAGGTTCTACAGTAATTCCATCTTTCTTCAGCTCACAAGCTGCTTCAATGATAGCCCTCACTTGCATTTCTGTTATTTCAGGATAGAGAATACCCAGACGACATCCCCTGTGACCTAGCATAGGATTAAATTCATGGAGATTATCAATCTTAGCCTTAATCTGTTCCGCTGATATACCAATTTGGATAGCGAGATCTTTAATCTCATCATCGGTATGGGGTAGAAACTCATGAAGAGGAGGGTCTAATAGACGGATGGTACAGGGTAAACCATTCATTACCTTGAATATTTCCTTAAAATCCCCCTTCTGAATGGGTAATAACTTGTCAAGGGCCTTTTTTCGCCCTTCCACTGTATCAGAGATAATCATCTCGCGAACAGAATCAATTCGATTACCCTCAAAGAACATATGTTCTGTACGACAAAGTCCAATCCCTTCGGCTCCAAATGATTTTGCAACTATACATTGATCTGGTTGATCTGCATTAGTACGAATCTTTAATTTTCGATATTTATTAGCCCATTCCATCAATTGAAGATATTTTTTATATGTATCTGATTCTTTCTCATCCATTGTTTTATAAATTAATACCTGAAGAACTTCTGATGGAATAGTCTTAACCTCCCCTTCAATAACCTCTCCTGTAGTCCCATCAATTGATAAATAATCGCCTTCATTTAATACCCTGTCCTTTACCCGCATTACCTTCTTATTATAACTAATTTCAAGGACATCACAACCAGCAACACAAACCTTTCCCATCTGTCTGGCAACAAGAGCCGCATGCGATGTCATTCCCCCTCTTGCTGTCAATATACCTTCAGCAGCATCCATACCACCAATATCCTCTGGAGAAGTCTCAATTCTTGTTAAAATAACCTTCTCACCTCGTTTCTTCCAAGCAATAGCATCTTCTGCAGAAAATACAATACGGCCACAAGCAGCACCTGGTCCCGCATTCAATCCCTTTGCTAATAAACGATTATCACTTAAGGCTTGTTTCTTGGACTGAGAATCAAATATTGGACGCAATAACTGATTCAGTTGTTCAGGTTCTACACGGAGTATAGCTTCCTCCTGGTTTATTAATCCCTCGGACACCATGTCCACTGCAATTCTAAATGACGCAAAACCTGTTCTCTTCCCAACCCGACACTGCAACATCCACAATTTTCCTTCTTGTATTGTAAATTCGATGTCCTGCATATCACGATAGTGATTTTCAAGCTTCTGATAGATACCAGTGAGCTCATTATAACACTGTGGAAACTCTTTTTCAAGCTGATCAATCTTCTGGGGTGTTCTTATACCAGCAACAACATCTTCACCTTGAGCATTTTTCAGGAATTCCCCATAAAATTTCCTCTCCCCTGTCGCAGGATCACGAGTGAATGCAACACCAGTACCAGAATTTTCACCCATATTACCGAATACCATTGCTACAAGATTGACTGCAGTACCCCAATTCTCGGGTATATTATGGAGCTTACGATATATGATTGCTCTTTCTACATTCCATGAGTCAAAAACAGCATTTATACCACCCCACATCTGCTCCATAGGATCAGTAGGAAAATCTTTTCCAGTAATCTCCTTAACTTTTGATTTATAAAGAGGAATCAGACTTTCAAGATCCTCAGCAGTGAGATCAGTATCCAGTTTAGCCCCTTTCTTTTTTTTAAGCTCATCTAATATCTCTTCTAAATAATGTCCCTTCATTCCCATAACAACATTAGAGTACATCTGGATGAAGCGTCGGTAACTATCATACCCAAACCGTTTATTATTTGTTTTAGCAATAAGTCCTTTCACAGTGGTATCATTTAAACCAAGATTGAGAACAGTATCCATCATGCCAGGCATAGAAACTCTTGCACCAGATCGAACAGATAGCAATAATGGATTATCAGAATTACCAAACCCACTGCCCATAATCCTTTCAACACGTTTTAAATTCTCTTCTACAGTCTCTTTTAATCCCAATGGATATTTTTTTTCATTAGTATAATAATAAGTACAAACTTCAGTAGTGATGGTAAAGCCAGGTGGAACAGGCATTCCCAGGTTAGTCATTTCTGCAAGATTGGCTCCCTTCCCACCTAAAAGATTTTTCATCTCAGCACTACCATCAGCCTTTCCTTCTCCATAAAAATACACATATTTTTCTGTTACCATAAGGGATTTCTCCTTAATATTAATCATTTTCAAGGGATAACGAATGAATTATTTCAAAAATATTAGAAAAAATAACAAAATATTTTTAAAAATGACATTTTTTATTCTAAAATAATACTTAAAAACTTTTCCTTAATTAATGTAAAGTTAACTACTCCAAAGTTCGAGATTTTATAATATATTTCATTTAAAATTGAAAATTACAAATTTCATGATATGTTATATAATGCAATATTCCCTGACGACAAATTGAGGCGAACATGGTAAAAAAAATATGCCTGATAATAATTCTAATTTCCATACCTATTATGAGCTATCCAAAGGATAAGATAGAACAGCCAGTAAATAACGACAATTCATTTAAACCAACAATCACTTTGGGAATGATGGGAGTATATGACTTCTTTAACAAGAATTTTGGCATTGAAGGATTATTATACGCTGATACAAAAATGATTTCCGTACCCCTGGAGTGGAGGATTTTATTTGGAAACTCCTTTCAGATTAAAACCTGGCCTCAATTCTTTCTTTCAAAAAGAAAATCAAATAAAGATTCAGCTGTTTTTGCATCTCTGTTCACTAATTCAAGAATTTTTAAAAACTCCGCCAGTTCATCCACTTCAGAATTAGGTATAGGGGCTGGATTTGCTGGAAGTGGTGTTAAAATGATGGCATGGATAAGTACCTCATTCAATCAGGGAACTCCAACGGTTAAAGATATTTTCAGCATCCGAACCCGTTTTGAAATCAGTCCAGCGAGTTTTTTAGACATTTTAGCTGGTCTACGCATTGGTACAGCAATTGCCACTGGAACATCGGTCACAACTTCTGCTACTATATTTGAGTTTAATCTGGATCTCCATTTTAAAATCTATAAAGGACTGGGTATCTTTACTGGTACAGAGATAAGAACAGATAATTTTGGTGCTCTACTTGATTCAAGTGCATCCATATCAGGAATAAGTAGTTCCTTTCAAATCTTAGTAAAACTTGGTATTACTTATAAATTTTAATCTATTAGATAAAATGGATAACGAGGTCTTATGAAATATCATTTATTATATAAATTAACGTATTTACTTCTCATTATTACAGGAATTAGTCTATTATCCCCTGAGACTATTCACCCTCAATCCGATTACAAGATAACTCCTTTTAAATTAAAGAAAAAACCCCCTTCTAAAAAAGACAAAGATCCCCTCGACGATTCTAAAATTATTAATAAAGAAGAAGAAATACGCGAAAAAGAAGATGAGAACACAAAAAAAACAGACGAAAAAAAAATTGATGATAAAAAAGATGACAAGAAAGATGTTAATAAAATAGATAACAAGAAAAATATTCAAAAAGATGAAGAATTCTCAGAAATATCTGTATCCCTTTTAGGACTTTATGACATGCTCAATAAAAAGTTTGGTATGGAAGCCAGACTCCAACTCGAAACCAATAGAATTCTTGTTCCCCTTGAATTTCAATATTTTTTCGGAACTTATCTGCGTGTTCGATCCTATCCCTTGTTTTATTTGTCAGAACGAAAATCAAGAGAAGATTCTGGAGTTTTTATATCAATATTTACTGAAGCAGTCATTCAAAGCAGTCAATCCAACCTATCAGATGGTGAGTTAGGAATTGGTGGAGGTTTTGGTGGTGCCAGTTTTAATGTGTACTTGTGGCTCACTTTGGGTTATGACCAGGGAAGTCCTACTGTACAGGATATCTTTAGTGTCAGAGCCCGAATCAAACATCAGCCATTGAAATTTTTTTATTGGTTACTGGGATTACGTGTTGGTACAGCTATTGCCAGAGGTTCTGTCGTGACAACATCGTCCACCACATTTGAAAGTGAACTCGAGTTAGGATTTTTTGTCTATAAAGGCTTACATATTATAGGTGGAGCAGAACTTAAGACTAATAATCTCGGAGGTCTTGTTGATTCAAGTGCATCAATTTCAGGTATTTCCAGTTCCTTTCAGGCTATTTTTAAATTTGGTGTTGGATATAAGTTCTAGAATTAAGGAAATCCAGTTATGAGAGTTGTATTTTCAACCTGCCCTAAAGATCAAGCTGAACGGATCACAAAAATCTTACTGGAAGAGAAATTAGTAGCCTGTGTAAATATTATCCCCTCTGTACAAAGTCATTATACCTGGAAGGGTGAAATATGTCATGACGAAGAAAGTCTTTTAATCATTAAAACCCGTGAAGAACTGATTCAGACAATTATAACAAAAATTAATGAGATCCATCCCTATGAAACTGTAGAAGTCATCTCCTTTGAAATCAAGGAGGGGGATCCAAGTTACCTAAGATGGATAGCGGACGTAACAAAATCCTTATAATCCTATGATAAAATCTATATCTTATAGCTATTACAGAATATCATATTATGGCAACCTTGAGTATATGACGAATGAGCATCGGAATTAAAATTTTTGATTCCGATTGTTTTCAGGTACATTAAGTGCTCAATCAATTTTAAAAAAAATGTGTGTGTCGTTTAAGAGATAACTTACATGTATTTTGAGAAAAATTTACTTGTAGCATCTGTTTAACAAAAAAATTAAAATTGTTTTTGAAAAAGATATTTTCAGTGTTATATTTTATAATTAAATCCAATTTGAGGTAGCGAATGAATAAAAAACAATTTGTCGAACGAAGAATCGATAAAGATCGAATGATCAAGGCCAATATGAAAAAAATGTTTGCGCCTTTTGATAATATGAATGGGAAAATATCTAATTTTAATGAAGAAGAGATGAAAATTCTCCTAGAAAATAATAATTATAAAGAATTAGAAAAATTGTTAGAAAAACATTATCTTGTGACATTTCGTTTCAACAAAGATTACGATTCCGTGGTTACTCACGCAGCACCTGTTGAAATTGACAAATCAGATGATCTAACTCAACTACGATTTAAATTTTTTAATATGGATCCCAAATATCATACTATTATTTCAAATATCATTAATAGTTATGGCATTTAATAATATTTAATTATCAAATCCATTATTATAATTTTTTATTTGCTATATTAAATAGTAATTAAATATAGTATAGATATATATTATACTAACAATTTTTTAAATTATGGAGAAAAAAATGAATAATAAGTTATTAACTTCTTTAATTATCATAAATCTAATCAGTTTATTATCTTTGGGTAATTCTTTTGCAAAACCATCAGATAAAACATTATCAGGTGGAGACACCAAGAGAAACCCTGTAATAGGATTAAACTTTTTTTGGGGAAAATTTAAAGGAGCTGCCGAAATTGAAGGAGATATCAGGATTCACAAAATAATAAGCATTGCTCCTCGAATTGGTCTTGATCAATCCAATTATTTTACTCCTGGAGTTAGTTTACGATTTGGGATTATTAAGGGGAAGAGGCCTCATGGATTCTGGGTAGGTCCTGCACTTGATTTCATTTTTTATCGAACCACTGATGTTTTTGGTAATAAAACTACACACCTAAACCCAACTCTTACAGCAGAATTTGGATATCGTTATACATTTAAATTCGGACTTTCTTTATTGGCTATGGCTCGTGGAGGCTGGTTCTTTAATGCGGGTGGTGGATTTTACTGGATTACAGGGCCTGGAGTAGGTTACGCATTTTAAGTTATAAATTATTATGAGACACACCGTATATCTTAACCGGTGTGTTTTTCCCTTTGACAAGCACTTCGTCAAGATACTCCAAATCAAAATCATTTTTCACTTCTTCATATACCGATTCAGATAATAAGATTTTATGGGGGAAATCCTTTGTAAGACTTTCTAAACGGCTTGCAAGATTTACCGTATCGCCGATGACTGTGTATTCCATACGCTTTTCAGAACCAATATTTCCTGCTAAAACTTCTCCAGAACTTATTCCAATACCGATATTTATAGTGGATAAACCTTTATTACTTCTCGTTACATTAAACCTTTGGAGCTCGTGAATCATATCAATTGCTGTTTTTACAGCACGATGAGCATCATCTGGTCGGGTGATAGGGGCACCGAAAACCGCCATAATTGCATCCCCAATAAATTTATCGAGAGTTCCTTCGTGTTTGAAAACGACATCGATCATAATATCGAAATAACTATTTAAAAGATCCACCACTTCTTCAGGCTGTGATTTTTCGGAAAGAGTGGTAAAACTACGGATATCAGAAAATAAAATAGTCGCCTTCTGACGTTTGCCTTTTAAACTGAGTTCGTTATTGAGGATTTGTTCCGCGACCTCTTTTGTTACATATTGGGTGAGAGTGCTTTTCATACGTTTTTCTTTTGTGATATCCTCAATGACAACGAGTTGTGCGATATCCGTATTGGTTTGATGAGAGGGTTTACGGACTGTCAGGTTAATATGGCTTTTTTTTGAATCAGGATGGGTGAACTCTATATCGTATAATTGGATCATATTATTGGATGTTTCGGCATTTTCAATGGCATGGATAATAGACAGGTTTTCATTATTAAAAAAACTTTTGTAATCGGCGTTTATGATAGGAGATGAATTGGAGGATAAGATTTGATATGCTGATTTATTAGCCGTAATGATTTTACCGTTGGGATTTATAGTAAGAACGCCGTTGTGTATATTTTCTAATATAGTGTCATTGAGGTTTTTAGCGGATAAGACTTCTTCGTAGAGTTGAGCGTTTTCCAGAGCAATGGCTGCCAATGACGAGAAGGCTGAGAGGAGATTTTCGTCTTCTGCAGTGAAAGGGGTGTTGTCTATTTTGTTTAAAACCTGGGTGACCGCTATGATTTTATCTGAATTATTTTTCACAGGCATGGTGAGGATGGATTTTGTGCGATATCCCGTTTTTTTATCAAATTGGGGATTAAATCTTGGGTCTTCGTAAGCTTCAGGAATATTGATGGTACTCCCTGTTTGGGCGACGTGACCTGCAATTCCGATACCTATAGGAAAACGAATCTCATTAGTACCCTGTGCTACGTAGGACCAGCATTCATTTGTATTATAATCGATAAGAAATATTGTGCTCCTATCTGCATTCATGACCATGGTGACATTATCCATGATTTTTTCAATGAGAGATCTCAACTGCATTTCGGACATGATATTTCTTGTGACATCCAGAAGCTTGTTTAATTTATTTTTTGTGGATGTGAGTTCAGAAATTTCTGCTTTCCGACGCTGATAGCTGGATATTTTATGATTTGCAGAGGGATCAAGATATTTTTTATTTTTCATAATAAAATAACGTCAATTAAGATATATTATAGAGAATATAGTATTTGAGTAAGTAATTTTCAAGACAATTTAAAATATTTTAATTGTAAATTAAGATTTTTTATTGCACCAAATATTTTTTTATCATCTCAAGAGCCTTTTTGGGGTCAGAGACTTTTAAATAGAGTGATGCTTTTCCATTAGAATGACACTCACTTCCATAGATATAATCGATATTGATCATTTCCTGGGAGAAGATTTGAGCAACCTTCTTGAGTTCTCCTGGTTTGTGAGTGAGCTCAATTTCTATAATATCCGATTCAATGACTACAATACTTCGTTCACCCAAGATATGAACACATTTACCTGTATCATTAACTACCAGACGAATCACTGCATGGTCTACCGCATCTGTTACACTGATTGCCAGGATATCGATATTGCCTTCTTCCAAGATGGTACAAAACTGGGAGAGATTTCCCGGTTTATTTTCCATGAATATTGAAAGTTGAGTAGTGATGTTCATAGTGACTCCTTAAAATTAGTTAAAAAAGTGTTTTAATATTATTCTATTTGATTATGAAATATTATATTTGAATAATACTTTATTTTTAGAGCCTTGTCAAGAAAAACAATCCAAGCTATTTATTTAAAATTATGAGGCACACAAATGCGCATGAAACAGGTTGTCGTCATTGGTAATAATCGGGCTAGTGATGAGGAGAAAGAACTCGCTTATGAAGTGGGTAAGATTGTTGGTGGGAGCGGGGTATTACTGATTACTGGCGGGAAATATGGTGTGATGAAGCATGTTAGCAGGGGGGCTAAGGAATGTGGTGGGATGGTGCTGTCGATACTCCCTGAGGATTCTTTTGATAAGTGCAATGAGTATAGCGATATCGTAATACCTACGGGAATGGGTTATGCACGGAATGTGATTAATGTGCTTTCGGGAGATTTGATTATTGCTATAGGTGGGGGTAGTGGGACGCTTTCTGAGATTGCTTATGCCTGGCAATTTGGGAAAACTATTTTTGCTTTCATGCATGGGGGATGGAGTGCCAGGATGGGAGAAAAACGGATATTGGATGATAAGCATAATCATGGTATAATTCCTATTGAATCCCTTAGTGATTTTGAAAGACAGTACTTTAACTGGTTAAAACATTATGTAATAAAATAAATGAGAAGAGATATATGGATAGAAATAAGATTAGAATAGCGACACGAGGATCCCAATTAGCCTTAATCCAGAGTAATATGGTGAAATCGTGGTTAGAGGGGAGATATCCTGGGATAGATGTGGAACTTGTTATTATCAAGACGCTGGGAGATAAGATATTGGATTCACCCCTTTCGAAAGTTGGTGGGAAGGGACTTTTTGTGAAGGAAATTGAGGAATCCCTATTAAAGAAGGAAACAGATATTGCTGTGCATAGTATGAAGGATGTCCCTACTGATTTTCCTGAGTGTCTTCATATTCAATCAATCAGTAGTAGAGAGATTCCAATGGATGCATTTATATCAAAGTCCTATCCATCTCTTAATCATCTCCCTAAAAATGCTATTATCGGTACCAGTAGTTTAAGAAGACAGGTGCAACTTCTCCATCGCTTTCCTGAATTCCAGTTTAAAGATATCCGGGGAAATGTCAATACCCGTTTAAAGAAATTAGAGGAAGAGAAGCTGGATGGAATTATTCTTGCGTGTGCAGGTTTAAATCGAATGGCTCTTGATCAAGAAATTACGGAGGTTATATCTTCTGATATCTGTATCCCTGCTGTGGGTCAGGGTGCTATTGGGATTGAATCCCGTATAGAAGATGATTATATCAATACTATGATTCGTGATTTTAATGATCCTATCACCTACACCTGTGTGATGGCTGAAAGATCTTTTATGAAGCGTTTAGAGGGGGGATGCCAGGTTCCCATTGCTGGTTTTTCTGTTATTACAGGAGATGAGTTGAAGATAGTGGGGATGATCTCCTCTTTGGATGGGAAAAAATATCTGTTTGATGAGGCGATAGGTCGGGTGGATGAGTATAAAGAACTAGGGATTACTCTTGCGGAGAACTTGTTACGTCAGGGTGCCGGGGATATTTTATTGGAGATCAGAAATATTTATTAGTCATTCCATTATGTTGACAAAACTTTCTTATATCCCATACCATTGTTTAAGCCAGCTGTAAGACACGAAGAATTATTTTAAGTCCAAAGATTTTATAGAAATATTTATTTGTGGTATAATCAAAGGATGTTTATCTCGTCGATATACTATTGAAATGAATAATTATCATTATTTATTATTTAATATAGAATTATGGTATAAAATGATACATCTTCATTATGAAATTATTTTTATTCTCTTGTCAGGTTTAAAAAAAATTGTCCCTCCAGAAACCATTTATAGGGCCAGGTCAATATAACTCTATACTACTAAATATGTGTCCTTTAGGGAGATTTATAGCCCAGTGTATTAAAATAGGACATGTACTAAAATGGTACATAATGAAAATTTATAGTATAATAATTATTAATTTTATTGACGAATATATTATTTGTAAGTATTTTGATTAATTATATACAAATAATAATTACTATTTTCTATATTACAAAGTAATGAGTTGTAATTATAGTCATTTGTGTATTTTCAAATTATTATGTGTGCCTATCTAATTATTATACTGAACTTCTATGAGTGTTCTATGCCTTGATTCCATTAACAGTTTTAACCCCAACATGTTAATGCATCCCTAATTTATAGTTCCTGATGTATTAATAGACATAATTGAAATAGTGAAATTTATTTTTTATTATTTCAAATAATTCTATTATAAACTTTAACTATACGTTGATTTATTGATCGAGGTGTAATGTGCATAATCAATTGAATCAATCCATTTTAAAATGGTTTTTTCTTGTAATGATCTCTCTTAGCTGGTCAATCACGGGTTATTCCAGTTCTGAGGATAATCAAAAGGATTACTCTGAAAGGGGTTCCAAGATTCGCAAGTCTAAGAAAGTAAAGAATAATCGGGGTGGAGGGATAATCCGCAAAAGAAAATACAAACAGAAAAAGGATTTAACCAATAATAAAGATTTATTTTTCCGTCTCAATACGAAAAAGACCTTTGAATCTGTAAAGAAACAAAACACCCTTGTATTCTCCATTGGGAATGACAAGTACCAGAGACGCTCAGGATTTGCACCACTCTATGAATGTTTTAATGATGTCATCCTCTTACGACAGATATTCATCCACTGTGTGAAGATGGATCCAAAAAATATCTTTACCAATAAGGATTTGACCTTGAGTGAGTTTAAAAAACGCATTCAAATCTTTATCCAAAAAGTAAAATCAAACAAAGAAGCCAATGTTATTATTACTTACAGCGGACATGGGGATGATGATGGCTCTCTTGTCTTTGTGGATGGGGGTAGATTAAGGCCAGCCGAGTTAAAAGCCCTCGTGAACTCCTTTCAAAATGATACTACCCTGATTATCGATGCCTGTTACTCGGGAAATAATGAGGGCCCTAAAGAAATGCTCAAAGGAGTTAAGAAGGATGACTATAAATCTAATTCATCCCGTATTTACGCCAGTCTTGCTCATTTAACTGCCAAAGAAATCCACTATCGAAATAATAATTTTTTCAAGCACATCTTAAGATTTTATAAAGAAACCCTCGAAATTAACCATAAATTTTCAGGAAACGGCTATTTTACAGGAATGATCGGGATGTTTTTTGCGGAATATAAGTTTAAACCCAAGGAAAATATTACTTTCAACGATCTTGTGTCCTATATAACCAACCGGGGAAAGCAATACGTAGAATACCTTGCCATGATAGGACATGAGAACAAAGAACAGAGAATGTTTGCTCAAATGCGATTAAACCAACAGCCAAAGATACTTCCTATCCAGGAAAGAGTGACTTTTCTTAATCAGAATCATCAATTTATATTAATTCAAAAGCCCATTGTTCCTCTGGGTCTTGAACCAGGATTATCCATCGGGGTATTTTTCCCTGTGGGTGATCTGGGGAAGGATTTTAAAAGTCCCGCGATCAATATTAATTTACATCTTGCTTATGAAATGGATTTTCTTTTAAAACGATTTTATCTTGTATTCAACGCTGGATATCTGAATTTAAGTACCCCCAGCAGTGCCAGTAAACGGGATGTCGGGCTCAATATTATTATCCCTTCCCTGGGTATAAAATATATTCCTGTTCATACGAATATATTTAAATTAACAGTACGGTTAGATGCTGGACCAGCCTTCACCTTTGCACGATATGGATCTTTTGGTGCTATCAAAGAAGAAAGTAAGTCCCTAACGGATTTTTATTTTGGTGGGGAGATTGGATTTCAGCTTAAATTATATCGGGATCTCCATCTGGTGGTACCAGGGAAACTTATTTATATCAAATATCCAGACAGCCCCTTGTATGGAATTTCCACAGGGCTGGGGGTTAATTATTATTTCTAGGAGGGTGGTGATGGTTGTTAATAGGGTTGGTATGACTTCGCTCAAAGAACAGAGTGGGAGATAGAGATTCTGAATCAAGTTCAGAATGACAAATAGCGGTTGATGGGACTAATCCGTCATTCTGGTGAAGACCTAAATCCAAATAAGAAGGGTGTGTAATATGTTTGACAAACAACCTGTTGTTTATTTGTTAGCCAGCAAAAAGAACGGAACTCTGTACATAGGAGTGACTTCCAATCTGATTAAAAGAATCTGGGATCATAAAAATAGTGTAATGGATGATTTTACAAAGAAATACCATGTTCATCTTCTTGTATGGTATGAAATCCATGAAACGATGGAATCCGCTGTAGCCAAGGAAAAAGTTATGAAAAACTGGAAAAGAGAATGGAAGATTAAAAGAATTGAGGAAATGAATCCGGATTGGAAGGATCTTTATTTGTCTATTAGTTAATGGATACTGGCTTCCGCCAGTATGACGATTGGGGGGTTGATCTGTGTGTCAACACAAATCAGGTCAGGGTACAAAACAGGGCGAACACATAGGTATCTCCCCTACAATACGGTTTAAAGCCGTATACAATCAATGTAAGGAGACTCAGATTATGAGAAAAAACATTCTATTCATTTTTATATTTCTATTTGTCACAATGAGTTTGACACTGAATTATTGTGATGATAACGACATTGCGATGATTGTCAAGAGAAATTACGAATACGTGAACGTGGAAACTATATCCCCAGCTCAGAGTGCAACAGGATTATACACAACGTCCTATCTATCCCTGCAGTTTTCTCAAGCCATCGATCAAACGACCTTTCCAAAATCCTTTTCCATTTCTTCTGATCTGGGAACCATTAGTAGTTCTAATTATAACACATCCTGGTCTGGTGACAGCAAGTCAGTGATCCTAAGTCCTGTGGATAAAAATAACCCATCTCTGTTAATAAATAAGATATATACCATCAACCTCAACACCAATTTAAGGAGTACAACAGGGAACCCCCTCAACGGAAATTATTCCAGTTCCTTCGCTACAGGGAGTTTTGGTGGGGATGCTGTTGCTCCTACTTTATCCAGTCATTGTATCAATGCCAACTCCTCGTCTACCTGTACTGGTATCGGGGGATCGACATTTTATAATTTTAGTAGTATTGATTTTACCTTTAGTGAACCGATGATTCCCATTACGGTGAACTCCGCCATTAGTTTCACCCTGGGGGGAAATGCTGTGAGTCCTTCGAGTATCGTCTGGTCTAACTACAATGCCAAGGTAACCTATAATTTTACGGGACTCCCCGATGGAACCATGGTTCTCAACCTCAACACCAACGCTCTCGATGGCAGTGGCAATGCCCTGGCTGGGGGATCGGTGATCACTAATGAAACATTTACTATAGCCACCCCATCCTCCGGCAATACCGTAGCCACCCCCACTTTCAGCGTAGCCGGAGGAACATACAATGCTAATCAGAGTGTGACTCTTTCGACAACAACTGGAGGAGCCAGCATCCGATATACCACCAATGGAACCACCCCTACCTGCAGTACGGGTACCGTGTATAGTAGTGCCATTAGTGTAACCAGCACCCAAACCATCAATGCCATAGGTTGTTTATCAGGGTATGCGGATTCCACGGTTGCCACAGCTACTTACACCCTTCAGGTCGCAACACCCACATTCTCACCTGTTGGAGGTACCTATACATCAACTCAATCTGTGACCCTATCCACAACGACGGGTGGAGCCAATATCCGATACACCACCAACGGTACAACGCCGACCTGCAGTAGTACCCTGTATAGTACTCCTATCAGTGTTTCCACCAGTCAAACCATCAACGCTATTGGTTGTCTTGCTGGATATTCTGATTCGGCGGTTGGTTCTGCGGTGTATACAATGAATATCAGCGGAGCTTATATCACCCAGTGGGGTTCAGTTGGTGCAGGGACTGGGCAGTTTGCTTATCCCTTTGGTATAGCGGTGGACAGCAGTGGCAATATCTATGTAGCGGATAATAATAACAATCGCATCCAGAAGTTTTCGAGTTCAGGGGCTTATATCACCCAGTGGGGTTCACTTGGTGCAGGGACTGGGCAGTTTAATTATCCCTTTGGTATAGCGATAGACACAAGTGGCAATATCTATGTTGCAGATAGAAATAACCATCGCATCCAGAAGTTTACGAGTTCAGGGGCTTATATCACCCAGTGGGGTTCACTTGGTACAGGGACTGGGCAGTTTAATTATCCCTATGGTGTAGCGGTGGACAGTAGTGACAATATCTATGTTACGGATTATAATAACCATCGCATCCAGAAGTTTACGAGTTCAGGGGGTTATCTCACCCAGTGGGGTTCAGTTGGTACAGGGACTGGGCAGTTTACTAATCCCACTGGTGTAGCGGTGGACAGTAGTGGCAATATCTATGTTGCGGATTATGGTAACGATCGCATCCAGAAGTTTACGAGTTCAGGGGCTTATCTCATCCTGTGGGGGACATTTGGAAGCGGGAATGGGCAGTTTTATTGGCCCTTTGGTGTAGCGGTGGACAGTAGTGGCAATATCTATGTTGCGGATTATGGTAACCATCGCATCCAGAAGCTTAATTCGAGTGGGACTTTTGTGGGTTGGCTGGGTTGTGGATCTCTTACAGGTTGGCAAACAGGAGCTTGCTCCACCTTTGGGTCAGGGAATGGGCAGTTTTATTTTCCCGCTGGTGTAGCACTGGACAGTAGTGGCAATATTTATGTAGCGGATACATATAACCATCGCGTCCAGAAGTTTGCCCCGTGAGAGGTTTTGGGGGGTTTGGTACCGCTTGATTCCCCTGCTCCCAATCCTCCGTGGTCTCCGCAGGAATAGGATATAGAGAGCAGGCGAGGATATATATCCTCGCTTACGGTGGTTGGTTCGGCTTCGCTCACCAACCGGTATACTCGGTCACTGAGCGGAGTCGAAGTGCCGAGTAGAGATACCCGTTCCCTGAGCACTTCGACTAACGCTCAGCACAAGCTCCACCGAAGGGCACGGAACAGTGCCCGTAGGGGCAGGTTTCAAACCTGCCCCTACACAAAGGTATGAAGAATGGTGTAAATGGGGCGAATACATATGTATCACCCCTACAGAGGGTAAGATATATGTGGGGTTGACCTGTGTGTCAACCCAAATCAGGTCAGGGCAAAACAGGGCAAAC
This sequence comes from Spirochaetia bacterium UBA6919, assembly GCA_002450905.1. GTDB lineage: Bacteria > Spirochaetota > UBA6919 > UBA6919 > UBA6919 > UBA6919. The sequence continues at coordinate 66,696 of DKAT01000022.1, forward strand.
ACACAGGTTTGCCCCTACGATACGGTTAATAGCCATATACAAATGTCCTTTGTGAGAGAGGTTTTTGGGGTCGTTTCGACTCCGCTCACCAACCGGAGGGGGGGTTCATCTGTTGACTTTCGGTTAAGAAATGTATATACTTTGAATATACTAAAATGGGAATGATTATGATCGGTAAAATACAGAAATGGGGTAATAGTCAGGGGTTGAGAATTAGTAAAGAGATTCTTGAACAGTCTAAGTTAATGGTAGGGGATCCTGTAGAAGTTATTGTTGAAAACGGCGTTGTATTAATTCGACGGTTCAATGAGAAAAAAAAATATAATCTTGAAAAAATGGTATCTGAAATATCTCAAGATTACACCGTTAGTGAAACAGATTGGGGAAACCCCACAGGAAAGGAAGTCTGGTTTCTTTGTCCAAAACAATTGATGAGATAACCCATAAAACAGTTGTACCTCTTCATAAAGAATTAGCTAAAAGGACATTGATGGATATACTGAATCAAACAAGGTTGACAAAAGATGACTTGATTGAATTATTATAGTTGGTAATGCTTTCTGTCCTCTGACAGCGTCGTCATTCTGATGAAGACAAGAATCTAAATAAGGAGTATGGATGCTAACCTGCGTCAATATGACGATGGTAGGTGATTCGACTTCGCCCACCAACCGGAGATGCCGTTCCCGTGTACATGATATAAATATATCTAGGGGCTGACCTATGTGTCAACCCAAAATTGGTGCCGCAATACGTCGATAGATAGAGCAAATACATCGATTTACCCTCCATTACAATGCAATAAATAATATTATCTTGTGGATATTTGTATTATCTTTAATATAAGAATATTTTCTGGAGAAAATGGATGAGCCAAGCCATAGATATTTTAAATCAATTGGAAAGTGTTTTTGATGACAAACAAGCCAAGGTATTAGCCAATGTATTGCTAGAACGGGAAGAGACCTCCTTAAAAGACCTCGTCACGAAAGAATACTTAAGTGGGGAATTAAATGATATAAAATCCGTGTATTATAAAGAAATGAATGAGCTTAAAGATGATCTACGTAAAGAAATGGGTAATCTTAAGGATGATGTCAACAAACGATTTGATACCATGAATGAACGGATTTTAGATTTGAATAAAACAATAATCCGTCAAACCTGGTGGTATTTGGGAGGTATTGCCTTCCTTGTTTCCGTACTCACCCTTGTTCTGAGAATCATTAAATAACTATACAGAGGTGGTCACAGGACATCCCATACAGTTGCAAGCCGTATATAAATATTCTGTGTGAGAGGAGATTTTGAGGGATATCCCGATGAAGTTCAGTATAAAAAAATGATTCTCCTATGAATAAATGGTAGACTGGGAGGGGAACATGTGTTATTTTATTTATATAATATATTTTAATCAGCCGGAGGAGTGATGTTGACACAGTACATCCGCCAATAGATGTCCAAAGCAGTTTATGATAGGACGATGGAACGTATGCCGGTAAGATACCTGAATGCCCAGGTACCATTTCCTTTGGAACAACTTTATTCGAGTGTCAAATTGAGCTTCAAAGAGCACTTGAAGATTGGTTAATTGTTGGGTTTAGACATGGTGACACGATTCCGGTGATTGATGGGATCAATGTTAAACCCCAAGGAAAATTCCGTTGTCTAAGTGGATTCCCTGGGTGATATTTAATTTCTATCGTAAAAGGTGTCGGGTGGTGTGGGTTGAAATGATGATACCTTTCGAAAAATTAAAATGATTTTCAATCGATTCTCCTGTGATTTTCCTGTCGTTCTCCTGTCTTTTGGGATATGAAAATCATTATACTTATTGTGGGTTATTTAAGTTTGTTGATCTTGATTTGACATGATTTTAATTTGTAACCTATATTGATAATTACCAAAAGTTGATATCATTTTTAACATGGTTCGAGAGCCTCACCATGACAATATGGTTTTGAATGACTTTAATTTTAAAAGGATTTTAGTATTTTTTTTGTAATACCCATATTAATTTGAAATTGTCATTGGCTGGTTCGGCACTCCGTTCGTATACCATAAGAAATGGACTCCCGATATACCAATTCTTTCCTGTGATCATTAGCTTAAACCATTTGAAACGTCCCACAATCTATGAATCATTTCAAAACTCTAATAAAATTGATTCGAAAGGCATGATTTTAATTATTTTTATAAACTCCGGGTAATCTTGGGTATTTATAATATGGTTCTTTATTCGATTATATACTGATAAAATTTTTAATATGAAACTCTTTGTGGCACGGTTCGAGAGCCTCACTATGACAATATCGGTACTTTAATTTCCTTTTTAAAAGAGTCTTAGTATAGAATATATTTTTAAAATAAATATTGTGGGTTGAGTAATTCAATGGGAAAAATGGTTTGTGTAAAAGATATTTATAAGAATTATACCAGAGGTCATCAGAGCATTGAGATTTTAAAGGGCTGTAGTCTTGAGGTTGAGCAGGGAGAATTTCTTGTAATTATGGGTCCCAGTGGTTCTGGCAAGAGTACACTTCTTAATATTATAGGTGGAATTGATTACACTGATTCTGGTGTTATTGAAATCAATAATAGAAATATATCCAAGATGAATGATAAGTCTTTAACTCTCTTTCGCAGAGATAATATTGGTATTGTATTTCAGTTTTTCAACCTGATGCCAACTATGACAGCTATTGAGAATATTGCGCTGCCATTGCTACTCAAAGGAATCAAATATTCTGAGGCGATTTGTGAGGCTGAGAAATATCTTGAGAAGATTCATTTAACCAATAAGAGAGATAACAAACCAGAGGAGCTTTCTGGGGGGGAGATGCAGAGAATTGCCATTGTCCGGGCTATGATTAATAATCCAGCGGTTATTTTAGCGGATGAACCCACCGGGAATCTGGATTCTGAGAATGCAAGGCATATATTAACATTACTCAAAGGGCTCTCAAAGGAGATGAATCAGACTATCTTATTTGTTACCCATAATGATGAAATGAGCAATCATGGAGATCGTCTTATTCACCTACGAGATGGGGCATTGTATTCATGAAAGATTTATTATCCCTTATGAATTTGATCAGGGTATTTATTATTCCCTATTTCAGAAAACATCTCTTAAGAATCATTTTATCCATACTGGGTGTCAGTCTTGGTGTTGCGGTTTATGTAGCAATCCAATCAGCGAATACAAGTGCAAGACGTGCTATGGGTAATTTTGTTACATCCTTGTCATCTGGTTCTGACTTGACTATCCGATATGGTAGAAATGGTTTTGATGAGGCACATTATCCTGTCATAGTGAATACCAAGGGAGTGAAGAATGCAATTCCTTTTGTATCTGCAAGGACAAGGGTTATTTTTCACAAAAAATATTTTCCAGTAATGATTCTTGGGGTCAATGGTGCCCGTGGGGGCTATTTACCAGAAGACAGCAAGGATAGAATAGATCTCGAACGATTTTTCAGTTTGCCTAATCAGGCAATTGTTACGGAAGGATTTCTAAATTATCATGGTTTAAAAAAGGACTCCAGGATTAAGATTGCTACAGAACGAGGTGAAATAGATTTTGAGATAGCAGCCGTTATAAAAAAGTCTCAAACTACCTATGGACAGAACAAAGATATTATCTTTCTTGATATATTTTCTGCTCAGTATTACTTTAAAAAAGAAGGGAGACTGGATAAGATTGATATACAAATAAAAAAAGGGGTTTCAATCGAAGAAGTTATCCAGTCACTGAGGAATAATCTCAAAGAAGATCTATTAATTCAAACACCCAGAGAGAGGCTTGGAGGATCCGGTCAACTCTATCGCTCATTCCAACTAAACCTGACTGTAGTCAGTCTTATTTCTCTTATTGTTGGCATGTTTCTAATTTTCAATACAATTAACACTTCCATCCTGCATCAACGAAAAGAGATTGGTATATTGAGGTCTTTGGGGGTGACTAAAAAAAACATATTGATCCTATTTATATTTGAAGGATTGATTATTGGAATTATTGGTTCTATTCTTGGAATATTACTTGGATGGCTCCTGAGTTACTTATCTGTTGATATATTTACACAAAAGATAAGCCAGGAATATATACTGAAGGATGTTCGGGAAATTGAATTTAATTTATTCCATATTATCTCAGGACTTCTCCTTGGAATTGGAACGACTTTTGTATCTTCTGTAATACCTTCTGTGAGTGCTGTAAAAATATCCCCTGTAGAAACAATTCGTTCTGTGAGCTATGAAAATCAAAAACAAATTCATGTTAAACCTTATTCTATCATTGGAATATTGCTACTTATCATGGCATTTATCTTATCTATACAAAAACCAATTTTTAATTTACCCATATTTGCCTTTCTGTCTGGAGTCTTCATAACCCTTGGTCTATCCTTTCTTGCACCTAAAATAATATTAATTACAACAGATACTTTAAAACCTTTTCTCATCAAATTATTTCGGATTGAAATGTCCATAGCCAATCTAAACATCTCCCGATCCCTGGGAAGAAACTCCATTACATCCAGTACCCTGATGATATCAATATCTTTGATCATCAGTATATTCACATTGATTGCCAGCTATGAGTATTCCATTAATAACTGGATGGACCAGGTCAATAATGCAGACTATTCCATACTATCTGGTTCTTCATATCGGGAAGGGGACATATTTCCTATGGATGAACGACGTATAGATAAGATCAGAAGATTACCAGATATCCGTGATATTGATGAATATCGTTTCTATACGACCTCTTATAAAGGGTTGTTATTGGATATCCACTCCTTTAAAATGGAAGTGGCCAGTAAATATGTTCATTATACTTTTCTGGAAGGGAATCAATCAAACGCCTTTAAAATAATGACCTACCAAGAAGGCGTTTTAATATCCGATAGCATTTCAAATCGTTTTAATCTCCATTTGGGAGATAAAATATCACTCCATACCAAGAGTGGAACTAAAGATTTTATCATCGCTGGAGTCGTGTATAACTATCTATCCAATAACGGCGTGATATCCATGCCACGAAACACCTTCAGGCAATACTGGAAAGATCATTTGGTCGATATTTTTAAAATATATTTAATGAAAGGTACAGATTTCGATTCCTTCACCCGAACAATATATTCTAAATTGGATAATCCAGATACCCTTATATACACATCTCTTAATAAGTTTAAGAAGGAGATAAGTTCAGCTATCAAAGAAACTTTCTATATATTCCATGCTCTGGAGATGATTACCATTGTGATTGCCTTCATGGGTCTAGTCAATGTATTGCTCTCATCCATCCTGGAGCGAAGAAGAGAAATGGGAATCTATCGTTCCATCGGGGCAACAAAACTACAGATTAGCAAAATGGTTTTATCTGAAGCAGGAATCATTGGGTTTATTAGCTCTATCCTTGGGGTTATAGGAGGAATTATCTTATCGCTGATAACCGTACTTGTTATTAATAAGCAAACTCTGGGCTGGTATCTAGAATATCATTTCCCAGTCTACTTAATCGCAATCATACCAATATTAATTATAATATTATCTGTGATATCTGGCATCTATCCTGCGAAGAAAGCACAGGAAACAGTCATTCGGGAAGCATTAGAATATGAATAGGTCAACTTGACACATTTCGAATTTTGATTATATTATATTAAGGATTTTGTAAAAAATCTTTCAATGGATATACTATAATATATCAAATAATTATAGTATTGAATCATGGGTTGTTTTCAGCGAAACATGAGATTTTATGTTATCATCTAAATTTGTAAATAAAGTACTGGATCGCATTGAAAAACTCGATGAACGAAGTTTAAAGGATTTTATACTATCGTTATCCCAGGACAGATCTTTTTTTGAAACTATCTTCGAAAGCATGATAGAAGGGATTGTTGTACTGTCTGATGAACACAACATCCAATATATCAATAAACAAGCTATGATCATTCTAAACATGGTTGAAAATAGCTTGATAGAAAAGAATTTCTTTAAAAAACTGTCTGATCGTTTTCCAAAAAAACTTTTTGAAGAACTATTGGAACGTAATCAAAAAATTATCGGCCATGAAATTACTCTCCGGTTCCCTGTTTTGAAAATAGTCCAACTCAGTATCTACCCCCTTGTTCGGGATGGCAAAGTTCTGGGAAATGTACTGGTCTTTCTGGATATCACTTCTCAGAAAGAAGAACGTTTAAAACTCCACCACGCAGAAAGTTTAGCTGCATTAACAACCCTTGCTGCTGGTGTAGCCCATGAAATTAAAAATCCCCTTGGCTCTCTCGATATTCACGTCCAACTCCTCGATCGATTAACAGATAAATGTGATTTCAAGATTCAAAAAGAATTTAAAGAACTGCTGAACGTTGTTATGGAAGAGATTTCTCGTTTAAATAATATCGTGAAGGACTTTCTATTTACTGTACGTCCAATTCATATCCAGTTGAAAAATGTCAATATCTTTAAGGTGATGCAACAAATTATCAAATTATTACAACCTGCATTTGATAAAAAAGGCGTCAAATTAACACTTGATGGAGATAATTCCATATCAAAAGTACCCCTGGATAGCCGATATTTAAATCACGCAATAATAAATGTTTTAAAAAATAGTTTAGAAGCAACAAAACGAAATGGAAGGGTGAGTATAGATATTCAAAAATCTGATGAGGATCTCGTAATCCAGATCACAGATTCAGGTCGTGGTATCACCGATGAAAATATGGGAAAGATTTTTGAGCCCTACTTCACCACTAAGGATTTTGGAACAGGCTTGGGACTCACTATAGTCTATAAAATTATTAAAGAACACAATGGTACAATTCAAATCGATAGTCAAGAAGGCAAGGGAACGACTTTTAAAATGATGATCCCCTGCTTTGCTTCGTGTAAAAGACTCTTGAGTTATAATAATGGGAATAATAATCACTGATATAATGATTTAAAGTTTGATTAAGAATTGAAAATAGGGAGTATTTAATGAAAGGCAACATATTGGTAGTAGATGATGAAAAAAATATTCGCGAAGGCTTAAAAAAGTTTTTAAATCTTGATAATTTCTCTGCTGTCCTGGCATCAGATGGAGAGGAAGCACTGAGTATCTTTGACGAACAGGAAATTGATCTGGTTATCACGGATTTAAAAATGCCCAATATGTCTGGTGAGGAATTGCTAAAAAAAATATTGACCAAATCTCCAGCAACTCCTGTAATCATTTTAACAGGACATGGTACTGTGGAAAGTGCTGTTGATGCTATGCGGGAAGGTGCCTATGATTTTCTTACCAAACCAGTAAACTTAAAAAAACTATCTATTATCATCAAACGTGCTTTAGAAAATAAAAAACTCGAAATTGAAAATAGAGAACTCCACAAACAACTCGATGAGAAATATGGCTTCTCAAATATCATAGGAAATTCCTCACAAATCCAGAAGGTCTTTGACGTAATCCAGCAGGTAGCTCCATCTAATGCCAATATCCTCATCACAGGAGAGAATGGAACAGGTAAAGAGCTCATTGCTAATGCTATACATCGCCTCAGTCCAAGAAATACCTCACCCCTCATCAAAGTGCACTGCGCCGCATTAAGTGAAAATATCCTGGAAAGCGAATTATTCGGACACGAAAAAGGCTCATTCACAGGGGCAATCACTCAAAAAAAGGGACGTTTTGAACTGGCAAACAAAGGCACACTATTTTTAGATGAAATTGGCGAAATCTCCCCTGTAGTCCAGGTAAAATTATTGAGAGTCCTCCAGGAACGTGAGTTTGAAAGAGTTGGTGGAGAAAAGACTATTAAAATCGACGTCAGAATCATCGCCGCAACCAACAAAGATCTCAATAAAGAAGTGAAAAACGGTAATTTCCGTGAAGACCTTTATTTCAGATTAAATGTCATTGCCATCCATATTCCATCCCTCAAAGATAGAAAGAGCGATATCCCTTTGCTGGTCAACTCATTCATAAAGGAATTCTCAGAAGCAAATGCCAAAGGTCCTATCTCCATCACTCCTAAAGCCCTTTCTTTACTAGAAAGCTATAACTGGCCAGGAAACATCCGTGAACTGCGTAACGTAGTGGAAGGGGCAGTCGTCATGTGCAGGGATGATGTATTTACTGAAGATATCCTCCCTGATTATATCAAAGGATCAAAGTCCGATAGTGTGATTAATATCCGATCAGGGATGTCACTGGAGGAAATTGAAAAAAATGCCATTATCTCCACCCTTTCCATGACCAATGGAAATAAAACACAAGCTGCAAAGATTTTAAAAATCGGACGAAAAACTCTTCATAGAAAATTAGAAGAATATCAACTCGATACAGCTGACTAGGAATGATTAGCTCTCCATCTTCTTTTAAGCTTTTAAGATGAAACTCTTGAGCCTCTTTCATAATTTAACTAGTCCCACCTGCAGCCACACAAATGTCTATATCTGATCCATGAACACAATTAATTTTGGTAATTTGTACTAATAAAATGTATTCCATATTAATATCTCTTAATCCAAATGTGATAATTTAAGGATATATTGTATAATACTTATGCATTGTTATTATCTTATTTTAATAATTTTAGAAATCGTAATGATTAATTATTAAAGCTAATTCTTATTCGAAATAATTTTTATTTTGTTATGATTGATGAATGAAAATTATAATTTTTGTTCATTACATTTCCCTCATGAGGACCATAATCTACATAAGTTTCACGGCCTATATGGTATACTGTACAGTAAAAATAATTCAAATGTTTTGTATCTGCCCTTTCAATAACATTGTCATATATTAATTCATATGAATAATCTTTCCACAGTAACCCATTTCAAGTTTATGAGTACTTTATTTGTGTGATTAAGCTATTTGATCTCAAGATAGCGTTTATCATTGTTAAATAAATATTTTCAGGAATATCTTTACATATTTTATTTAATAATAAGTATATATAGATTTGATGTTCATTGATAACCCCTATAATATAATTGGATTATTTCCATACACGAAATAAAATCCTTTTTAATTTATTAGTAAATAAGATAATCAATATAATATTTCGCTATATGAGTCATTATGATTCACTGAGTCATTTATATCAATATTTATATAGTTTTATATATTATTTCTTTTCTTACATATGCTATTATGGATATTTTTTACAATGAAACAAAATGACCCATAAATAAAATGCCACCGTATGAAATGGCTCTTTTAAAATATTGCATTTTATTATCTCTTAAATACTCAAATAATTACAAAAACTATTAAACATGGCACACCATTTGCTGTATATATTAGTGAATACATTTTAGGAGGACAATATGAAATGGGGATTAACTAAACGAGACAGCTCACAAGGCTCTCTCACTAATTTTAAAGACAGTATCGATTCTCTATTCAGAGATTTCTTCGATCATGATTCCAAGTCCTTGTTCAGTTCTTCTTTCATGCCATCAGTCGATATCAAAGAAGATAATAAAGGCGTTTATGTGGAAGCTGAACTCCCAGGATTGGATGAGAAAGATATTGATATCGAATTAAAGGATCGTATCTTAACTATTCGGGGTGAGAAGAAAATCGAGAAGGAATCAACGGATGGCAAAAGATCTTACCATCTTGAACGACGATATGGTTGCTTTGAACGATCTTTCACTGTTTCAGATGATGTTGTGGCTAATAAGGTCAAGGCATCTTATAAGAAAGGCATTTTAAAAATTACATTGCCTAAAGATGAGGCTAAGGCACCAAAGAAACTCAAAATTAACTTAGAATAACCAACAGGAGGTACATATGTTAGTTAATGATTTATTCAGAGAATTGGATGAGATGAGAAGGAGTTTTGATTCTCTCTTCAATGGCTATTCAGATAGCTATACCCGGGGTACCGATTACCCGCTGGTCAATGTACACGAGAAAGAGAATGAATATCACATCGAAGCTCTTCTTCCAGGAGTAAATCCAAACGAAGTGAGCATCACTTTCGAAAACGGGATCTTAAGTATAGCTGGAGAAAAGAAGAATGACAGGGATGATAAGTATAATTATCTTAGAAATGAACGATCCTTTGGAGGTTTTAACAAACAACTTAAAATAAAAACCTCAATTGATCATACATCTATTAAAGCATCGTATAAAGATGGTGTTCTCAACATTGTTTTAATGAAGGCAGAAAATGCTAAACCTATTAAGATCAAAGTCAATTAATCATAAGGAGTACGATATGAGCAAGGAATTAGAAAAAAAACAAATAAATGAATACGAAAAGTATATTATACCCAATGTCGACACCTATGAGACAGATGAAAACTATGTCTTGAAGGCAGATATGCCCGGTGTCAACAAAGAAAGCCTTGAAATCATGGTAGAAGAAAATCTCATGACCCTTCAGGGAAACATTGGATTTGCTAAGGAAGATATAATTTATCAGGAGTTTGAACCACACAGATATAAAAGATCATTCCGAATCGGAAATAACATCGATCGGGATAAGATCAAAGGTCATATTGATAATGGTGTGTTGACTGTAACTCTTCCCAAGGCTGAGAAAGCTAAAGCACGTAAAATTGAAATAACATCCGACTAAGGAATTTTTAAGGGGTGCAGAAATGTGCCCCTTAAAAAGCTCCGCAAAATGAATTAAGTCTATTATATCTTTATAGAAGTTATATGAAACTTGTTATTCACTTTCACAACTAAAAATCCACATCGCACTGTATCTTAGTTCAAAAACTCATTCTAAATATGGTTCTAAACCGCAAATTCATATTTTATTTCATATCCCACATAAATTAAAAACTAACTTTAGCTTTAATATAGAAAACTTGTTGAGTTACATCGATGGTGGTGGGTTGCCCTGTATTAACATTAGTGGATTTAAGCCGTCCATCAAACTCTGATCCACTGGGACCAAACATAATATAAGCTCCAAAACGAAATTCCAGGTTGTTAAATGCAAGAATACTAATCTCTGGTATAATTACAAAACTTCCATCGTTGATATTACTAATCCCAATAAGAGTGGTTGTATAGTTGTAGCCCCATTTCTTATTCAAGTAAAGAAAAATATAATCTCTTGCTAGAAAAATCTGTTTTCTGGAAAAAACTTTGTTGATATCATAACTAAATTTTGAAGTCTCACCCTTACCATGGCGGAGGTATTCTATTCTAAAATTTAAACCGATTTTAAAAGTATAGTCGATTCCAATAAGCCCTTCAAAGATTTCATTAAAATTAACAGGGCTAAATTCCTTGTCAGGCAAACGAAATGCCACTTCTCCATATATTCCAATCTTAATTTCACCTGAGAAATCCAGGATAGCATAATTTGCTCTTTCGTAATCCGGCTGAGTGACGTTAGCTGAATTATAAAAGACCTCCCGGATATAGCCTATGGATATATCCCAAGAGGATATTTTAGTTCTGAATTTAATACCCAGTGGAATATTTGGGAATTGCGCCCCATCAATGAATGTATATTTTTTATGAGAGCGATCTTCAAAAGCAACATATGATCGAATCCCTGTATCTTTAGCTAAATTGATCTGAAAAAAAATACTCGTAGTTCCCAATAGCTGTTCTGAAGCATTTATAAAGTCTTTATTATTGATTTTATCTGTAGGATTAACGAAATAACCGGTACCCCATCCAATCACCTGCTTTCCCACTTTGAGTGTAAGAGCTTTCCAGTCAGCTGAAAAATAGGCTTGGTCAATCAAAAATGATTGCTGGTAATCTGAATTTGATCCTCCACTCTGTATAATACTGCTTTTTGTTGTTGTACTTAATAAATTCCATCTTTCATAGAGGACAATGGGATTATAGGAACCATAATAGCCTTGATAGAGAAATTCTGAATGAATTGACAAATTGGATTCTATTTTCCAATTGGTTTTTAATCTCATTTCAGCAAGGAAACCCGGAGTTAAACGGTTTTTAAGCATTTGCCCTGAATATTCTTTTGTGTCCTGAAAAAAAGTGTAGTACTCTGTTCTCAAATAACCAAACACTTGAAATCTTTGTTTGAAATGAGATTTTCCAGATATATCGTTTGAGTTTTTCTGTGGTTGGTCGAAATCATCACTTGAAAAGTCGTATGCCTCATCAGGGATGTCTTTTTCACTAGTTTTATTTGTATTTTGATTAGAATATATCCTCTGGGTGTTTAATAAAAAAATTACGCATACCAATAAAATAAATCCATGTCTCACACTAATTACTCTCAAGACGATTTGAATCAAAGTATTTATCACTAATATAACCATCGAGACGAATATCTATAATCTTGAGTATTGTTTGGGATTTTGAACGATAATTCACCATTGTCATTGTCATAGGAACATCATAGGATTTAATTTTAAGATAACTTGTTAGGTAAAGGGTTTTAAAAAAACCGTAATTATCATAGTAATTGATCTGAGATATACGATAATTGGATTTGGATACGGTAATCAGGAGTTTATTATAAGCATGACTAGAACTACGAGGTTTTAATTGGAGTACCCATTGATTACTGTTTTCGGAATGAATAGTTGAATAATAATCTTTGTTATACTCTCCCATAGTCATGTCCTGATAACTAAAATCGCCTCCTACTCCTTCTACAGTTTGTTTTTTATTATAAGATGCAATTTTTCTTTTTCTACCAGTTGATGGAAAATAGACCCAAATATCATCCCCCCTTGTTAAGAGCTTCATTCCACGTATGCTATTAGGATAAACGTATCTGTAAAAGGAATTCTCCTTGCCCTTGCTGTATCCTATCATTTTAATAATCCGATAACTTTTTTTATTATAAAGATTTGGATAGATAATTATCGCAAATTTCGCCATACTGGACTTGTAATCCTCCAGGCGATCAATTTTATTTAATATCTGTATTGCTGTTATAGAATAAGCGTTATCATAATTTATAATCATTATCAAAATTAGAATAAAATAGACAGGGCTTAACCTAATTTTCGTTATCATAATTTCCTCCTTAAATTAATATTTTTTTTTGCCAATACATAGACCAGAGAAGGCAATAAAAAAATCGATACGATAAAACAAGTGATTAAACCAAAGCTTAATACCATTCCAAAACCTGCGAAACCTTTGTATTCCCCCAATACACCTATGGTACCAAACGCAAAAACACTTGTCATGGTAGTTAAGAAGATACCTCGTCCTGTATATTGTATGACTACCTCAGGATTTTTATCCCCTTCAATCTGGAAACGATGGATGAGATGGATTCCGTCATCAATCCCAATACCAAGAATTATAGGTAATGCCATAACATTAAATACGTCAAACTTTAAGCCGTATAAATACATGATCCCTACCATCCATAAACTGCCGAAAATGAGGGGCAAAGTTGTGATTAAAGAGTATTTAAGGCTTCTTGTGTAGATGAGGAGGAGTAGAAATATGGCTATTAACGCGATGATCATAGCTCTTTTTCCTTCCCTACCCAACATTTCTATTAACTCCAGGGTGATAATAGGGGATCCTGTAAATCGATTGATTTCCTGTGGGTCTTCTTGCAATTCCTTTGCTGATTGACCTTTCATTTTATCCAATTGTTTGTCCATCTTCTGAATCTTTTCAATATCCACCTTGAAATCTTCATCAAACGATGAAGTACTTTTAGTTTTATCTCTGGATAAAGGAATAGGTGACTTAGTACCCTTGCTATCTTGCTTCTGTACTTTATTCACTGGAATATCATTTATGTTATTCTTGTTTGGTATTATTTTCTGCACGAGAATATCACTTTTTTCCGGAGGTAGATGACGGAATTTTAAATTCTTAAATAAGCCTCTGGTTGATTCCAAGACCTTTTGATCCCAGATATTCTTATTAATATAGATGGTACATAACTGGTGGGTCATATCAATCGATAAATATCTGTTTCTTATGGATTTTGGAAGGCTATCGATGGTTAGTCTCTTATTTGGAGAAGAAAATAAATTAACCCGCTTATTCATTTCTCCAGCAAATAAAGTACTCAATTGATTTAGTCTATCTATTGATTGTTCCTTATTTAGATTAATAAGATGGATCAATGATTTGAATAGTTCCTTCCCATGAATTCCTGATTTATTATTTTGAGATACCCTATGAATCATTTGATTTCTTCGTTTAACAATTCGGGAATCCTCTCCAAATGTGGGGACAGTCAAGTCAGCCAATTCTAAGATATTGTTTTCCAATCTCTTGATTTGGTTTAACAGATCCTGGTAATTCTTAAGATTCAGTGTCCCCCCAACTGTACGATCGCTTTGATTCCTGAGTCTTTGTAGTAATTGTAAATTCACCTCCTGACGGTTCTGATTTGGGATATAATCTGCTAAAGACTCAACGAAAGCTATAATATCCGTCTTTGGTTCAACAAACAGAGCTATACGACGTGCTTTATCCAAGGCTGATAATTTTGTATTGTACTTTAAACTCTCTACATCCTTATCTGTATCATCCTTTAAAGAGATCATGATATAATCCGGGGACATCTCGAAATGCTTTAAAATCTTTTTGGTAGCGATAATCGATTCTGCTTTCAGTGGTTCAATTTCCAACATGTCGTACTCAAAAGTATTTTGTAAGCTAAAATACGTCATAATCGCTGTAATCAATATACAGAGAATAATAATCGTCCAATGATACTTTCTAACAAGATTCGCAGACCATAATAAGAAATTATAATTCATATAATATTTGGGTATCTTAAATTGTGCTGGTTTACGATCCAGTATTATTGTTAATGCAGGTAGGAAGGTCATCATTGACACCAGGCACAGAAGAACACCTATTCCAGTGAACAATCCAAACTCCCTCATGGCATGGGTTTCTGAAAGGGCTAATGTAGCGAAGGCTATAGATGTTGTTATCCCTCCAAGGATAATTCCCCAACCTGTTTTAACAAATGCGTTTTCTAAAGCAGATTTCTTATCGATACCCTGTCCTCGATCCTCTGTATATTGGGTCATTAAATGGATGCCAAAATCAACTCCCAGTCCTACTAAAATAACACTCATCATGCTGGTAAACCTATTGAGTTCACCATAAACCACAGCGATATACCCCATAGCCCAACAGATACCTATAATAAGACTGAGAACAATAAAAAATGCTGAACGTGGTCTGGTAAAGGATATTAAAAATAATATAATAATCAGTATCAAGGCAACTGCTGCTGGAAACTGCATATCCCGAATTAGAAATTGCATTTCATCTTTCTGAATAGCTAACATACCACCAATCATCGCCTTCATAGGTTTATGGGACATCTTTAAATGGGATTTTACAAATTGATCCAACTGATTAACCAACTCCGTCGCCTTATCGATTTCATTCATAGATACTGCTGGCTGGATAAAAATTAAAAGGATTTTCCTGTCACGACTCATGCTTAAAGTCTCACCCACCGTCATTAGATCAGCCATTCGCATAGCCCGTTCTCTTATAGAAACAGAATCCGGGTGTTTTATATAATCAATTAATATCTCCATAAATTGTTCTACATTGGATAAACCTATATCTAACTGCATTTCTTTCTTCTTGGAGTCAATGGATTCCTGGCGATACTTCCCAGTATATGTCTTTTCCATATTATCATTATATGCCGTAAGGAATGGGAGAAGCTGTACCTTCCTAAACATTTCAATACTGTTCTCCGTCTGGTTATTTTTGGAGAGGAGTAATCCATATTTCTGAAAAAACGCTTTATCCTGCTCAAGCTGGATATATTTAATATAGGACATTAATTTCTTGTTCTGCTGAATCTTTTGAACGATCATTCGGGAAAACGGGATGGTATGCTTCTCATCGCCTTCCAACAACAGAAATAGGCTGGAAGCACTTTGAAAGCGATCTATGATCTCATTAAACGCTTTGCTATTGGGATTATTGGGTAATAGATCCTTGATATTAGTTTTCAATTGGATACGGAAGGACAGGACAACACTGATTATCGCCAGTGAAACACTCACAACAAGTACGGCAATAGTATGACGGAAGATGAAATTCGCCAAAGATCTCATTATTTGCGACTTAAAGGATACCTCTTCCATAATTCAAATTGTCCTATTATTAATATAATAACGATGGTTGCAAAATGGTAAATAAGTATTGATTTATTTATGTAAAGACGTTTTACTGGCGTTTCTTAACAATCTGATCTGAGATGTGTTTTATCTCGAAATTTTCCTCGAAACCCCCTTGAATGCTCTCAAATCAAAGTAATTTTCTAATAATTTAACAATACTCACTCAGATATTGTCCTATAATAGAGTCATTGCATAATTA
>DKAT01000024.1 GCA_002450905.1 Spirochaetia bacterium UBA6919
AAGAAGGCTCATCTTGTTCTGAAATGGGTTCATATTCTGGCATCCAATGCAAAAGCCTTTATCAAGGGGACTTATCATGGCAAATATAAGGAAAAGCACCTCCAGAGATATTTAGACGAGTTTTGTTATCGTCTTAACCGCAGAAAATGGCAATATATAAGACAGGCAAATAGATGGCTTCATAGTCAAGGCAAGTCTATTGATTGGGATGATTTTACACCCGCTGAAAGGGCAAAGTTTAGAAAAAGAAGAGGAGGTTAGTAATGGAAAAAAAGAAAAAACCATATGAGGAAGGGACCTGGTTTGTTGTTCCATTAATCAAGAATAAGAACAAAAAGTATGTTTTGGGACTGATTGCTAGGTTAAAAAGTGGTTATTTGTTATGTTATTTCTATGGACCAAAGCGGATTGATATACCTACTTTGCAAGAAATAGAACATTTAAAAGCTGAGGATGCTCAATTTATTACTATAACATATGATTTTGAATTAAAAAAAAAAGGTAGTTGGAATATTATAGGTCGATGTGAAAATTGGAATCGGAATGATTTCCCTATGCCTATTTTTGGAATAATTGATGGTAGTAATAACGCTTCTAAAATTATTTATGACCCAGATGATCCAGGTGAAATACTTGACCAAGTAACTAGTTCAATAGAAGAAGTTAAAAAATTACCCCAGGAAGGCACATATCATCCAAGTCCACCTGACGGCAGTCTACTTTGGGCTTTAGAAGATGCTATATCTGAAAATTAAGGATAGATCTGATTTACGAGGTGCTATTTTAGTTGTTGTGGGCACTTCGACTCTGCTCAGTAGTGACCGAGGGGTCAGGGAGAACACATAGGTATCGCCCCTACGATGGGACATAGTCGAGGAATATATCCTCGCTTGCGATGGTTTATTGGGGTTTAATGAATTAAACCATTACTGTGTATGAAATTCTATGGATTATTTGGGCAATTCGTGAATTGCCCCTACAGGATGTTTTTTTCCCATACTTTTCCCATGATTTTCCCATTAGGGGTTTGTTAGTGTTCTGTTATTAAATCAGTTAATTATTTTGATGATTTTATTTGTTATTTATGGTGATTTATGAAGATTTAAAACTAATGGCTACAGCAAATAAATTTGATCCTATCCCTGTACTACCTGTCGTCCAGGTTACTCCACCGTCATTAGAATAGACAACTGCTCCGCTTCCACCTACAGCAATCCAGCGTCCAGCACCATCTGTTGCAACATAATTTAAACTAAAACCTGTTAGTGCTGGAATACTTACCATTGTCCATTTGGCACCCCCATCCGTTGAATAGGCCGCTGTACCATTCCCACTACTATCATAACCCACAGTGACCCATCGACCCTGACTATCAGTTGCCAGACCTGTGTTAAAAAAAATACCTGTATCCGATAATGACCATGTGACTCCATTATCTGTTGAATAGCCACAACTTACTCCCGTTTTTTGTGAGCCAACAAATACCCATCGACCTTGACCATCTGTAGCAACCTGTCGTCCTTCTCCCAAAGTCCAATATGCACTCAAATTAACAGTGCTCCAATTGATTCCGTTATCGTGGGAATAAATAATATAAGTTCCTCCGTTTCCAATCCATGTACCAGAACCATCTGTAGCCAAACCCCACATTCCAGGTGTTCCAAGAATAGAACCTGAAGTCCAATTGACACCTCCATCCGTTGAGTATGCATACATACCGGTACCACCACTACTCGTACCAACTGTAACCCATCGACCTTTGTTATCGGTGGCTACTCTTCTGAAAGTGTTTGATCCCGAAATAGTACTTGTTGTCCACGTCAGTCCACTATCTGTGGAATAGGCAGCTATACCACCTGCAAAATTACCTACACCCATCCATCGATCTGAACTATCAACAGCCAAGCCATTGATACTGGTAATCCCTATATTGGAAGTTGTCCAAGAAGTTCCCCAATCTGTGGAATGAGCGTAATTGCTTGAAATTCCAGCTGTCATTACTCGTAGAGTATAGATATTGTGGGAGTCGTCGCAGGTGGGGAGTGTGCCGCCTAGTAGGAGTCCTCCGGCAATTAAAGTGCTTTGTTTAATGAATTCTGTNNACGCCCGTACCTTCGGTCTTTGTGTTTATATCCTTACCTATGATAAGATTTACTCCAATATTTAGAAATAATCTGCGTTTAGACAATACGATGGATAGATCAAATCCTGTGGTTCCCAGAAACATACTGGAATATTTTTCAACTGTTTGTTTGAAAGCCAGAATGGTTGTCTCCGCTTTGGTGTAGAGAAACATATATCCCAGTCCTGCATTGGGAGAGATAAATAATCGATCTGCGATGTTGATTTGGAAGACAAACGAAACTGTTAATGGGAAGGCGTGAACAACGTTCTCTATGGATTCATTGATAGGAGTCCATCCATAGGTGAGGTAACCTAGTTCGTATAAGAGATAGATATTTTTTTTATGAAATATCCGGTGCTTAAAATTAATTGCTCCGTATAGGATGGGTCCCTGAAGAGATACATCGCCACTGGATATATATCCTCCAATGAATGGCCTACCTATACGAAATCCTATCTGACTTGCTGTTTCTAGCCAAGGATAAGAAAATGTTTTAATGGGACTTAGGAGAAGGATTACGATCAGAGTAATTTTCCAGTTTATGGGAAAAATAACTTTCATAATTAATATTGAATCTGTTTATAATGTGATTTTTGTGACAGTATTAAAATAACACAAAATCATTTTATTTCAAAATGAATCGAGGATTGAATTAAAATGACTACTGAATATATCTCCTCATAAATCTTTAATAACTGTTCATTTAATCAGAGAACATATTTTGTCATAAAATAATTTTTCATATTTTAATTACACATCTTATAAGAATATATAAAAAAGTTTTACAATTATTTTTTGTACAGTATGAAGAATTTGGGGGTATCTTGCCAATAATGGGAACAATTCGTAGTAATAACTACTTAAGGACTTTATTATGGCTAAGATTATATTATCCCCCCTATTTGATAAGCTGAGCGGGGTGATTTCAGATACAAGGCACTATACCTTATATGGACAGAGCATTGTCGCATCCTACAAACCCTATACAAAGACGGTTACCAGTATTAAGCAGGATAACATCCAGAAAGCCTTTACCCTCTTAATGCAGGATTATAATAATCTCAAAACAAATTATCCTATGGAATATGAATCCTGGTTGGAGGAGGCTAAACGGTTATCCATAAAGCTTAATAGAAGAATAACAGTGATCCATTTGTATGTGGGGTACTTTATGCAGAAATATCATTGTGATCTCGGAGAAGAGGTTGAACCACGGATATTAACTGGGAGTGAAGGTGGATACGGCAGTTCTACTTATGGTGTGGGTAAGTATGGATCTAAGAAAACCTATCAGACTTATCATTATAAGGATCGTCATTACAGAAGGTGGCTTGGGAGAGTTATTACGTGAGTTATATTATATCAAAGGAGGTATTACTTTGAAAGTACAATTGAATCCAACATTCGATAAAATATCGGGTAAATTAAACCGCATTGTGTTCTTCGCTATGAAGAAGGAATTGGTGGATGATAACATCGTTGCCAGTCAAACCTATGCGAGGGCATTATCCCCTAAATCAGGTATCCAATCTATTGTTCAGGATAATATCGTGCTGGCGTTCCAGTTGGTGGTGAATAAGTTTAATGCACTGAAATTGGATGCTGCAGCCTATCTAACCTGGACAAGTGAGGCAGAAGCTATGAGTATTCTCTACAAAAGAACGGTCACTGCCTATCAGATGTTTATGTCTTATTATATGACGAAATATGCATCGACTCTTGGTGTATACGTCAAACCAACTGATCTTTCAGCAGGAACATCATTGAACTTCGCTGATAGAGCAAGCAGAATATGGTCATAACATAATATATTATCGGGATAGAACAATGAATACTGCCAGGATCAATGATGGAATTATACTATATATATCATTACAAGGGAACACGGCAAACTTCAGAACTTCTATCCCTTATTCAATCAAAATACAGGAGGCTACATGGCACAGAAACTAAGTTACCAAACAGATTTTATTATATCCAAAGGAAATCTTCTCAATGCTAAAAACGTTTTAGATACCAGTTGGTCTGGGATGACCACAGCAGAAAAAGACACCTGGTATACGAATAAACAGTTCGTCAAGGACACCGATGGATATCCGACGTTTCTTGACTACTACCTGAGAACCTTTGCATCCGTAAACAGTAATGTAACGACATTCACATCGGTCAGTCTGGGTGCAGGGACGAGTAATAACTATGTGGACAGGGCATCAAGAACCTGGTCTGTATCATAAAAAAATAGATAAATAATTCTTACACAACGCCTCGTGCTATATTAGTACGGGGCTTTTATTAGGAGGATACGTGACTCAAACAATAATTCAAACTAGTCCCGAACCCGAAGGTCAGTTAGTTATAGTAAGGGATAACTACCAGCTAGCCTTTGAATATCTGGATCATGTCTTTTGCAATGAGATGGAACCTGAAGAACGAATGACATGGGATCTCGATAATGGATATGGTATTCTTGTTAATTTCTACTCTGAGATGATCAAGATGCTCCCCTACGATAACCTCAACAGATATAGGAAACTCAGGTTGAATCACTCACAATCCCTGCCCCCAACTTATCATAACCGACACAAAATGGTCTGGTCTATAGAATACATAAATAACAATCATTAAATCAAGTACAAAGGAGGTACAATGAAACTCGAAGAGATCATAAGGGCATGCCCCCTCACAACCCAGGATGGATACGAACCCTATATCACATCAAACTATGGAACAAGGATCTACAACGGAAAAGAAGACTTTCACCATGGCATTGATATGGTTATCAAGTATCAGAACAAGATGATGACATCCCCGGTACAATGTTGTTTTGAAAGAGCCACAATAGTCTTTGCTGGTGCCTATGGAAACGCTGGAAACTCAATAATCTTGATGGATCAAAGCACATCAACCAGGCTCCAGAGAATTGTTGCTTGTTATTGCCATCTCGAAACCATTTATGATAACGTAGGAGATATCGTAATACAGAGTGAACAAATAGGATACATGGGAGGAACAGGTGTCACTCATCACCAATACAATGCTCATCTCCACTTCAGTATAAGTGTTCTGGAAAAAGACATCCCGGTAGATAAAGCCATATCAGGTTACGGTGCAAGAGATCCATTCCTATTTGGTTTAGAAAAATTCTTCAAACCAAAAGTAAAAAATCTTGTTTCCTGAGGAGGTTAAACAATGGAATTAAAAGATATATTATCTTTCATAAAAGATTACGGATACACCCCGGTTCTATTATCTCTTGCCATACTCTATTTCATAAGGAATAAAGACGATATCTTAAAACTAATAGCTGACAGAATATCAACACTTATTCAAAACAATAATCAGAAGATGATTGAGAAAGCAGAAAATGAGATTCTTATTAAGGACATCCAAATCCTCGAACTCTTCCTCTCAAAATATGTGTCAGAATACTTTAATACTATATTAACAACCTACAACCGTTATAAGGAAAGTATAAATGAACATACAGAAGATTTTAAAGCTGAAATAAAGGACTATTTCAAAAAGGATAGAATCTTCGACCTCTTGGAATCCTTGAAAATCCGTAAAGAAATAACAACTTATTATCAAAACGAGGTTCAACCATCCCTTCTGGACTCCTTTCAAAACCGTCTCTATGATATCATATCAATGAATGGCAAGTCTAATCTAACTATCTTTGAAACTCTTTTAAAAGATATCCTGGATAATCTCGTCAAACAAACAACAGACTACATGGAAAAGAAGTTCCTGTACCCTAAACTATAGTCAACCTCTCTCACCCCTGGGGTGGGGGAGATATTAATTAATAATATACCAAATCAAATCTTAGTAATTCAGGAAATCATAATGGTGATAGGACAAATGATCATAGTGAGATTGAAAACTGTCATGGTGAGCTGAAGCTTGTCCTGAGCTTAGCCGATGGGAATCCATGAGAAAATAAGGTTAATTAACCAAGCAGTAGCATAATGAAAGTAATCCAATCAATTAATCTATTACAAAATAATATTTTTTATTATATTTTCACTACCATGGATGAATCAACTGCCAAAGCAAAAGAATTATTTCGTGACTTTCTAAATAGAAAAGATTTAAAAAAAACAAAAGAACGCGATATCATTCTGGAAGCTGTTTTCGACACCCACGATCATTTTGATGCCGAAGAACTTCTCATCTTATTCCGGCAAAAAAAAATCCCCGTTTCCAGAGCAACCATATATCGCACTCTTGACCTTCTTGTGGAATGCAGATTAGTCAAGAAAATAAGTTTCGGAGAAGCCCATTTCCGCTATGAACACATCTTTGGACATGAACACCATGACCATCTCATTTGTAATCAGTGCGGACAAATTATTGAATTTTATAATAAAGATCTGGAAGAACTACAAAAAAAAATATGCAGGCAATATGACTTTAAAGAACAGGATCACAGCCTCAGAATATTCGGACTATGCAAGTCATGTCAATAATCAAAATTACAATCCCATAAATCATCCCATTCGGATGCTGAACAAAGCCGGTTGGTGAGCGAAGCCAAATCAACTTTCAAACAAAAATAATTCTTACATCCAATGAATCGAAATCCACCCTGAGCGTTCCATTATAAAGAGTTCCATTTCCTTCGTGTTTTTAAAATCCCTGATTCTTTTCGCTGAAAAAAACCGTTCACACCAGCTAAAGAACCAGAGATGGTATAGGTCCTTTTGATTTATGATTTGATTTCTCAATCTTAATAATAATATTCGAAAAATATCATCGAGAAATTAAAAAAGTTTTTGAAAAATTAAAAAAACTTTAGAAAAAAATATTATCTTATTACCCTAAATTATGAATTATTCAAAATAACATTAATAAATTTTATGTACTGTAAATGAAAATAATAAAATAATTTATATTATATTTTTCAAAACCAGAATAAATATGTACATTGACCGAATTGATTTTCATTAATATTTTTTTTATACTTCTTATGAAAAAAGTGATTTAATTATGCCTAAAAAAGTTTTAATAATTGAAGATATCCCAATTAACCTGAACTTGTTTTCTATCCTCTTCAAAAAAAATGGATACGAAGTTCAGGGTGCTGAAAACGGCAAAGAAGGATTAAGGCTGGCTAAAGTCATGTCATTTGATCTCATTGTCTGTGATCTAAAACTCCCAGGAATGGAAGGAGGGCAAATCGTCAATCTCCTCAAATCGGAAGACCGCTTAAAAGATGTCCCTATTATCACTATATCTGCAAATAATCTGGATGAAATGAAAGTAGATCAAAGCTTAATTGAAGCTCATCTGGCAAAACCTGTTCAGCCTGGAATCCTCATGAATAAAGTGAAATCTATTGTCCCCCCAGAAGAAAATGACGCCCTTGCTCTGAGTAGACAAAAAATTGCAGACCTTGAAAAAAGAGTAGAAGAAAGAAAATCATCAGGTATCAAAGTGGTAGATGGATTTCCCGTTGAGCAAATTTCTACAGATACACTGGAAGCTGGAATGATCATCGGCGATGAAATTAAAGATAATTATAATCTACCCGTTTTCCCTATTGGCGTTGTTATTACTGAAAAACATATCGATAAACTAAAATCATTAAATATCAAAGAAATTTATATAAGAAAGTAATAATATGTATACTATATTAATCGATTTACCAGAAAAATTAAGAGATTTCTTAACGCTAAAATTCCTCACTATGGGTATAAAATTATTCATCGGGGAATCACAAAAACAAGTTACTGATATTGTAGAAAAACACGGACCATGCTATATCTTTGTCAATCTCAACACCTTTAATAACCCCTGGTTACCATTCCTCGCCCATATCAGACAATATAAAAATGATGATGAATATAAATTTGTAATCTTATCCAATAAAACAGATAGAGAATTTGTACAAACCCTCCTTCTACTCAATGTTGAAGGACTCATCCCTGCAAATCTTGAAATCGAAGAAATATATAAACGTCTTGACTCCATTCTCACAAAGCAAGGTTCAGCAAATAATAATAAAAGAGAATATGAACGCGTTGTCCCTCGTGAAAATGATGATATATCCATGAGCCTCTCTGTTCCTAATTCCAGTATCATCTTAACAGGCAAAGTACTTAATATTAGTATTGGAGGAATAGCTTTCCAGCTGGAGAATAAAGGAGAATCCCGATGGCTTGATGTGGGACTGGTTATTGAAAGTGCTCAACTCAAGCTCAATCGAAAATTGGGGATAACAGGAATTAAAATTGTCGCTATCAAAGATAATCTTGTAGGAGGGCGATTTGTAAAATCCACGGATTTCTTTTACAATTTATTAGGACGATATCTTTTAGAACGAATCTCAAATGGCTAGTCATCCCATGTATTATATTTTTTCTACTACCAATAAGTATTTTTTCATTGCTCTACTTGTCCTATCAGTTCTATCCTGTGAAAATAAAGTTGATCCCAAAAAATCCCTTGAAAATACAAATAATCCCAAAGGTATTTCACTTAAATTAAAATTCAAAAAGGGCACAAATATCACATATTTTGGAAAAACCCGTATCAATCTCAGTGAATTTAACATCAAGGGAATAAGCCCTGTGCTCCAAAAGTATTACCAGCAGTTCACTGACAACAAGGGCATCGATCAACTCCTTCTCATCATCAATCAGGAAGTCCAGACCCAAATACAAAAAGTCCATCAGGATGGATCAGCAGACATTGATTCAATCACAAAAAATATTACAATACAAGAACTTAAAATTAATGGTATTTCAAAAAAGACCCAATTTATCAATAAATTTCCTACCGATCATAAAAATCCCGGACAACCTGTCTCCATGCTAATTTCCAACTCTAAAAAGCTTTTAAAAATATATAATCCTCAAAAAACCATTCACCTAGGGAATAACGTCATAAATGATCTCATGGATTTGGTGAATAGTTATCAACAGCTTCCAGAAAAAAATATTAATCTTGGTGATTCATGGAATTATAATGCAGGCAAAAAAATCCCCCTCAAAAAGTTTTTCTCGCCCAATTTAAAGTGGGATGGATTTCTCAAAATGGATGTCAATTACAACAACACATTTGAAAAAATGGATAAGCAATATTTCCACTTCACACACGGATTCAAAGGAAGGATCATAATAAACTTATTAACCCATTTTGGTGACGGCGAAGTAATTATATATTTAAACGGCACTGGGAAAAGTACTTTGGACCAAACAACTGGACTCGAATCAAAAATATATATGCTTACAGATTTAAAAATTGAAGGGGAATTGAAAACAAGTTCTCAATATAAAGCCCTTTTAGGGAACCCAGAATTATTTATTAAAGGCCAAATAAAATATACATCCGGGTTAAATCCTGTTAAAAAATAACATATAAATACTTTTCCCTCAGACTACCTTCTCTTCCAAATTACATAAAAAATTTTAATTATAAAAAACAAAAAAAAACTACCTCCAGCTCAATTTAAGTAACAGTGGTCACAGATGGGAGAAACATGGGAAAATCATGGGAAAAACAATTATGTATTTCCTTCATAAAATCCCCACTTACCATGTTTCCACCAACTACTTTTTAAATCCTGTTTATTAATTATTCTGTATAGGCTTGCAAGTATAAAAATACTTCATTAGTTATCCTCAAAAGTAATTTCACAATGGGGTAATAATTTTTGTAGATCTGAAAAGTGATCTTTTGAAATGGGATTACCATTTAGGATTAAGGATTTAAGATTTTTTAGCTTAGATACCGAATAAGGCAATTGGGAAATTTGATTTCCTGAAAGATCCAGTCGGATTAATTGGGTAAGATTAGCAATTTCTTTGGGGATAGATTTTAATTGGTTGAAACTGAGGACAAGCACCTCAAGTTGGTTTAATTGAAGTAGAGTTGCAGGGAAAATAGAGAGATGATTTTTGCCCATATATAGTTTTTTTAAAGACTTTAGTTGCGAAAAGGAGTCAGGTAGTGATGAAATTTCATTGTGCCAAAGATCAATAAGATTAATTTTTTTTAAATTTCCTATATCAATAGGAAGATTTTTTAATCGATTAAAGCTTATATTTATTTCCTGCAGGTGAATTAACTTTGAATAATCTCCTGATATATCTGTGAGTTTATTTTCTGTTAAAAGTAGTGTTTTGAGAGACTCTACAGAAAAGATTTCTTTGGGGATGGATTTGAATTGATTATCCCGAAGATCAATCGATTCAAGGGATTTGCAGTGAATAATCTCAGGATTAAGTTCCATAAGCTGATTTGATTGCAAGGTAAGATTTTTTAGTACTTTGAGCTTACCTATCCCTTGGGGTAATTTTTTTAACTGAGTGCTACTCAAGTTTAATTGATAGGCAGAGGAGGAATGTTTCATTGCTAAATTAAGATTATAATACACTTCTTCTTGTTTTTCAATGAGATGGGGAGGGGTCAGCCCAATATTTTCTTTGGTAGTTTGATTTTTATCCTTATTACAGGATGAATTAATTATTATAACAAGAAATATAATATATATGACTTTTTTCATAGATTTTACTCAATAATTCAGATATCTTTGACATGACCAGGATAATTAATATCCTCAGCGCGTATATTCTCATCCAATAAGACTTGGGGAACTACATCAACTTGCTGTCCCAGTTCATCCTTAGCTTTGGCAAGTTCCTCTTCGCTGTAAGAAAACATCATATCTGCTGATGCCACGTATTTTGTATTCTGGATTTTTTTTAAAATATCCATTTCTTCTGAAATACCATTTGCTTCCAAAACGACAATAATGCGCCCTTGTTCATCATACTGATAGATTTCACAGGATTCCATTGTCTTTAAAGAATTGATCACGTCTTGCAGATATTGAGGATCTGTCCTGATGACAATGCTGGATATATTCATTATTTAAGCTCCCAAAATAAGATTGTTTCATCATTTCCTGAACTGATGATTTCGTGGTCATTGATAAAAATAATCCGATTGACACTAATTTTATGACCTTTTAAAATCCATAATTTATTATGATTATTTCTGTTTACAACAAGGATGTCATTATTGTCATTTAAGGCATAGGCAAGATAATTTAGTGATGGGCTCAATGCCACTGCATACACAGGAAACATAGCTTCCATCGTCTGAGCTTCGCCTGTATTCTCATTAAACAGGGACACAAGTCTGTCTTGTCCTCCTGACAGGATATATGGTGGTTTATAATCCAATTGAAATACTTTGTCTCGATGAATCCCTGTAATAGTTCTTTGGATTGACCCATCAGTAACATTAATTATTACTATATTCCCAGATTCATCAGATACAAAGGCTTTATTATTATTCATAACGAGATCGGTAAATGGGGCATGACTAATTTTAATTGTGTATTCATCCTTCTTTGTCTGGATATTATAGAGAATGATTTCATTACTTAGGAGAGCAATCAGAACTTCGTTTTTAGAAACCCAAAAGGCTTTTTTCATTAAGAATCCTTGGCTTCCAGTACGCAGGAGGACCTGATTTGTTGCAGTTATCTTGAATAAATTTAGAGTTCCTGCTGAACCTTCGCTTACCACAAGGAAATCAGATATTTTATTAAAATCAATAGAATAAATTCGTGGTGGTCGGGATTTATCATCTGAATCTTTTATGTGTGCAAGATTTATACGAAATATTTTTTGGTTGTTATTGTCAAAGAAATCAATAATTCCATTTGAAGTAATGACTTGTAAACTATAATTATGGATCATATCATTGATATTGCCAGATACCTTGATTTGCTGCTTGGGTTTCATTGTGACAGCGGATTTTAAATTGAGCGAAAGTTTATGAACTGTTTGAATATATGTTTTAGTTGTTTTCTCAATCTGTATTTTATTTTTTTTAGTTGGTGTTTTAGTGGAATCACAGGATGAGAGCGAGAAAATTATTATAATAATTAGGTATTTATTCATTTTGTGACCGTATTTTGAATAGGCTGAATCGAAATTGCTTTTCCAACGCATATACTAATACAGAAACCACATCCATTGCATTTATCAGATAAAATTACAGGCTTCCATAAACCTTCAAACTTGATCGCACGGACTTCGCAGGCATCTAAACAGGAATTGCACAGAGTAAGATTCCAGGCAAGACACATTGTTTGAAAAATAGATGCCTGAGCCATGATTTTTGCATCCGGTGAATAGTTGAGGACTTTTTTATCACAGACTTCAGCGCATTTTCCACAAAAAGTACACCCACTCTGGTCGTATTTTAAATGGGGTAAGCCCTCATTACTAATCTGGATGATATTCTCTTCACAAGCCTTAACACAAAACCCCTCACACGCTGGGCAGGATTCTTCAAACCTCTCCTCCACAGGCTGATAGGGGGGCCTTATGTAAAGTGCCATTTTATTTTTTTCTTTGAAATTATCAACAGATAATCTTTTAAAAAAATCTCGTCTGTTTATCCCACTCATTTTTTTTCTTTAACACCCTCATTGAGGACATCCATAAGATTTGAGCTGTTCTTAGACTTTTCAGAACGGAAAACCGGTTTAAATGTATTGGCTAATGGTTTCACATTAGTAGCCTGTGGCACGTGACAGAGAACACATTCATATCGGGTGTTACTGATATTTTCAGCCTGAGCCTTGATTAGATCTTTTGGAGCAAGTTCCTTCTTATATCTCATGTCGTAGAAATGAGACTTTGGAAGAGGCGTTGCTTTCATACTTTTTGCTACAGCTGGAATATGACACCCTAAACATCGATTCTCCTTTTGAGTAATAGGAAGTAAACCAGAAACGCTATGAGGAATTTGTGGGGGTGCGTTCTCATAGGATCTTCCGAAACGTTTGCTTGAACCAGGTCCTTGTTTAGAATATTCAACACCAGGGGTTTTTGTATTTTGTTCATCAAATACTGATGTTTTTCTCAGTCCAAGGGAGTTTTCATCAATACCCCCTTTCACGTCAGAACCTTTTTTCCCATTACCCTTACAGGAAATGATGAAGATTGACGTGACGAATATGATTATCCATATTGCTTTGATAATATTTTTCATGTTACTCCTCCAATGTAATTAACTTTTATTTAGTAGATTAGCTTTATTTTGAAATCTCCATCCGAAAACAAGGGATGGAGTGGGACAAATTTCTATACATTTAGCACAATTAGTACACTCACCCGATAAAACTGGCTCACTTCTCTTGGTAACCATTGATAGAACCTGTGGTTCAGGACAGACTTTGAAACAATCCATACAATGGGTACATTCTTCAACTATATGATTGACTCTGATGACACTGTAGCGTGTTGTCAGGGAATAGAAAGCACCAAGAGGACAAATGTGGCCGCAGAATCCATGTTTCATGAATAGAAGATCGAACAGGAACACTGCGAATATTAATAACCAGCCTAATCCCATGCCAAAAATTATTCCTCGATGAACTACTGATATGGGGCTAATGACTTCAAAAGCCTCAATACCAAATATCAGAGAGAGAATAAAGGATATACCTAATATCCAATACCTTATTTTACGAGTTGTCCATAGTCTTACCCCTGATTTATCCAGATTTAAACGGGATCTTAACCAACCAGCAGCATCAGTGACAAGGTTGATTGGGCATACCCAGCTACAAAATGCTCTACCGAAGAATAGCCCATAGATAAGAAGGGTAATACCTGCTCCAATAAGGACATCTGCTTCAAGCATGTGGCCTGTCGACAATATTTGTAGTGTAGCATAAGGATCTGAGAGAGGTATTGTTTCTAATAACTTTGCTGAACTAAGATTACCTACAAGTATTTTTACACCATTGAATTTCCAATGATATAGGTAACCTCCAGCAAATAGTAATAGAATTGATAATTGACTTATCCTACGGGCTATTAGAAATCTGTATTTGTTCCAAAGGGTTTTCATTTGAAACCCTCTCTATTAAGGTAATCTCTTGGATTCTTTCGGCTTTTTTCAATTCTACTCTTCATATCATCAGTAGGAACGTTCTCAAGGCGTTTTTCATCCTGACGATCCCATCCTTTGATATATTTAGTATCAACACTTCCCATAGCAATTTCCCTTGGTAGAACAAAAATTGCAGCTTTCTTCGTTACACATGCCTGTTCACATAAACCACAGCCTGTACATTGATCACTCATTACCACAGGGATCAATAAAGCATGTTTACCAGTTCTTGGATTTCTTTCGTGAACCTGAATAATTGCTTTATCAATCAGAGGACAGGCACGATAACATGCTTCACATTGAATACCCCAATATGCTATGCAAGATTCTTTATCAAGTACAGCAAGACCCATTCTGGATAAGTTGATATCCATTTTAGTTGAGCCTTTTGGAATTATTCTTTCCTTCTTTAGTGCACCAGTTGGACATGGAGGAACACAGGGTACATCTTCACACATATAACAAGGAGTTTCTCTTGGTATAAAATAAGGTGTACCAATAGGTTTCTGATCACCTGGTTTTGCGAGTTTTAATGTGACATCTGCATTACGAGGCTTGGTTGATCGATTGTTACAGGCTTCAACACATTGACCGCATCGTATACAGAGTGCCAAAAAGTCATTCTCAGGTGCTGACCCTGGTGGACGTAGAATGAGAGGGGCTGCTTTTGTATCATTGATATACGCTCCCCAAATAATTCCACCAAAAGCTGTTATTCCTATTCCTTTTAAAACCTTAATAAGAAATGATCTCCTATCAGTAGGAGTTGTATTATCCATGTGAATATTGCTATCCACAGTATTCCCCCTGGTAATCTCTTTCTAAGCCTTATAAATTTTTACAGCGCACTTCTTAAAATCTGTCTGTTTCGATATAGGACAGGTTGCATCTAATGTGACTTTGTTGATGAAGACATTTTCATCAAACCAAGGTACATAAATAAGTCCTTTAGGAGGCTTATTCCGTCCTCTTGTTTCTACACGAGCTTTAACTTTACCTCTTCTACTCTCAATCCAAATAGGTTGTCCTTGTTTAAATCCCTCTTTCTTAGCATCTTCTGGGTGCATATAACAGAGAGCTTCCGGGACTGCACGGTATAGTTCGGGTACACGCATGGTCATTGTTCCACTGTGCCAGTGTTCTAACACACGACCAGTAGATAACCAGTAAGGATAAGTTGCATTTGGGACTTCAGGTGGCTCCATATATGGTCTGAAAAATATTTTTGCCTTATTATCTATCTTGACCTTCTCTTTAGACTTAGGACCTTTTAAATCACCTTTTGGAAGAGCTTTTAGAGCTTTACCATAGAATGCAAAGTCCTTTGCACCAGTCTTTCGGGCATAATCATCGTATTTTGCATTGAATCTCCACTGGGTCTCTTTGCCATCAACAACAGGCCATTTAAGTCCTCTCACCTTATGATAGGTATCAAAATCAGCCAAATCATGTTGTTTACCTTGACCAAACTTCCTATACTCCTCCCACAAGTATTTTTGAATAAAGAATCCATAACCTTTGAAACCAGCAACACCCCGTTTATCCCCTTCACACTCAGTATTCAAAAATCCTTTTCCAATTGGATCAGGCCATTTATAATTCTTAGAATCATTATTCGCAAACAGTACATCATATAAGGTATCAGTCTCTTTATAACCAAGCTTGGAAACATCACTGAGAACATTTGGTAAAGTTGTTTTACCTACTTTCCATTCTTTCCAGCATTCCTTTAATGTAAAACGTTTACTGAACTCCAAGTATTGCCATAAATCGGGCATAGCATCGCCTGGAGGTGTAACTTGCTGTCTCCAGTGCTGTGTTCTTCTTTCAGCATTTCCATAGGCACCCCACTTTTCATAAATCATAGCTGAAGGTAGAATTAAATCAGCTACTTTAGCTGAGATACCGGCATAACCGTCTGAGACTACGATAAAATTATCCATTTTGCGAGCTGCTTCAATCCAGTGATTAGCATTGGCAGTATCATGCCATGGATTACATACATTGACCCACGCCCATCGGATCTTTCCGTCTTCAATATCACGCAGTATTTTTGTGATATGAGAACCGATAACAGGGTTAAGAGTCCCGTTTGGAATCTTCCATATTTTTTCAGATACTTTTCTATGTTTGGGATTATCTACAACCATATCGGCAGGTAATCTGTGAGAGAATGTTCCAACTTCACGAGCTGTACCACAAGCTGATGGCTGTCCTGTAAGACTGAAAGCTCCACTCCCTGGTATAGCTTGTTTTCCAAGAAGGAGGTGAAGCATATATGCCTGTTCATTCACCCATGTTCCTCTTGTATGCTGGTTGAATCCCATTGTCCAAAATGTAACTACTTTTCTATTCTTCTCAATATAAAGATCAGCCAATGCTTTCAGTTTCTTTTTAAAATCATCTATGGATTCATCAGGATTTCCTTTGGCTAAATTAGCTACATAATCCAGAGTATAAGGCTCAAGACCTTTTTTAAAATCATCAAAGGAAATTAACCAGTGTGCACCAGCCTTAGCAGCATGCTTCATCTGCATTTTATCGCCAGCCTTATAACCCAGGTAACCTAAGCTTGTACCTTCCTCTTTTGAAAGTACTTTCTCAGCTTCATGACGAGTAGTCTCTTTTTCCTTGTCACTGTATTTTTTATGATTGACATTGGGTCGAAGTCCGTATCCAATATCAGCAAAACCTGTTGAGAATACGCAATGCTTGTCTACAAACTCCTTATCAATAGACCCTGGGTTGTTATATACAAGCTCTCTGGCGATGTAGTTCATAATAGCCAGGTCTGTTGATGGCTTGAAAACGATTTCTATATCTGCAAGGTTTGAAGTTCTATTAGTGAATGTGGTGAGATTAACAAGTTTAACCCGCTTAGGATCTCTCAATTTACGATCTGTAACCCGTGACCATAAGATTGGGTGCATTTCCGCCATATTAGCACCCCAGGTAACAGCTGTTTCAGTGATCTCAATATCATCATAACATCCTGATGGTTCATCGATACCGAATGTTTGGATAAATGCGGCAACAGCACTTGCCATACAGTGTCTTGCATTGGGATCGATGTTATTACTTCGGAAGCCAGCTTTCATGAGCTTAGCCATTGCATACCCTTCCTGAATGGTATATTGTCCTGAAGCAAATACTCCAACTCCTGTAGGTCCCATTTTACTATAGTACTTCTTAAACTGCGATGCCATGATGTCAAATGCTTCTTTCCATTCGATAGGTACAAATTTCCCCTGCTTGTCAAATTCCCCTTTACTATTCTTCCTTAATAACGGTTTTGTCAATCTATCTGAACCATACATTATCTTCGCATTGAAATATCCCTTGATACAGTTAAGTCCTCGATTAACAGGAGCTGCAGGATCCCCTTTAACAGCTATGATCTGATCATTCTTTGTCGCTACCATAATACCACAACCAGTACCACAGAATCGACATACTGCTTTATCCCATCTCCAATCTGAATCAGCTTTCTGAGCTAATGCCATTTGTGGTTCAGAGATATTCATACCAACCGCTAGTGCTGCTGATGTTGCTGCAGTGGCTTTGATAAAATCTCGTCTCGATACGTCCATTTTAAAACCCCCAATAAATTATTAGTCATAAAATTGTAAATGAAATTTAATATTAATTTAAAATTAATCATATTTTTTTTAATAATTTGTAACGTACTTGTTACAAATTACTTTAATTTTCATACTAGCGGAAAGGATATTCATTTGGAGATAAATAATCTGTGATCTAAATCACAAAAAAATTATTTTATATGGGGTTATCTATCCTGTTAGTACTTGCCGAAAAATCATTTTATCAAGTCCCCGGAGACAACGATGAAAAAATTACATATTCTGCTCATCTTGACTATAGTACTCATCCTCACATTTTCGATGGTTTCTTATACTCATAAAGATCCATTTAGAATTAAAATTCATGAATTTATCAGAAAAATACGCACTGGAGACAGGATAATTTTCCGTCTTGTTGTCCTGGATACTTTCCTATTCATCCATGATAGAACTAATAATTTTAAACCACGAAAATCCTCATTCAGAAGGAGAACTCATTTGTTTGGATGGAGTTCCCTCCCCGCCTATCTGGGTGGATTACGAAATCAGGATCCGAGGGTACGATATCTTTACATGAAATATATTTTTAAATACATCAATCCCATGAAAGCCCAATCCTTCCAATATAAAACAGCATTTCAAATGAGGGATCTTGATTTCAAGGGCTTACCCCTAAGGGACGAGGAGTTGGAACAAGTTGTCAGGGACTACAAGCAGTTAAATCATTTAGATCTACAGGGCACAACAATCACCGATAAATCCCTCCTCCATCTTGGAAAATTAAAGGACTTAAAATCCCTCAATCTTTCAGGTACTGGAATCACCGGTAAAGAATTATCCCAATTGAAGAATGTAGAACACCTCGACTTGAGTTATTCACAGATTACAAATTTTAATGAAATCAGCCAGTTAACACAGCTTAAATCCCTGAACCTTGAAGGAACATCGTTTTTTGATTATATTGATAGAAATTATAAAGGAGGAGACCCATTTGAACAGGATGATAGTCCACCTATCCGCAAATACAATAAAGAACTTCTTTTATTAAAGCCCCTGAAGAACTTAAAAAAACTATCCCTTGCCGAATCCTGGCTGGATAACGAAGGACTCAAAGACCTTAAGATCTTAAATAATATTGAAATCCTTGATATCTCCAACACTGAAATCACCGATAAGGGCATTAAACACTTATCCCAACTAAATAATCTTAAGGAGCTTTACATCTATTCTTATTCCATATCAAAAAAGACCCTCGAAACTCTGAAAACTGCTTTGCCACACTGTAAAATATATTCTAAAATTACTGAGGGTTAAAACATCATAATATGATCTCATGTCCAAATCATCCATCTGAAGGATCCTATGTCAAAATGTCCTATTTTTACATCACTGTGTATCATTTTAGGACTACTTTACACATAACAATCCTCTTATGATTACATATTTTAGTATAATTCCATAATATTAAAAAATATAACATAAATTATAAACTTGGCACACCACTTGCTTATATATTATTGACGCTAGTTTATAAATTATCTCTACAAAAACTCTTCAATTTTCCCCCCAAACGCGGAAAGTTAGGGAGATCCAGACAAAGGGTTTCCCTAACACGCCCTCTCCTTCAGGAATAAGACTTCTTCACTTAAAATTATCCCCAGATATTATCAAAAGATTAACAAGCTTCCGAAAAAAAATACATTAAAAACCATTTTCTATTTCAAAAAAAATACATTATTTTATGAATATAAGTTTCCATGCGTTATAATATATTATATACTAAAGAAAAATATTATGTATACTTTTATATACATCACTGAGGTTTTTATGACACATCTAAAGAAATTATCAAAATATTTATTAATTATATCATTAATTATATCTCTTTTCACTTGTGGAGAAAGTGGAAGAAAACCAGAGGAACAAAAGAAATTTGATGAACTCCCTACAAAAAATGATCGACCAGCAAAATATAATCGGAAACACTATAAAAAAACGGATAGAAGGGATAAGAAATCTAGCAGATCAAAAGAATTCTCTGATTCAGACGATTCCTCAGCCGCAACAAAGGGATTTTCCGAGTCTGATGAAGAAAAATCGGACAGAGATGGTAAAGGAGAAGATTCTCCAACATACGAAAAAAAAAGAACTACATACAGCAGACCCCGTAATTCTGGTTTGAAAGCAGGTTTTGTCGATGATAACAAGCAATTTAATTATTTCGCCCATTTTATCAATCGGTTTAAACACCAACTCACCTACTATAATTTAAATATCAACGAAAGAATTATCATATCTTTAAAAGATAGAAATGGCAATTCCCTGGCTAACGCAAGAATACTTATATATAATTCCAGAAATCACGTGGTATACAGCGGAACAACTTACGCTGACGGCACTTTCCTATTCTTTCCAAGGGAGTTGAAAACCGTAGAATATCGATATAAAGCTCTTGCAATTTATAATAATCACAGAAAATATTTCACAATCTACCGATTCGGTAATCGAAATATTACTGTTCGATTTCCCATCTACCGTAAAAAGATACAAAATGTCCCCCTGGATATGTTATTCATCCTTGATACCACTGGGAGTATGGGAAAAGAGATCCAGAGGCTGAAATCCACGATTGATATCATCTATTTAAATGCATCGAACTTCTCTTCAAAACCTCGTGTGCGTTTTGGGATGGTGTTATACAAAGATCGTGGAGATGAATATATCACAAAAATTATCCCACTCACGTCAAATCTCAAGAAATTTAGAAAAGATCTTGACCAGATTGATGCCTCAGGTGGAGGAGATGCCCCGGAAGATCTCCAGCAAGCCCTTTATGATACGATCCACAAAATACAATGGCGTAAAGATGGTATCAGACTTGGATTTATAATCACCGATGCCCCACCCCACCTGGATTACGGCCAGAGATATACCTATGCCCATGCCTCCAGAGATGCAAAACAACAGGCTATTAAATTATTCACCATTGGTACTGGGGGTTTACCCCTACAGGGAGAATTTGTTTTACGTCAGATAGCCCAATACACGTCTGCTAATTATATATTTCTCCACTATGGTGAGAAGGGCGAGAGTGAGGGAGGTCGTGCAGGCAGTGTCAGTCATCATACCGGTGCAAATTATCAGGTCGATAAACTGGAGAGCATTGTTATCCGTGCCACAAAAAAAGAATTAAGTCATTTAACCAACCAGCCCCTTCACGACGGTCAGGAATATTTTATAGCTCATAAAATCCCTAAGGAAACCAAGAAAGATACACTGAATCAACTCTTTTCAAAAGCCATCAAGCAGTTGGTTGATTATTCAAGTCTTTCGATCGATCAAAATACCCCTGCCAGTGTATTGCCCATCTCGACGAAATCATCCTCTCTCAAAGTGGATGCGGAATATTTTACAGAACAACTCATCTTATCCTTTGCTCAGCAGCGTGTCTTTAAATTAATTGACAGAGAACTCCTCCAAAAAATAATTCAGGAGCAGGCTATACAAAACAGCGAATTATACGATGAATCTAAATCTGTGAAGATAGGGAAATTAATTGGAGCGAAGATGCTCATTTCCAGTAAATTATACAAAATCGGGAAATACAATGAAATGATCATTAAATTAATTCGCGTTGAAACGGGGGAAATTCTTTCGGTAACAAAAGTTAAAATAAGTCATAAACTGGGGTTGAGAGCATAATTCTTTCATACAATATGAGAATTGAGACAAAAAATCTTCAGGATAAGATGACAGGTGTAAATATTTTATCAAAGCTTGACCGATTAAGATTATCTATCTAAATTATGGATAATAATTGGATTGAACTCCAAAGTTCAAATAATCAAAATGCTTGTAATGTTTGCTCCGAATTTGTGTATAGTGAACAAATAGCAGAATTAAAAAAAGAATTGCCTAATTGTCGGATATATTATTAGTAATACGTGTTAGTGAACAGATATCTGATTTTGAAATGCATTGAAGGTTAATGAATAATATTATGGTAAAACGGGTATCCATTCTTACCGGAATTATCCTGCTTATACTGACTATATTACTACCCCTATTTTACTCAATGACAGCCATTGTCTATGATGAAGGTGATTTTGGTATCCATTTTGTTATAAAACCATATCCAATGAGCGAGATTGTGTTTGGTGGAGGTGAAGAAGGTAGCTGGAAACGTGATAACCCCAATGAACCACTGCCATGGTTTCTTACCTATAATTATACAGCTATTTGTCATGATGATTGGGAAGGTGATGAGCCTATATGCAGTACAATCTATATCAAGGGGTATTCTATTATAAAAGATTCCGGATTATTTTACATGGACTATTTCTTGGACTAGAAAGACAGATCACTTTTTTTATAATTTAATGTTTACTGATTATCTTATATATCTGAAATCCTTTTTGCTATGGTTCCCTTCAACGAAGCTCAGTGACCGAATAGGGGTTCATCCTTCGAGAGCCTCAGGGTGACAGGAGTAATGCAAGGCTGAAGCCTCGCCCTACGGGAGTAAAACCTCTCATCCCTTCGGAAAGGTCAGGAGCAACCTGTCCTTCTCCCCTGAGGGGCGAAGGAATATTCAAGGGATTTAGGGTGACGGGGCTATAAATTGTCTTTTAAAGCTCAAGAGTTTTTCCCATACTTCTCCCATGATTTTCCCATTGGGTAGCTGTTTCTTATGATATTTTATATGATTTTTTATTATTCGCTAGCTGAGTGGAGGTCTTCCCATTGGTTGTAGAAGTCTTCCAATTGGTGTTTTGAGTGGGATAGTTGCTCTTCAACTTTTTTTAGTTCTTCAAAATTGGAATAGACGGATTCATCATGCATTTGAGTGGTGAGGGATTGGATTTTATCTTCCAAAAGGGATATCTGTTTTTCAATTTTCTGGACTTTGAACATATTCACGTTTTTTTTCTTCTGTGATGACTGGTTGTCTGTGTTAGATTGGAGCTTATCGTCTCTACGAATTCCTTTGACTACTTCTACGATCTTATCCTCATTTTCTGTGTAATTGCCTGTCCAGAAATAACCCTTTGCGTCCACAAGCAGAAATACCCTGTCAATGAACTCATCCAGGAAATGTCGGTCGTGGGATACAACGAGAATTGTACCTGAATAATTCCGCAATGCAGTTGCCAAAATATTTCTCATGGATAAGTCGAGGTGGTTTGTTGGTTCATCGAGGATTAATAAGTCTGTTGGCTTGATTATTGTTTTTAGTATTGCTAATCGTGTTTTCTCACCTCCACTGAGCATACCAATTTTTTTGTCGATATCATCACCCCGAAATTGAAAGATGGCAAGCTGATCACGGATTTGCTGGTGTGTGAATTTTGTATTTTCGTTGTGGATAAAATCAAATACCGTATCTTCATTATCCATTTCTGTACTACCCTGAGAAAAATAGGATAGTAGTATCTGGTTATTTTTTTGGATATGGCTATCATCGGAATTTGTGTTTAATATTTCTTTTATGAGAGTAGTTTTTCCTGATCCGTTTCTACCCACAAGAGCTAACTTATTCCCTTTTTCAAGATTAAATGACAGATTATTCAGGATAACCTTATCCCCATGGGATTTTGAGAGGGACTTTATTTTTAAAAAATTATTATGAGAAGAAATAGGGGGTGGAATTTGGAATCGAATCTCCAGTGTTTTCTTGGGACGCTGTATGACATCCATTTTTTCAAGGGATTTACGACGACTCTGAGCCTGTTTTGTTTTCTGACCTGCGATGTTACGATTGATAAAATCCTCAGTGCGTTTGATTTCCTCCTGCTGGAGTTCGTATGCTTTCAATTGAGCTTCGTATCGTCTTTGTTTTTCAATAAGATAATAATTATAATTCCCTGCATATTTTTCGATTTTTTTATCGATGAGTTCATAAGTTTCTGTTACAATACCATTAATAAAGGTCTGGTCGTGGGATACCATTAAAAGAGCCCCTTTGTATTCCCTTAAAAATCCTTCCAGCCACTTAATAGAGAATATATCGAGGTGGTTTGTTGGTTCATCAAGGATAAGAAGATTATAATCCCCTAAAAGGAGTTTAGCAAAGAATCCTCTTCTCTGTTCCCCGCCACTCATGGTTCCTATGGAGCGATGCCAGTCCTTTTCAGGGAATCCAAGTCCTGTAAGTATCTGTTTAACCTTATTTTCTATGTTATATCCATCTTTCTCCTCGAACTCATGGCGGAGTGAACCATATTTTTCCTGAATCGAGAGGTCATCTGGTCTTTGGGACATTAGGATTTCTATTTCGCTGATTTGATTTTCTATTTTTAACAGGTCGGAATAATGACTTAAACATTCTTCAAATAACGTATGGTCCTTCGATAAATTAACACCCTGACTAAGATAACCTATTCTACACTGCTTTGACATCTGCAGAGATCCACCGAAATCATTGTCCAAACCCATTAATATATTGAGTAAAGTTGTCTTCCCTGTGCCGTTTTGCCCTATGAGAGCGATCTTTTGCTCGGCTGTGACGTGAATATCGAGATTTTCCAGAAGAATTCGCCCACCAAATCCCTTTGTAATCTGATTACCCTGAATTAGCATAATAACCTTTTTTATAGAAATTTAAATCAACAAATATTCATTTTGTATGATGATTTTTTATATTGATCGAATGATTTATGATTATTTTTAATCTTGTTTCGTGAATTAATTACTAGTTATTTACGAGTATATATTCCTGTGACGTCATTGAATATATCATAATTTTCAGAAATTGTCAAAAATCCCTTGAAATTATTGAATCACCTGTTATCTTATTATAATTCATAGGAAAATTACCTACTTCTTATAGAAATTAATATATTCAAGAAGTCTGTCTTTATATAGTATTTAGTTGATAGATAAAAAATTGAACTAATAATTATATTTTGACCGAAATTAAAGAGATAATTTGACTTTATTAATAAATTATTATAATTTACCTGAGATAATTTTCTCCATAATCAGAATCCATCAATTCGTGCATCATTAGGAATTAGTTGGGATAAGCCATTCCGTCCATAGAATGATATTATTAGATAGATTCAAAAGTAATTTGGGTTTTATATTATGAAAAATACCATATCCATACTAATTTTATTACTTGTTATATTAATCATTTCATGTTCAGAAAAGAAACCCGATTTTATACCCAGTGAAGATTTCTCCTATCTAAAGAATAAAAATAAAGTTCTCTTCGTGGTGAGATTAGTTGTTGACACCATTGACGATGATGAATATCCCCCGGATAAGAAGGTCAATGATTTAATTAAAAATACCGATTTCATATCGAATTTCCGTGAAAAATTGGTGAAAGAAATATATAAATATGATTCTAAACATCGCCTGGATATAGATATATTTTCTGATAAATATGAAGACCGAAGTAATGAATATATCAAATATGTCCGAAGAAAGTATCCTGACACAATTGCTGATCAAAAATATAATCTCATTTTAGAACTGGATGTCCATGTGTTAATCAGCTATGAATATTTTTATATTGATCTGAGTAAGCGTGAACAGCTCCGTCTTATTGATGCCAAATCCAATAAGGTCTATATATCTTCCAATGTGTTTCAAACCTATCGTTCTGTTGCTCGGAAATTAAAATTGCTAAAAAATGAAGGGATATTTATTTATACTCTACAGGAATTGATTAACAGATCCACTATGAAAATGGCTAAATATTTGTTGAATCTTGAAAAGAAACCAAGTTACAAGGATATTACCCCAGCACTGCCTGAAATTAAATAGTCACCCATGGTAAATAAATATCTTGACAAGAGTATATTGAATCAGAAATTATTATATCTTATCCTCCTATTGATCCTGTTTTCTTGTAATAAGAAAATCCATAATGTGGAAATATCTTCTGAAAACAATTCTAAATCATCCACAGAAAATCCAACATTACCACAGAAAATATCGAAGCTTGCCCCGGTACCTAAGGTATTATGGAAAATATATTCAGGTTATGGAAAGGCACAACTCCTTTTAAAACAAGGGAATATTATTTATTGTTTTCTTGAATCCCGCATAAAGGATCACAAAGAACTCTCACTCCTCGCCATCAATATCACTACTGGTAAAATGATTTATCATAAAAAAGATTTCCTCGATTCGTATATACAACCCTTTATCAAAAAGAATATTATATACTATAATAATAATACCTCATTTCAAGGACTGGATATTGCCTCTAAAAGGGCTATAATATCTCTTCCTAATGGAAAATATGTACCCTATAACAGTGTAAAAAAAGATCAAACCATTGTTTTATTACAGAAGCTCAATAAAAATCCTCAGTTGAGCGAATATACAAATCTTCTTGCACTGAATACCCAGTCTAACAAAATACTCTGGGAGATAAGACATCCCAACAAAAAATTATTTGAAACAAAACATAATATCTTTTATTTATCAGACAATTCAACTTTACATGCAATCAATACCCTGTATGGACAAACTATTCAGATCAATATCCCCATTTTATTCACATCCAAAAAACCATTACATATTATCGATAGCGATGAAGATTTCTTATATGTAAAATACGATAAACAATTCTATGCCTTCTCTTCTCACAAAAGAAATATCACATGGCAGATTTCAATATTATCTAATCAATCCACAAGAATTCTTAATAGCGATAAAAAAAATATCCTTCTAAACAATGGAGACAATACTTATTTAATATCAAAATCATCGGGAAAGATCATCTGGAGTCAAAATACCCCGGGAAATTTCCATAAAATAATTGATGAAAAATACTTGATCTATATGACCATTGAAAAACTCTTTGCTATAAACTATTCTACAGGAAAACGCATTGGAGAGATCTCTCATCCCAGCACAAGAGATTTCCCTGATTATATCCAAACATCCTATTATTATTTTAATACAACTGGAAATGGAAATTATATCATTCGTCGGTTAAATCTTTCAGAGAAACAGATAGATCAAATCTCTTATCATGTCATGGATAACGGATACGATCATTATTCCAGGAATTATTTAAACTTATCATCCAAAGACAGCCTATTGTTTCTCGGGAGCATCAGCAGTTATTTTATGGATCAAAAAAATCACCCCATATCCCTGACGTTTCATGCCTTTGATAAGGATACTGGCAAAGTAAAATGGTCTTATGCTGGATTCAAAGGAGATTATATCAGTCAACCCGCATTTATTAATAATTCTATACTGGTATCCAGCAATACAGGACACCTCATCTCATTTGATACGAATACAGGAAACAAGGAATGGGAGCTTCAAACTTCTACGAATCTAAATATTTTTATGAAAACATCCTTAATACGCTATTTATTCCACGAAAAATCGAAATTATATTTATACTTTGCTGGATCTATCTATGCTCTGGATATTCCGGCTGCAACAAAATGAATATAGGCTGTTTTAAAAATATCGCATACAAGATAATATTTTAGTATATTTTATGAATCTCACAGGTTATGAGGATCACACAATGGAAAATCCTGTCATCGCAGTCATCATCCCTGCATTCA
Organism: Spirochaetia bacterium UBA6919; assembly: GCA_002450905.1. Classification (GTDB taxonomy): domain Bacteria; phylum Spirochaetota; class UBA6919; order UBA6919; family UBA6919; genus UBA6919. Next base: position 27,174 of record DKAT01000024.1, read on the forward strand.
ACGAGGAATTAACAATTCGGGAGACTCTTATAAATCTCCATAAAGAATTACCCAACGCATGGTATTACGTCATTGACAATAATTCATCGGATAAGACTTCTGAAATTGCCAATGAAATATTGATTAATCTCAATTGTAAGGGTGAAGTTCTCTTTGAATCACGTCAGGGAAAGGGATATGCTATTAGAAAAGCTTTTCAGTACGTTGAAGCAGATATCTATATTATGACAGATGCTGATAACACCTACGATAGCTCCAATATCCACCAAATGTTAGAACCCATTTTAAAAAAGAAATGCGATCTGGTTGTCGGGGATCGATTATCCAATGGGAATTATCATTCTGAAAATAAACGTCCCTTCCACTCCTTTGGAAATAATCTGGTGAGAAATCTTATTAATTTCTTCTTCAAAAGCCGATTAAAAGATATCATGAGTGGTTATCGTGTGTTTACCCGTCGTTTTGTTAAGAATTATCCCATCATGACCTCAGGATTTGAAATCGAAACGGAAATGACCCTTCATGCCCTGGATAAGAGATTTCATATCATAGAACACCCGGTAGGCTATAAAGATCGCATAACGGGAAGTGAATCCAAGTTAAATACCTTTGCTGATGGATATCGCGTATTAAAATTAATCTTTGTCCTCTTAAAGGGTTACCGCCCATTATTCTTCTTCGGAATATTCTCATTGATCTTCTCTCTGTTGGGTCTGAGTATGGGAGCAGTGGTTGTCTATGAATACTTTCTCACAAATTATATCGGTCGTATCCCCCTTGCGATCCTCTCTACAGGACTTATGATTTTCTCATTATTATTTATGACCATAGGGATTGTCCTACATTCCATGGTAAACTATCACCGCTTAGCCTATGAACTCCAACTCAATCAATATTCCAACCGCAAAGTGAGGTAATACAGGACTCTTGAAAAAAACATTCGTCAAAGTCGATATAAACTCTTTATAGTATATTCATTTATGTTTAAAGATGAGGGCTTATGAGCATCGCAGAGGATTTATTATTCCAAAGACAATTAAAAGGACTCCGAATTGCGTATTATTTTAGAATTATTATCAGTACCATTGGAATTTTTTTAATCAGTATTACTTCTCAGGATATTTACAGTTTTATTATTAACTTAAGCCTCATATCTTGTGAAATAGTAGTTTCAATAATAATCCTTAAAAAATTATCCCATGATTATTATCGTTATATCACTCATTATGGGGTCATAGGGTGTGTCATGGATATAACCCTCATGATTGGAGTACCTCTTTCATGGTATCTGGTTTTAGGGGGATACGAACAAGTTCCACTCAGTTTTTTTATTAAAATCAATACCTATCTATTTTTTTTTGTAGATCTAGTGATAACTTCACTTACACTCTATCCCCTCTATCCTGTTATCATCACTGTGGGGCGTGTAATTATTGAAGTCATATTTGTCATCCTAGCTTTCCTGGATAAAAGGTCTATTATCACTTGGGAGTACAAGGATGTTTATTTTGGAAAAGGGATTCATCCTGGAGATATTTTTACAAACCTGATATTCTTTGTTATCATTGGATATACAATGTATAAAATCACACAATATGCCCAAAACACTGTGCGTGAAGCTGTTCAATACGAAGAAAAACTCATCCAGCAGGAGAAACTAGCAGTAGTAGGTAGTCTTACAGCCGGTCTAGCTCATGAAGTGAAAAACCAGTTAAATAGTATCAGCTTTCTAGAACTGATTTCAAGCAGATTTACAGATAATGAACGTTTGTACATGAAATATATTTACGACAGTCGGGATAGAATAAGCAGTCTGGTCGATGAAGTCCGGGCACTTGCCAAGAACGAGGAAATTAGTTATACCATAAAACCCCATTCCATACAGGATATTATCGAAGAGAGCATCGCCCTTGTTAAAATGGATCCGGATGTCAAAAATAAATCCATCCAATACGAAGAAAAAATACCCATAATTGTTTTGGTGGATAAAAATAAAATCATCCAGGTGATGTTAAACCTCTTGAGGAATTCAGCTCACGCAATTGATGACAAAAAAATAGTTGGTGAAATCATAATCAAAACAAAGGATCAGGAAAATTATATTGCTGTAAAGATCATTGATAACGGGATTGGCATGGATCAAAACCGCCTGAGCAATATCTGGCAACCATTTTACACCACGAAAGGAGAGAAGGGCACTGGGATAGGTCTTGGTATCACAAAACGGATTATCGAGGGACATGGCGGGGAAATCCACTGTGAGAGTATATTGAATCACGGCACCACCTTCCATTTCACCCTACCAAAACAAGAATGATTTACAATTAATATTCTATAGAAAAAGGCTATTTCATGGAATGCGGGTATTGTGATTAAATTTCTTCACCCCAAGAAACAATAAAACAAGTCGTCTCATGCCCTTAATCAGAGGATAGAGGATAATCATCCCGTAACGATTGGACAGGATGGCATCCAGGATCTTATCTTTCAGGCGGATTTTATGACTTAATTTACCAATCTTGTTCACAGCCTTACGACCCACGAATAACTGATTATTGTAAGAGAGTATCATCCCGGTATTAATATCATATCCCATTTGATAGAATTCCTTCATCTTCTCAGGATATTGCCGGGCATCAAGGATTTGGAAGCTATAATTGTTCTTAAGATACAAATACTCAGAATAATTCTGACAAAATGGGCACTCTCCATCGTAATAGACTATAATTTCATCTTTGAATGATGTATCTTCTGAATTGGTTTCCATAATAAAACATACCTATAATTTTCTAAATTTAATAAGATTTCTTAAAATATAACCCTAAATATTTAACTAATCTTCACCCGATGAATAAATTTGAAAAAGAATTTCCCGAGGCAATAAACAATGGTCAGAAGTCCTTGAAGATAGGAGTTTAGAATATTTATCGTGTCATCTATCTTGTCCACTTATCGATATGTCAATTAGAACTCACAACCCCTATTCTCAATTGTCAAATATTATAATCTCATATCATTAAATATCATATCCTTATTCTATATTTTAAAAGATATTTTATCAAAGAATGGATATTTTACTTGACATCATTTGTAAAAATAATATTATTATAGTCATTATTATTGATATGATAAAATGGATTAAGATTTAAATTATGTTAATGTCACCTTGAGTTATTCCTAGGGAGAAGCCGATGATATGACTCTTATTGACATTCTAAAAATACTCTTCACAGACAAGGAGCTAGCATGGCTAATGATGAATTCTTACGAGGACCAAATATCTTCCACCCTGAGAAACCCAGTGCAGTTGGCTCAAGAAATAGTCTATTGCAGGAAGGACGGGATAAATTTTCTGAAGCCCGTTTGATAATAGATGAAGAGATTGACAAAATAATTAATAGCTCTCTCACCAAGCTCCCACCAGAAGTTCTAGAAAAAAAAGAAGTCATGGCAAGTATTAAAGATAAGTTATATAATTATGTGAATATCACTTATCAAAATATGTTCAACCGCTATATCAACACCGTTGAAGATGAGATGCTCAAGAAGACAAGAGATTTCATTGACAAGGAAGAATATCGCAATCTGGCACGGTATACCCCACGGGAAATTACTGATATCCTTGATAAACTGGGTGGAATTGATAAGTTCAACACCAGTGAGATGGAGAAATCAGTTGTTAATATGTATGGGCACCTTCAGGGGCATATTCAAAGAGGGGTTACAGAACTTGAAAATGAAACCAATGCTCTCCTCCGTCAAAGAACTTATGTTGGTGCAGCTGTTCGCGGTGAGAATGCTTATTCAATTGTTAAATGTTCTTTTAAAGATGATCCACAAAGACCAGAAAGTGTGTATAATGTAAAATTATCAATTAATGTCCTTGAAAGCGAGTTGATCAGCCCTATATTCCATTTCCAGGGGACTTATGATTATATTATTAAGGACGTTATCTCTAAGCATATAGAAAACCGGATTGAAAATGAAATCAATGCCATTCAGGACGAGTTAATTGAAAGCGGTGATATGGAATTATCCACTCAGGAAGTCATTTTCAAGAAAATAAGTATGGTGACTGAATACACCGATGATGAGAACGAAAATGAGTCGTCTCTTCGTTATAATTATATAAATAAAAGGATATTGGATAAATTATCTGGGCTTAGATCTGATATATCTTCCGATGAATTCGATTCTCTCAATATTCGTGAAAACATTAAAAAGATTTTGGATTCTGAGAATGTTAAGAATCGTGGCTTCAATACCGCTGTCAACACACTGACTTCTATTTTAGATAGCAGTAAAATGGGCTATCAGTACATCGAGAATCTTAAGAACGCCAGATCCCTTACTATCAGAGAATATGAAAACACCAGTAGTAAAAGACTCCCTGATGAGCGTTATTCTATCCAGTTGACTTTCTATGATCAGGAACAACTTGTATTGTTGAGAGAGGCTTACGATAAACAAGCCAGTGAATTGCAAAATGAGATTGTTAAACTATCTGATGTTGTACAAACTCTCTATGAGACTAAAAAAAGCTTTCGCTCTGTTAATGATTTTGAAGATCTTTTTCAGCGTGTAAAACGACACATCCTAGATATAAAAAGACGTGAAAATCCTGATTTTGAAGAGGATGAGAAAATCAAAGAATGGAATGAGACTTATTTTGTAAAACCAGAAGAGAGTGAAATCGAATCTCAAAACAGAACTTATGAATATGATTTCCAATATGAAAAAAATTTATTAAAGGAAATTAGCAATAAAATCCAGTCTATGTATGGACATCAAAATCCAGTTGAGCGGATTGTCCTTGCTAAACGTCTTGAACGATTAGAACAGGTATTCAATCAATTTTTCTATGAGATAAATCCACATCATATTCTACCTGGATTATTGTTAGATATTGATATTGTGAGTATAAAGAAATTACAATCGACTCTCTATGGAATGGCTGGTGTACTTAATGAATTCTTACACAGTATTTCTAAAGGATTTCACGACACAGCCTTTGCTTCTTTTGAGCGTAGAAGGGCTACTATCCGAGAAGATATTGAAAGATCTTTTTCTCAGGCAAGAGGACGATAAAATAACTCCGACTAAAAAGTCTTGATTAGGAATAATACGTCCCTGTTTTTTTCCCATGCTTCTCCCATCTTTCTCCCATGAATGGACTGGTTGGTGACAAGTTATCATTTCTTAACAAACTTGTAATAAAATCAATTATTTTTATGACTACCTGAAAAGTTATTTAATGAGGTATTCTTTGATAAAATCCCGAAAATGGCTGTTCTTTGATGTAGGAAATGTTATTTTAAATGATGATCCCGGTGTTGCTTTTGTATACAAAAAAATTCATGATGCAATTCTAAAAATGGGCTATGACTTGTCCTTTGATGAATTCCTCGAAGAAAGAGGACGACTATTCAGAGAACGAAAAAGTACTCTCCCCAGATCTCTTGCCCTAAAATATATGTCAGAACAAGAAGCGGATGATTTACGTGAATCATACAATAAAGAAGGTTTCCCCAGATGGAAGGAATTAAATCCACTCATCCCTGGAGCTAAAGATTTGGTTCAAATGTGTGCTGAGAAGTATAATTTGGGTATCATTGCTAATCAGCCGAAGGAATGCCAGGACGTACTTGAAGAACATGATTTATTAAAGCATTTCAAGGTTCTTGGATTTTCTGATGCTGTTGGAATGAAGAAACCAGATATTAATTTCTTTCAATGGGCTTTAAATATAGCGAATACATCAGCTGAAGATTCGATCATGCTTGGGGACCGCGTAGATAATGATATATCCCCTGCAAAATCCCTTGGATTCCTTACTATTCACTTAAAATTGAATGTATATGATAAGGTACAAGATCTTCCAATAAATGATACACTAAAATCTTATTTGCCACACGTCCATAAGCACAACATCTCTATGCGGGAACCTATTAATGACAATGAAACCCCTCACTATGCCGCAGATAATTTTGACCAGATCAGGAAAATCCTTCTTTAAGCTAGTCTTAAGCCTTATGGGATCATTTAAATGAAATTCTCAATATGAAATTACAAAGAATTGTGTACAAATGAAATCATTTTTAATATATTTTCGTCATGTTTCTGAATGAGTACAAAATAATTAAGAATGAACACCTGAAAAACCGTTTCTATAGGATGATTATCCAGTCTCATGAAATTGCAAGTCAGGCGGAACCAGGTCAATTTATTCATATCCAGGTTGAAAATACTATCCACCCAATCTTACGAAGACCATTTAGTATCTACCGAACGGAGAGTACTCTGATCGAAATCCTCTATGAAGTCATTGGAGAAGGAACACAAATTCTTGCCCAGAAGCAGCGAGGAATGTATATTAATACCCTTGGTCCCCTTGGAAACTCATTTTCTTATAAACAACCCATAAAAAAAGCCCTATTAATTGGCGGAGGAATTGGTAATGCCCCATTATTATTTCTTGGAGAAAGGTTATTAGCAAAGGGTATACCCGTAGATGTTATTCTGGGGTATCGATCTAAAAATGATGTCGTTGCAGACGATGATTTTATTATCTATGGAATGAAACCTATAATCACCACAGACGATGGAACTTGTGGTATGAAGGGCAATGTAATCGCCCCGTTGAAAGATATATTAACGAGTGACCACACTATATTCGCTTGTGGACCTATTCCTATGTTGAAAGCAGTGAATGATTATTCTATAAGTACTGGGAATCCATGTGAAGTCTCTATTCATAACCATATGGGCTGTGGTTTTGGGGTTTGTCTTGGATGTGTATTCCCTTCCCAAAAGGGCTATGTCAGAGTATGCAAAGAAGGTCCAATATTTAATGGAAAGGAATTAGTCTTTGGATAATGCTTATGCGTTCCACCCAGCTTATTGTTAATATCAAATCTATCCTATCCAATATAACTAAGATTAAATCTATTGTTAATAACAAACAAATCATTGCTGTAGTGAAAGCTGACGGATATGGTCTTGGTTCTATCCCTATAACAAAAGCTCTTATGGATCATGGAACTTCTATATTTACTATAGCCCTATTACAGGAAGCGGTTGCACTCCGTGAAAATAATATCAATACGAAACTCCTCATGCTCTCCCCATTTTATGAGGAGGAAATTCCTGAAATCATCAGACATTCCATTACACCTTCTCTTATTGATCTTCCAAGGGCAAAGGCTCTCAACGACTATGGTTATAAATCAAATCTTCAAATTCCTGTTCATATCAAGATTGATACCGGTATGGGACGTCTTGGAATTCCTATTCATGAGGCATTCCAGTTTATACAACAGGTGTATGACCTTAATAACCTTAAAATAGAGGGGATCTATAGCCATTTTCCCAGTGCTGATATACCAGACAGAGAATTCACCAACCACCAGATAAAATTATTTTCCCAATTAATCCGTCAATATAAAGAATTCTCCAGCCAATCACCGATATGTCATCTGGCTAATTCCAGCGGGATTGTCAACTTTCCTGATAGCCATTTCGATGCGGTACGCCCAGGATTAATGCTATACGGATGCTATCCGTCCCAGTACACCCAGTCTCAAATTAAACTTGATAAGGTAGTTACACTGAAAACGAAGATTGCATCATTAAAATCATTGCCGAAAGATCATGGAGTTAGCTATGGAAGGACATTTATCACCAAAAGTAATTCAAAGATAGCTGTACTACCAGTAGGATATGCGGATGGATACTCTACTTTATTATCCAGTAAGGGGGAAGTGATGATTCATAATACAAAAGTACCTATAGTCGGGAGAGTATGTATGGACTATACCATGATTGATGTCTCTAACATTGATAATGTTCAGGTAGGAGATGATGTAATCCTCATTGGACAGGGTATTACAGAAGAGGAAATCGCAAAAAAAACAGGTCTCATCCCCTATGAAATCCTCACAAACATCAGCAAACGTGTTCCAAGAGTATATGTCCATTAACCACTCTTCTAATTTCCTTTCCACAGTTCAACAAATATAGAATAATCTGATTTTCACCTCAAAATCCCTATGAAATTCATCTTCTAAAAATTAATATACAGAGAATTATCAAACAGTTATCATTAAAATGATTAATAAATCAAAGAAATACTCCGATGATTACGTTACATTATAATAATGCTTATTAAAAGTGATTATATCATATTTATTACATAAATTACATTATGACTTCTGGAGAACAACGTGAACATAAAATCTCTTAACCAAAAAATGCCACAATTATATCTTTCTATTTTATTAACAATTATCATTATTTCCTTAACGAATCTATCCTATTCCTGGTCTAATTTACCCACGTCAAGAAATAAAGAATACATAAAATATTCGGATTACATAAAAAAATCAAAGATATACAATGAAATGAAAAAAATCCGTAAAAATGCAATAGACCATTTAAATAAGGGTCTATACGATAAATCACTGGAATTATACAAACAACTCCTCCTCCTCGAAGAGAAACATCTTGGAAAATATCATCGGGCAGTCGCTGTCACTTTATATAGTATCGGGATAATTTATGAAGAGAAAAGAGAATACGCCACAGCTATAATTTATTATGAAAAGGCTTTATATTTAGAAAAAACCTATTATCCCCAAAATAATTTGCAGATCCCGAAGATAATGAATGTTATTGGATTAATGCATCTGATTACAAACAATTACAAATCATCCAAGGATTATTTCAATCAATCCCTAACTATCTTTTTAAAAAATAATAAAAAACATCAAGTCAATATAGCTCTCACGTATAATAACTTCGGATCTCTCTATCTGGAGTTAGCCCAGTATGAGAAAGCTCTGGACTACTATAACAAATCTCAGATCATTTTAGAAAGCAAATTAGGTAAAGACCATACTGATTTAGCGACGGTCTATAATAATCTTGGAACTGTTTTAAAACATCTGAAGCAATATGACAAAGCCCTTGAGTACCACAATAAAGCACTAAAGATTTATGAAAAAGCACTTGGAAAGGATCATCCTTCAATAGCGAATACCAATAGGAAGATAGCAGATGTTTATACTGATAATAAGCAGTTTGATCCAGCTATAAAACACTACCTAACAGCTCTCCACATCTATGAGAAAATATATGGCAAGGAACACCCCTACTCAGCAACGATTCTCAATGATTTGGGATGGATCTATGTCCAGATGAATAACTATCAGCAAGCCATGACATCTTATGTAACCGCTCTCAAGATTTACCAGAAGACATTAGGAGAAAATAGCATCTCCACAGCCAAGACTTATCAAAATATTGGAGTTCTCTATTCCTCTCAGGGTCAATATAATAAAGCACTTGATTCCCTAAAAAAAGCTTTAGCTATTCTGACAAAAACTCTCAATGAGAATCATCCCTCACTTGCCAACACCCATTATAATCTGGCCATAGCCTATTACTATCTCAAGGACTTAAAATCCGCTGAAACACACATCCTCAAAGCCATCGATATCTATGAAAAGACCTATGGAAATGAGTATCCCGCAGTAAAACAATCCCGTGACCTGTTGAAAAAAATCCAGGACGCTTCGAAGAATGCTAAATCAAAATCTGTTACTAATAATTCAAAAACAGATGGTGATAAAGTAATTTCTATTTCTTATGCTATTGGAAAGGCTTTTGAAGTCGCTTAAAACCCCTGAGGATATGAAGAAAGTCCAAGTAAAATTAGACGAACTCTATAAAGCTCATGGATACAAAGATAGAAAAGAGGGTGATGCCAAAATCAAAGCTTATCCTGAAAACTTACAGAAAACAGACCCTAAGAAATTTTCAGAAATACAAAAAGACATTATGAAAAATTTTGAACCTATGATGAAAGCAACTCAGGATATGATGCAGAAAGCCGCAGATAAATCAAAAAAAGAGAGGGAACAAGAAACGAAATCCAAAAAGGATCATCCTACGGGTGATGCTAAAAAACCTGAAGAAAATAAAGATACCCAAAAATAATTCTGCCCCTAATCAGACTCTTTTAATTCACAGCCAACACACCCGACAAGTATCGGAACTAAAATTTCTGATTCCGATGTTGTTTCGTTTCAGTGTATCTGAGATCACAGTTATAAGTCCTGTGAATTCAATGGATTAATAGATTGTTGATTTTTATAGGCAGGATAGATTATCTTTCAAAAAAAAATATGTTTCCAATTCCTGATAAAAATGGGCTTTCGATAGATATGTTTTAATTAAAATATTTGTAATTTGGGTATGAAGAACCAAAATAGTCTTTGTGTTCATTTAGGTAATTATTCATCGAGCAGACTCTTAAAAGTACTTTCGTCAAGACCTGCTTGTCTTAACATTTCATGAAATAACCATTTTGGAATATCCTTTCCGTGTTGATGGCTGATTCTAACTCTTAATATATCACTATTGGTTAGAATTTTACGCCATGTTTCGTGTTTTTTTGTACGGATTAACATAAAATCCATTTTCATTAATACTTTTCTAAATTGATCATAACTGTATGAAGCCATGTTTGATTTCCATGAGCATTCTTAACTCCCAATCATTTTTACAATTTGATATGGTCTGAACATAGGGCAGGTGGTGGGCTCGGTTGGGACTCTTTGTATATAACTCAATATTCTGCATGTATTCTTCCGAATATTCCTTAATAGCCTCGATCATGTCTTCAATAACTATTTCGGGGTTTTCCATTTCAGAAACAATATCCAACTCAGGACAATAAGCACAATAATTCCCCTCATCCTTCGCTAATAGGATTGTTAGGACTTTTTCCCGGATAATAATTTTAGGGACTGACATATAATTTTCCTTTATTAAAATATAATATCACAATTGGGTAAGTTGCTTTCCAGATAAATCCAGTTTATAGACCTTCAAAGGGTTTTTGAGGGCTTCTTCGAGACTAGCATAGATCGCCTCTTTCTTTAACTGCTCTTCTGTCAGGAGTTTTGAGCTTTCTTCTCCTTTGATATCCTCTCCGGATACAGAAATTATTAAAACAAGGGTGAGGATTAATATAAATGATTTTTTCATCATGATATCCTTCTTTATTTGTTAAATTAAAGATATACTAATAGAATAAATTAATCAAATTATTTATCGTAAAATAGATTATCTTTCAACAGGGGGTATAAAGATTTTATTGGGGTTTGGACGATGGAGATTTTTGGGTTGGATTCTTTTATAGTTGAAATCTTTGTAAGATCTATGATTTCTTCAATTTGATCATTCGATTCCAACTATTAAAAGAGTTACTTATAGTAGTTCTCTGATGTTTATTTGTTATCTTCTTTGTCTTTGTCACCGCTTGAGGAGTTTCCACCCGTACTTCCAGATCCAACGATGGCTTGCATGGATTTACTGATTTCTAACATCACTTTAATGTTAAATCCTCGTTTTCTGGTTTCAAGAAGGATGAAAAATGCTCGTTTACTTTTTAAATATCCAAGAGATTTTACGAGAGCCCAGCACAAGAATTGATCGGAAATACTAACTCTTCTTAAACGATCGGTGATGATATCTACGATAACTTCTTTTTTAAGGGTATGAAGATTATATGATTTTGATTCGCTTGTTTCAGAATCTTTTTCGTAGAGCTTTGCAAGGGTTAATACAGCCATAGCACGGCATCGCTCTTCTGGATCCAAATACATTCTTGCAATGAGGATTCGAGTAAACATCACTTTAAGATTTTTATTACTGGTGACGGAGCCTGCATTTTCGTGGATAAAGTAGGCTGCTGATGCTCTTACTTTCCATTGATCAGAAATGTTTTGTTTTTTAGCCTGATTTTCGTTCCAGATACCTTCTTCGAGAGCTGTGCGGTATATTTTTGTGATTGTGGGATTGGATATTTTTTTTTGGCTGAGTTTTAGAATAGCCATTTTTACTTCTGTATCTTCAAATGTGATATAAGATTGGTACAAAAAGTCGTCGTTGGCACTCCCTAGTTTTTCTATATATTTTTTTGTAAATTCAGTGTCTGTTAAGCCTAATTCTTTTTGGAGTTCTGTATTTTCTGATTTACTTGTTTCCTTTGATGTTTTATCCTCTTGAGCAAAACCACTGTAAGAACTGATAATTAATAGAAATGTAAGGATTATAGCTATTTTTTTCATGTATATACCTCAAATGATTTCTTCATGTTTTATAAGTCTTTTCGATAATTTAAGTCTCTGGCTTTAATCAAATGAAAATTATTTTTCTTTAATTTAATAAAAAATACATTTATTGATCTGTCTACTTTTTTTGGTAACTGATGTTTGGCATTGATAGTATTGTTTTGTAGTTGATAATTCGATAAGCTCGTCATGACAGTTCTGTTAAGAGGATTTTGAGATTAACGATTTTTAGTGTATAATATATCCATTGAATGGGAAATTTAGAGTAAAATTATTTATATTCTATCGGAAAATGTTTTAATAAAATATTATGAAAGATTTATTGTTATTTATCAGACAGGAAAAATTCCTCAGTGGGATATTATTTCTTTCTGTTATTCAGGTATTTTTAGTTTATTATATTGTTATTCCCCCTTTCTCAGCTGGTATTAAGATATCATTATCCATAATTTATTGTATCCAATTAATAATTCTATTTAATTCGGCTAAGGATAACCGATGGATTATCTGGTTTATCTATGGTATGGGATTGGTTTATCGTGTGATTATTATTTATCAGATATCTGTGGTTGATTATTATGGGATCAGACTATGGATTTTACCTTCGAATGAGTGGATTGGTTATTTTGGACATATTCTTGGCAGATATTTTAAAGATAATCATTTGTCCTACCTCATATTAACAATAATTACAGAATCTGTGATCTATTTCTTATTGGTCAAATTGTTAAACATCTTTAGGACTGAAAGGGAAATTCCTTTAGTGTACTGGTGGAATCCCTTTGTGATATTTTATTTATATGGCAATATGGATCCTCTTATTTTATGGAATATGATAATAATTATCTGTAGTGTGTTGATAGTTTATCAGAAAAGGGTTTTTGCTTCTTTGATCTTTAGTTTGGCTTTGGGTATTTATGATTTGTCGGTTATGTATTTTTCTTTGTTATTTAATCAATTGAAGGGATATGTTGTTATTCCTGTTTTAGTTGGGATTAGTGTATTTATTGTCCCTATTTTATTTAGATATGATATTTTTCCAGGTTATCTGGAATTTGTGTTTAATCAATCTATTTATTCTGATTGGCTTCAGAACGTATTTTCATTTCTTGGTGGATCGATTATATTAGGGTGGAAAGAGTATATAAAGATATTTTTTTTGTCAATATTTTTATCTGCCGGGGTATGGACTCTATTTAGCAGAAGAAACGTATTTGAGAAGAGCTATTTGGGGTTTTATATTCTAGTATTATCTTATCCAGAAGTATTTATTAAACTACCTATTTTATTAATCCTTTTTGGAACAATTTATATGAATATTGGAATACTTCTTCTCTCGCTGTATATATTTTTTACAAGGAGTTTTGTCGGGGGTGGATTTATAGCACTTAGACCTTATGATTTGATTATCCAATACACTATTCTAGTAGGATGTTTGCCTTTATCTATTTTTTTTCATAAGAAGAATTATTTTATTGATGGACAAATTAAGAGTGATAGTTGATATCTTTTAAGAACTGAACAAAAGATTTAGCCCATTGTGGTGATGAAATAGCGTGCAAGTGAGCATAGGAAGCGAAGACGTTTTTATATAGAATCCCATCGACGTTTCCATCAATACCTGTACCTCTTTTGATATTATAGGCGAATTGGATGTTCTGATCAAGATTTATGATTTCAGAATAGTGGAATTCATGGGCTCTCATTTCGTTCTCCATCTTTAACCAGTGATTGTTATTTGAGAGGGAGAGAGTTATATATCCAAGACCTTTAGGTTTATTTGACTGGATAATATCACAGGGGAGAGAACCTACCATTGATGCTTTATTACCCTGCCAATTTATGGATCTTGAAAGGTACATTAAACCTCCACATTCAGCATATACAGGGAGACCCTTTTCAATATGCTTATGGATATCCATTCTCAGGGATTCATTCCTTTCCAGTTCTTTTAGAAAGACTTCAGGGAATCCTCCTCCTATGTATAGACCGTTCATTTCAGGAAGTTTTGGGTCATATAGAGTATTAAATGGGATCAGTTCAGCCCCTTCCTGGATTAAGGCTTCTATGTTATTCTGATAATAGAAATTAAATACGCGATCCCTTGCTATGCCGATTTTAATATGAGACTTAGTTTGAGGGATATCCACTGGAGATGAGATTTTTTCAAGATGTGTGGCGGTATTAGCTATTTCAATAAGGCGTTGGATATCGATATAGTTTTCAGCCATTTTTTGGAAATTATTTAGCTTATTGACTAACTGGGGATTTTCATCTACAGGAACTAATCCCATGTGACGTTCTGTCATTTCAATATCACTCTTGGATGGGATAGCACCAAGAACCTCGACACCACAGTAGTACTTAATGGCCTCCCGAAGTTTTGATTCATGACGAGAGCCTCTTACCTGGTTTAGGATCACACCCTTGAATAGAACGTCTCTGTCGAAATGCTCATATCCCATGATAAGAGGGGCAATGCCTCTGTTCATCCCTTTGCAATTGATAACAAGAATTACTGGAGATTTTAATAGTTTTGAAAGATGGGCAGTACTTCCAGAGCCATATAGATCAAGTCCATCGTGCAATCCCATGTTTCCTTCGATGATGGCAATATCATTACCTAAAAACCTTTTTTGGAATAAGGAAATTACATTACCTTCTCCCATTAAATAGGTATCCAGATTATAACAGGGCTTTGATGATGCATTTGAAAGCCACATGGGATCAATATAATCAGGACCTTTCTTGAAAGTCTGTACCCTTAAACCCTTATTAAAAAAGGATTTTACAATACCAAGACTTATGGTTGTTTTGCCTGAACTCCTCTGGGGAGCAGAAATGACTAATCGGGGATAATTTAGCTCCATGAAATTATTGAATATTCCTTCTTAAATGTATTCTGCTCCTCAATATTCTCAGTTATGTAGAGCTACTTTTGGTTTATCTTCGTGAACTGCCTGATGTTCTTCTTCCAACATAATAATCTTTGATGATTTGAACTGAGTTTCTTCTTTCAAAGCAGGTTTAGCTGTACCTGTGGTTATTGTTTTACTATACCCAACAAGCTCCTGACCTAAAGTTGCCACTGAGATTGTTACTATAACAGTTGTTGCAAGGAGTGCAAAAATTACTATGGGCAATACAAAGAATATAATTCCTACTAATCCTTCTAACATAATCATTTCCTCCTCTAATACTCATTTCCCCCTATCAGAAGTCATCACACCCTTCTTATATTATAAACACCTTAATTAAAGGAAAATAACGAAGATTATCATAATTTTAATACAATATTTCAGTCTTCATCACTGTAATCGCCTGACCACTGATGAAAGCCCTCTGTCCAAGAAGATGTACCTGGACTTCACCCCCTCGTTTGGAGGCTTGATAAGCCTTTAAGTGATTTTTTCCCAAACGCTGCTTCCAATAGGGTCCAAGACATGTATAGGCTGAACCGGTGACGGGATCTTCATTAATTCCAACTCTGGGAGCAAAAAAACGGCATATAAAATCATACTCTCCAGAATCACAAGGACTTGTAACTATAACACCCCTCATATCCACTTTACTGAGTATAGAATAATCTGGTTTAATATTCCGTAAGATAGATTCAGATTCGATATGGACAAGATAATCCATTTTATTCTTCCCTATATAGTTCGATTGTACACCAAGCCCATCCAGAAGATGATCCGGAGCAGGTACTTTTCTTTCTCTATAGATGGGGAAATCCATCTCTATCCAGTTACCCTTACCCCGTGTGGTTAATAATCCACTCCGGGTATAGAATTGTATTTCCTTATCTCTTGCGATATAGGAGTGATCCCATAGTATATGAGCTGTAGCCAGAGTAGCATGACCACAGAGATCAACTTCAACTTCCGGGGTGAACCAACGTAATCGATAGCCATCACCTTCTTTTATCGCAAATGCAGTCTCAGCAAGATTCATTTCATTGGCTATTTTCTGCATCCATTCATCATTACAAGGGATCTCCAATATACATACCCCAGCAGGATTGCCGTGATAGGGCTTTTTCGTAAAGGAGTCTACCTGATAGATTGTAATACCCAATCGCTTACTCCTCCTGACTAAGAGTTTTTCTGATCTGATGAGCTGTTTCATGATCCATAGAGAGATTTCTCTCTATTAATTTATCAATAAGACCAAGTCTCTTTTCTCTACTGATATTCTGCCCGAACTTTGATTTCATGGTAATCTTCTCTGGAACAACTTTAAAAACACCGACCTCAATTAATGATTTCTTATATAATGGATCTTCTGAAGTAATTTCTTTATATCCACCCTCTGGCTGATACTTTATCATGATTGTATTGAGATATTTTGCCTTATCGGAAAGATCATCAACGATCTTAATAACTCCATTAATTTGCACAGACTTAAAATATGATGTTGCTGGACAAGCATATTCCTTACCAGACCAGTATGATGGTATCATGGCATAGGGAATAATTGCACTGAAGCTAACTCTGGGAGATTTATGAAATGACTGAAACTTCTCACCATCCAATGCACCATGGAAATATACAGCCCCATCAACCCAAACATAATTCAACGGGACAATACGGGGATAGTTATTCTCAGTGATTATACCAAGATGACCTATCTGAACTTGATTGAGCACTTCATCGATTTCAATTAAATCATCAGTACTGTGTTCTAAGCGTCTCATTCTTGTTATCCTGGATTGTTAAAGGAGATTTCATCTGTTAGAACCGTATATTTTTATATGTGTGTATCTTATCAAATACCAAATATTCCTTCCCATTCATCACCTTCTTCATAAATATCTTAATCTTCAGGTAATTATTCTTCTCATATCCTAATATCGTAATATGACCCTTTAATTGAGATGAATCATATACATCATATCCACCCGGATCTCGGATTTCAACAAATGCTGCTTTAATATATTTGTTCTGTAGTGAATATTTACCATTTTTCAACCGATAAGGCAGAGGAATCGAAATATAGATCGTATCACTGGAGCCTCCATCGTGTACCCGTCCTCTTCTGGCACGGACTGAAGTATGAATCCCATAAGATATCAACACAGTATTGCCCTTCAGAAATTGTAAGTGGTGATTAGAAACCTGAATATCCTCATTATACCTTATATAATCATAGACTTCGGTGACCCGATAGATATTGGAACAGGATATCGCTAAACTTGTGAATAAAATAATAATACAGAACAGGATATTTCTCATGATAACTCCGCAAAGTCATATTAAAATGGTATATTCTTATAAATTGCCGTATTCTTAAAAATAGGATGTATCTTATTTCCCTCAATGAACTGGATATTCAAATATAGTTTAATAAATTTTTCTTTCTCATAAGCCATCACCTGAACAGTACCCCTTATTTTATCAATGGGATACATCTTATAATAACCTGGTGTCCCTATTACATCTCCATAGACCTTGAAATATTTATTCTTAATGGGATAAGTCTTAATCTCCAACTGATAGGGGATAAGAATCTCAATATACACTGTCTGATGAGCACCACCATCATGGACAACCCCCTTTCTAGATTTCAGATGACTGGACTTTCTATATACCAATATAATCGAATTCCCTTTCTCATAATCAATTTTTTTACCCCAGGTAACGATCTTTTTCTGATACCAGATGGTTTGCCAGATACTTTTTTCATCATAAATATCACTATCCCCACGACCTGTGCTCTGACAGGCTATTACCGATACCAGTAGAATGATAATCATTGCTAGCTTGGGATAATTCATAGAATACCTCGTGAAATTAGAATATACAATACCCTAAATACCCCTCAATTTTGCCATCACATCCGCATAAGACAGCTTAACAACAGGTAGGAACAACAATCCAATAATAATATTCAATCCAACGCCAAGCACATAGTAAGTTAAAGATATACTCAATCCAATACTCTCAGTCACACCAAATACTTCAAGAGCTTTAATACAGGCAAACTGGAAGCTACCAAGAAATCCAGGAGCTGTGGGAAGACTAATCCCAATCACAGTGAAACATAACACAAGAAATGCACTAAGAATTCCTGAGTGAACCTGGTGAAATTGCAATATTAAATAAATACCAAATCCAGTTAGCCACCAGATTAATAGAGTTAATATTAAAGTATACAATAAACTACTCGGATTTTCTATAATCTTGAAACCCCTTACGAAATGTTCTATAATCCCTTCAATTGCATTATGGATCCTCTCAGGCAATTTATTCAAGATGGGTTTTAAAAGAGAAATCATCTTATCGGTGTAGAAATAAAATAATAAGATAAGTCCAATCAGGAATATAAGTCCACCTAACAATATATATCCCGATACCTTGGCCCATCCCGGTAGATCCACATTCAAAATCACAAGGAGTAAGGTAAATAAGATCACTATGAAATCAAATACCCTCTCCACAAATACCCCTGCAATGGCAGAACTCATGGGGATGTTGCTTTCGTTATTAATCATATAGGGGCGGAATATTTCACCAATCCTCATGGGAAGGAGGGCTATTGCCATGAATCCCACAGCAGTAATGGGAAATAATATTCTTTGTTTCAATACTTCAAGGGGAGATAAGATAATCCCCATTCTTACGGACCGGAAGTAGTGGATAGTTAAAAAAATAAAAAATGCCGGGACTAAATAAATAATTTTAATATTTTCGTATCCCTTCATAAATTGATCAAAATGAACATCTTTCAATGCGAAATAAACCAATACTGCACTGACGAGAACACCAATTAATAATTTCTTCAATGACTTGTCCTAATCGGATAAATAATATTTTATGAACCCCATTAATTTATAAAAATATAAGATAATAATCAAATGAATCGATCAATTAATAATATATTTTCTAGGGAGTCACAAAAAAAATTGAAAGAATAGGATATTCAGACCATGATAAATTGACATCTTATCACAAAACACCCCCCTCATGGGAAAATCATGGGAGAAGTATGGGAAAATCTCTGAAGCGTCACAAGACAAATTATAGTCCTACACCATAAATCCCCCGATACCCCAACCGGTTGGTGAGCGAAACCTGTCCTGAGCCCAGCCGAAGGGATGAGGGGGAACACGTTTGATTAGTTATACTAAAANNTAAAATTGAAGTCGTAATATCAACGTTGTCATGGTGAGGCTCTCGAACCATGTTTCAAAGGATTCAAGTTTAAAGAATTATCAGTATACCTAAAAAATATAAAAAAGATTATCAGAGTGTACCCTCACTGGCTTCATCAGACAATTCTTTCAAATGGCAAATCCAATACCAACCAATAAATTCCCATAAATTGTTAGATTTTTTACACTGAAACGAACATCGGTATCAAGGATACCAACTAGTAGATTGAATGATAAAGTAAGACCATTTGAAAAAATATAACGCCAACCCCCTTCAAAAGCACCTCCGCGTATATTTCCCAAATTAGGATACTTACCAATGATATAAATAAAACCCACAAACAGACCATCAAGATTCTTGTCACCACTAAAATATCTTAATCCAAAATTCCCAGTCACATAAAATGTATCATCATTGGAAAAAAATACTGGAACCTCCCCCCGGGTATGCAAGGCAAATCCATTCAATAGATGGACATCAGCATCGACGGTAGGTCCAAAAATACCGATATTTAATTCAACAACTAAACTCTTCTTCTCCTTACCAAAACCATTACCCTGTATCAAATAATTACAGAAAAAAAATACAATTAAAAATAGAATAAATCGAAAGGACTTGGTTTGCATGAAAATACCTCATATTAAAACAATTGAGCCTTATTCTATAATATACCTAACCATTTCGGAAATACAAATAAAAATACTTTATACCAACAATAAATATTTCAGTGAACCTGTTAACATTGCACTGAGAAACAAACGAAAGGGTTTCTTCTGTAGAGTGAAAATAATCATTAATTCGTATGTAAATCAGTAGACGTTCAAAAAATATTCAGTATATTTTAAAAGCTATTGAAGGTATGATTTATTGAAAATCCTTTAAAAATGATATCAAACTTACTTATATCGCTTGGTGAGCGGAGTCGAACCATTATTAACTGATTCAAATTTAGAATATTATTAGTATTTAAATGAGTCATCCTATGGAAGAATCAAGTTTCCTAAATGGAAGAGTTATCATAAAAATCGGGGATATAACCCGTGAGAAAGTCGATGCGATAGTGAATGCCGCCAATTCCTCGTTAATGGGGGGAGGTGGAGTGGATGGAGTGATACATAATGTGGGTGGATCAGTTATTTTAGAGGAGTGCAAACATATTCGTAAGGACTACCCAAACGGTCTCCCAACGGGTCAGGCTGTAATAACAACTGGGGGAAATCTCATGGCACAATACGTCATCCACACGGTGGGACCTATCTGGAGTAATGGAAAACAGGGTGAAGCAGATCTATTGAGAAACTGTTATATAAATTCCCTGAAACTAGCTTCTGATAATAAAATTAAGTCCATCGCATTCCCTGCCATCTCCACAGGAATATACGGATATCCCCAGGATCAGGCAGCAAAGGTCTCCTCAACAGCAATAAAGGATTTTTTAAGGAATAATTCATCCATTGAAAAAGTGATATTAATTTTTTTTAAACAACAGGATAAAGAGATCTACCTTAAAAATGCCGATTATAATGAAAAATAGCTTGTAGTAAAAAATAACTGATTAATGCTATAACTTGTCATTCTGAACTTGATTCAGAATCTAAATTCAGGGAAAGATCTTGAAATAATTTCAACATAACGTCAGTCATAAGTTGGTCACTAACTAAGAATAAATGGTTTTAAAATTATGATAAATGGTAATATGATTTTAAGGGTGAGTGAGAAGTTTGATTCCGCCCACCAGTTAAACGATTATGTGGGAAAATGCGCCAGACTCCACGGACACACATGGAAAATCGAGGTATACATCAAAGTGGATAAACTCCAACCTAATGGGATTAGTATTGATTTCTCAGATGTAAAGGCATTTCTGCGGGAATACCTCCCGGACCATCGTCACCTCAATGAATTTCTGGATATGCGTCATCCCACTGCTGAAAACCTCGTAATGTATTTTTACAACGACATAAAAAATCAATTCCCTGGGCTCATGAAAGTGGTCTTGTGGGAAACGGAGAATAACGCAGTTGAGTTCACCGGAATTTAAAGTTACAGAAATATTTTATTCCATCCAGGGCGAAGGATATTTTACTGGCAAACCAGCCATATTTATCCGTTTCACCGGGTGTAATTTAAACTGTGATTTCTGTGACGAACCAGAACATAAATTTCCCGGCAAAATTTATACAGAACATCAAATCCTTGAAGAAATCAAACAATATGACCCCTGTCAATTCGTTATCCTCACAGGAGGTGAACCCACAATTCAGACTAATTTCGATCTCCTTGTGGAAAGCTTAAGATCCTTGGGTTACTTCGTCGCTGTAGAAACCAATGGCACCACAAAAATCAAATGCCACCCCGATTGGATCACGGTCTCCCCTAAAACAGATTCCTTTATTTACGGAGATGAATTAAAAATCGTCTATCAAAATCAAAATCTAAAGGACTTCGAAAAACTCCCCTTCAAATATTTTTACATCCAACCTCTCAACTTCCAAAATGAGATAAATTATAATTCCATGGAAAAGTGTATAAAAATTATAGAACAAAACCCCAAATGGCGGTTATCCATGCAAATCCATAAAGTGATGAAAATCAGGTGATATATCATTTTTTTAAATCTAATTTAGATCATGTGGAATGCCTTTGATTTTCCTATAATTTTTTATTAAATTGTAATCATAATGGAAATAAATTTGTTTTAAGGTGTTTTAATAAAATATGGAAATTCTCAGCCAATTAATAGATTATTTTTTACATATCGATAAATATCTCAGTGTTTTAATAACAAATTACGGATCGTGGCTCTACGTCATATTGTTTATAATTATATTTTGTGAAACAGGTTTGGTCGTCACACCCTTCCTTCCGGGCGACTCCTTACTCTTTGCAACAGGAGCCCTTGCAGCACTGAATAAACTGGATCCTCATTTTATTGTCATACTGTTGAGTATTGCAGCCATCCTCGGGGATACCCTAAACTATAGTTTTGGAAAGTGGGTTGGTCCGAAAGTCTTTCACTATGAGAAAACCCGTTTTTTCAAGAAAGAACATCTTGAGCACACCCATCAGTTCTACGAGAGACACGGGGGAAAGACCATTATCATAGGGCGTTTCATTCCCATAATACGTACCTTTGCACCCTTCGTAGCTGGAATAGGGACAATGACCTACTGGCATTTTCTAAGCTATAATGTAGTCGGGGGAATTATCTGGGTAGCTATATTTATATACAGCGGATATTACTTTGGAAACACACCCACTATTAAAAATAATTTTTTACTGGTATTAGTTGCTATAATAATTATTTCAGTCTTACCAGGGGTTATCGAATATATTCGTATACGTTATAAAAATACCAAACAACCTGCCATCAAACCAACAGAACCTATAAAAAACGAATCAGTTGAAAGTTGAGAGAATAATAAGAATGGAATAGGCATTCTCACGAAAGCAATCAATATCGGAACTAAAATTTTTGATTCCGATTGTTCTTTGGTACATTCCCTGTATCCAATAAAAATTTATAGAACAGATATTTTTGGTTTGTTAAGGGTTTATTTATTTTAGAATAAGAAGAACAAGAGATTGATTGCTATGAGTAAGATGAGTGAAGCAAATACAATACCCGCTGATTTAGGGACTGATAACATAAAAATAGTTCGTATCCCAATAATCACTAAGTAGACATACCAACCCAGTGCAATTAATATTCCTACAATGGGTATAATCGTAAAAATTAATGGTCCAATGCTATAATATACAATTCTTAAGGCTAATTCAAAATCAATTTTTTCTTTTGTAATCCAGGTAATAATAAGATTCATGATGGCTGATAACCCAAACAACAAGCTCAAGAGAAGTAAGGGAAATAGGAACAAGGAATAAAATAATATGTCCTTACCAAATATTTTTTCAATATCCGAGAAGAGAAGGGATAGCATCATTGCAAAGGTATATGTAATTACAGTTATTAAAGCTGTATATATTATTGGATCAAGATATCCTCGTGTTTTTGAGAGGTTTTCAAAGTATGAGACGGGATTCACAAGGGATTCTTTAACATTTAAATAGAGTCCATAGAATGTTCCATGAATTTGTCTATCTTCCCAGGGTATTTTTAAATTATTATTGGGTTCCATAAAAATCTCTTTTCGTTATAGGTTAAATCTTTTTTTAATGAGTTCATAGGTGGGATTTCCACGGAAAAATCGGGCATCATCAATGTTTAAATCTGCTTTCTTCAAATATATAAGATGAATATTTTTATACATATCGATACATTCAATTTCTTTTAGATTTAAACTCTGTATAATTTTATTGACATCATTTTTATTCAGTTTTTCAAAATCTTTTTCAGTATATATTTTTTTAGTTGGAATCGATGAGATGAGGGAGTTATCTCTTGGAATATTTTGTTTTTCAGGAACTGGTGATGATTTTCTCTTTTTTTGTATGAATTTATAAAATGGGGTTTTTACTAAAAATCGTTTTACCGATTGAAATTCTGATGGGGTAGTGCTCAATTCATCGATGAGATTATTGTAGTCCTTGAATGATTCTTCCATAGTGTATAGAGTGTGGGTAAGTGTGTTAAATTCCCTTTCTCCTGCTTCTGATAATTTATAGAATTCACCATTATAGAGATATATGAGTGCGGGGATAATTTGAGATTTGCTGACAATATATCTTTTTTTATCCGATGTTATGGAGATGATTTCATTGGGGAGCATTGTGAGGAATTTATCAACAATCTTTTTCTGAACTCCTTTATTTGCAAAGAAATTAAATAAATCAGTGTATTCAATAATCTGAGGGAGATGGCTTACAAATTCCTGCATTGTTTTCAGATAATGTTCTATGTGAGAGTAATCATTGATATATTGTGTGAGAAATGGAGAAAAGAAATCTTCCCCTAAGAGAGCAGCTTCTGGATATTTTCGTAGGGTTTGCAGGGGATCTTCTTCTAATGCTAACCAGCAATTTAAGATAAGTTGAGCTAAATTAATATCATCCACAGAAACTTTACCTGGATCATTTTTTGCATCCATGATAACGAAACACAATTTGTAGACTTCTTCCGTATTATACCTTGTGATATCGGATTGTTCTATAAACATTTTGTTATCATTGAGGATTTGTGATAATTTGGGATAGATCAGGGGGAATCTTGATTGGAGTGTAGGAATAAGATAATCATTTATGAAAGATATTATAACACCTTCTGAAGACTTTCCAGGGAGGATATAATGTATAAATACCTCTTCTGAAGAGGTTTCTTTTAGGATAGGAACCTGTATTAATTCATTTTTATTTAATAGATGTTTAATTAGGTGGTTGATGTTAAAGAATTCATGATCCAGATTGTATTTGTTTAAAGATTCGTAATCCGGGTAGTCGATGAAGGGATATTTAAGGGATTCGAATTGCTCTAGTATAAAATTATTAATTTCTTCATGCATGAGAGAATAGGCATATTTAATCATATCATTGTTGGTTTGGTGGAGATAATATTCCTTTGACTCGATAAGATTGTTGTTAACCTTACGGGCGATCATTACAGGTTTTAGAATTTCGCTTTCAATGAGTAGTTTATAATTTTCTCTTAATACATTTTCTGAACGCTCTCTCAATTTATTAACAATTTGTATTTCATCCTGATGTTTTTTGTTCCAACCAGTAAGGAGAAGATATTTCCGATAGTCCTCCTGCTTCTGAACATCTTTATCGGTTATGGATTGTTTAAAATGGGTTTCTAATTCATCCAGACTAAGAAATGGTTTTCCTTGTTTAGCACTGGATTTAAAAATATGGATGATTTTTTTTGTAATTTCTCCATCAAAAGGAATGGGATATTTAAATGCCAATAGTTTAAAGTTTACTTCAATAAAAAGAGGTTCTTCCAGTTTCATAGAAATCATTAATGTTGCCTAGATAATATATATAATATTAAACACGTTACTAAGAGAATTCAAAACAAATGTCATTGATAATAATTTATTATATTGCTTGTCGGCATTTTTTATCACGAAAATAATAGTTTCAATAGAAGTCTGGTTAATATAAAAAAAATATACGAATAGACATAGTTAAATTAATTTTGTAAATTTGAAAGATTTCTATAAAACTAATTATATTTTAATAGAATGTGGTCGAAAATAATTTCTTAGTATTTGAATAAAACAATGTTCAATTGAATTTAGTATGTGTATGTTATAATTTGATGTTAGTTTAAGGAGATTACAAAATGTATTCACCCCTTATTGATGCTCATCGGGATTTTGTTAGTATTCAGGATAAAGAGCAGTTAGGCTATATAATGGAAAAATACATGCATGGGAGGAAATTTAATATCAAAGGAATTCCTCAACAGATCTCAGCCAATTTAGATATCATACCTTTCCAGGAGTTTGTACGACTCTCATTTACAGATTCCTTACCAGAGGGCTTTCAGCTAAAAGATGATTTAATTATTTATACCATTGCAAGACGTTATATAGAAATCTTTTTAAAGAAGCTGAGTTTTGAGGGGAATTCAGGGGAATTTGAATTTATCAGTGCCAGAATCGCCAGTGCCTTACGACAGGAACCAAGAATTCAGGTGGAAGAAAACAAGGATATGTGGGTGGAGAACTTTCGCTTAAGTAAATATACGATTAATCCTAATATCACAGACATGCCCATTTGTGTGAGAGTAGCCTTTGATGCTGTGAGACCTCTGATTCAAGATGAATTGCCTGGATGTCAGGTCGAGTTTTTCAACGATAAAAATTTAAAGAAAAAAGAAATATTGGCTGTTCAGAAATTACAACAGATTTTATATCTAAAAGATCTTCAAAATAATTCCCCCTATGAAGCTCCTAGTGATGACAAGTTTTTAAATTACGAACAATATCTCGGAACTTCTTTCCAAAAAGAAATGTCTGAATTAAAACATCAAAAATTAAAATCAATGCTGATCTTCCCTGTTAATTATTTTAATTTTCGGGGAATCACAACACCTGTTGGTTATTTTAAATTATCTTCTGACATCGGAAACATCCCCCTCGATATAATAGAAACCCTTCAAAAATATAGCCGATTAGTCAGTGATAAAATCCGTGATGCCAATGTCCGTATTGTAAAAAATCCTCAGAGAGTTACAAATATCTCTAAAAACGGTATTCAGATTAAAGTATTTGATAAAGATGTCATCGATGTTTTTCTAAGTCATCGCAATGAAGTGGTCTTGGAAGTTATCCCCATGCCTACTTTTAGACTATCATTGTTTGGACAGGTCATGAGTATTTTAGTAGGATCACGAAATGAGTATCGAATTGGATTGCAATTTATTGGTGGAGAAGAAAGAAGGGGTCTTCATGAGTGGCAGGATTATGTCCAGAGAATCGTTAAGTAATATCATTTCAATGTGTTCTCAGAATAATTAAAAAAAATATTAAATTTTCATTGGAATATTAAAAATACGGGTTATATTATTCGTTTGCTAATAAAAAAAAATAGATTATCGATATGGAAAAAATTATTGCTGTTGTTGGTTTGTGTGGATCAGGAAAATCCGTTGCTGCTGATTTCTTTGAAAAACAGGGCTATATAAAAATCCATTTTGGACAAATTACCATGGATGAAGTGAAAAAAAGAAATCTCCCTGTCAATGAAACAAATGAGCGTATAGTAAGAGAAGAATTAAGATCAGAACACGGCATGGGAGCTTATGCGGTTAAATCACTTCCTAAAATTGATGAACTATTATCCCGGGGTGATAAAATACTCATTGATGGATTATACAGCTTTTCCGAATATAAAATATTAATAGGGAAATATCCCAAACAACTTGTCGTATTGGCAATATTTACTGATAAAGATCTAAGATATAAACGTTTATCCACAAGGGAATACAGACCCTTAAGTTATAAGGAAGCTGAACTACGAGATTTTGCTGAAATTGAAAATATTGAAAAAGGTGGTCCCATTGCCATCGCTGATTATACGATTATAAATAATTTCGATAAATATGAATTGGAGAAAAAATTAATATCCTTTTTAAAGACTATTACTCAAAACTTAAACTAGGGTATAAATATTAAAATTCACTTGACGATCTTTTTAAAGAAATCTATCTTTGATATAATTCTATTAAATTTAATAATATGTTTCCCACAATATTTTGTGGTTAAAATAGGAGATAAATTTGTCTAGCCAAATAATAAATGAAAATAGATCAGTCGAAACCCAGGATCCTGTTAATGAATCAAAGGATTCGAAAGATCAATTAACTGCTGAAGAGCAAGCTACAAAAGAAGTCGATCTCAATAAAGGACGAAAATTAGGTGATGAGTGGGCAAATTGGGATGGTAAATTGTCTTGGGAGAATGTTGATACCCCAAGTAGTATATTCTTAAACTTCGCCCTGGGTGTAATGATTATTTATAATATCATCAGTTATGGTGTATATTATATGATCGCTCCTCGCTTAAATGAGTTTCACCCCTATTTATCGTGGGCTGTACTGGGATTATTCGTCGCATCATCGATATATTTCTTATTCTGGTATTCAATTCTGGTTATTACTTCAAAAACTCATTTGAAACTCCAGTTCATTGGAAAGGTCAACCGGTTCATCCTGGGATTCTTGTTAAATAATGTATTTAAATTAGGAAAATTATTTAAATATAACAGGGATAAATTAGGTAATTCCTTTGTAAAAGTTGCAAATTCTTTTACCAGAAGTACAAAAAATCTTTCAGAAAAAGAACGACTCCTCCTTCTCCTCCCAAGATGTTTAACAAAAGAATCATATCAAATTATAAGGGATATGAGTAAAGAATATAACGTGGAAATGGCTGTTTGTACTGGTGGAGAAATTGCTCGAAAAAAGGTTAAAGAGTTTAGACCATCTGCTGTTATTGGCGTAGCCTGTGAAAGAGATCTCGTAAGCGGTATACAGGACGTTGCAGGAAAGGTTTCAGTCATTGGTATTCCAAACATTCGCCCAGACGGTCCTTGTAAAAATACTTATATTGATTTTGATGAATTACGAAATAGCATCGAATTTTACCTGTCATCCAAAAATTAAATCCTTTAAATAAAACTAAATCAGGATGTTATTGTTGATATGGGGTGGGTAATTATTTGATTTTAAAAGAATATCTAAAAAAATCACAACAGGAAATTGATCAATTCCTTGATGAAAATATGCCTAAACCATCTGAAAAACCCTCGATTATTTTTGAGGCCATGAGATATAGTGTATTTGCAGGTGGAAAACGAATAAGACCCATTATCAGTTTTATGATCAATGATATGTTGGGTGGAGAAAAACAAAAAATATATTATCCAGCTTGTGCTATAGAACTGATACATACATATTCTCTTATACACGATGACCTGCCAGCGCTGGATAATGATGATTTCAGACGTGGAAAGCCAAGCAGTCACAAGCAATTTGGTGAAGCAATAGCAATCTTAACAGGAGATTCCCTATTGACCCTGGCATTTCAATGGATTGCCAAGACTAAAGATAGTCCAGATGTTATAACAAAGATATTAGATCAGGTCAGTGTGTCTTCTGGGGTCTATGGCATGATCGGAGGTCAGGTAGCAGATCTCCAGGCTGAAGGGAAGATAAAACAGAATGAAATGGATTTGAATAAAAATAAATCAAATTATGAAAAGGAGTTGGAATACATTCACTTACACAAAACAGCAGCTTTGATCCGTGCTTCGGTTATGATTGGAGCCATCAGTGCAGGAGCTGATCAGGAAGATTTCGATCGGTGTTACAAGTTTGGTACCTTGATTGGTCTGGCATTTCAAGTTGCAGATGATATCTTAGATGTAGAAGGGGATCAGGAACTCCTTGGAAAGACCATTGGTAAAGATGCTAATTCTGATAAACTCACGTATCCATCTGTCTATGGTCTTGAAGAGTCTAAAAAGAAGGCTAGAGATCTGATTAACATGAGTAAAGATATTCTAAGCCATTATGATAATAATAATATATTGATTCAACTTTCTGATATGATTATCCAGAGAGAATCATAAGTCAAGTTTGTAAATGTATTCAAAGATTTATTTTATATGAATTGTAATTAGAAATAAAATTATAGAAATTATTGATGTGGGGTAATATGAATTACTTAAATCGAGTTAACAATCCCGATGATTTAAAAAAACTAAGTCCAGAAGAACTCCCTGAACTCTGTCAGGAAATGAGAGACTTTATGGAGGAGGTTATTTTTAATACCGGCGGGCACCTCTCTTCCAACCTCGGGGTGGTGGAATTAACCGTAGCATTACATTATATATTTGATTTCCTGAAAGATAAAATCGTTTTTGACGTCAGTCACCAGTGTTATCCCCATAAAATCCTTACTGGAAGAAGAGATACATTTCATACCCTAAGGCAATACAATGGTATAAGCGGATTTACAAATACGAAAGAAAGTCCATACGATAATTTCATCTTCGGACACGCTGGGACTTCGATCTCAACGGCACTGGGCATTGCAACCGCAAAACGTCTAAAAAAAGAACCTGGTAAAGCTATCGCAGTAATTGGTGATGCGTCCATTGGTGCTGGAATGGCCTTTGAAGCATTAAATCACGCAGGACATATTAATGATGACATCTTGGTTATTTTAAATGATAATAATATGTCTATTTCCGAAACCATAGGCTCTTTTTCTAAATATCTAACCAAAATAAGATTAACCCCTTTCTGTCAGGATATGAAAGAGGATTTCATCAAAGCACTTAATAAAATACCCCGTGTAGGAACAACTTTCATTGATGCCTTTGAAAACTTAAGTGGAACAATAAAACATCATCTCGGTGAAGGTCATATCTTTGAAGAGCTTAACTTTGATTATTACGGACCCATCGATGGCCACGACATCCCATTATTATTAAAATGTTTAGATTTCGTAAAAGATAGAAAAGGGCGTATCTTACTGCATGTTATCACGGAGAAAGGAAAGGGACACGTTGAAGCCGTGAATGACCCTGAAAAGTATCATGGTATCTCTCCATCAAATAAAGCTGGCACTATCTCCCCAACAAAAATAAAACCATCAATCTCATTCACAGATGCTTTCAGTAAATCTCTTATCGATCTGGCCAAAGAAGATGATAAGGTTATTGGAATTACAGCAGCTATGCCAGGAGGTACTGGACTAAACAAGTTTCAGGATGTCTTTCCAGAAAGATATTTTGACGTAGGTATATGTGAACAACACGGTGTAGGTCTTGCTGCAGGTCAAAGTATTGTTGGAATGAAACCTGTATGTGCTATCTATTCTACATTTCTTCAGAGAGCTTATGATCAGGTCTTCCAGGAAGTCTGTCTCAATAATAATCATGTTGTTTTTGTTATGGATCGTGCTGGGATTGTAGGTCAGGACGGTGCAACCCACGCAGGAGTATTTGACATTGCTTATCTACGCTGTTATCCCAATATCGTGTTGATGTCCCCAAAAGATAGTTACGAATTAAAAGAGATGTTACGCTTTGCATTAAAATTAGACTGCCCTGTTGCTATACGTTTCCCGAGAGATAAATGTGAGAATCCCTTTAATGCAAATGGTTTCAATAAAATTGAATTAGGAAAAGCTGAAATACTGAGAGAAGGAGATGATATAGTTCTTATGGGTTATGGTCCCATGGCAATGACCTGTATGAATGCAGCTGAAAATCTTTCTAAAATTGGTATAGAAGCTACTGTAGTAAATCCTCGTTTCGTAAAACCTATTGATAGAGAACTTGTTCGATATCTAATGGACCTTCAGAAGCCAATAATTACCGTCGAAGACCACACAGTAATGGCTGGATTTGGTTCTGCCGTTATTGAATGTGCTAATGATCTAGGGAAAGATACAAGTAAAATTCATGTTCTTGGTGTCCCTGATAAGTTTGTAGAACATGGTGCAAGAGAAATTATTATGAAAAATCTCTTACTAGATGCTGAAGGCATTGTATCCATAGCTAAATTAAAACTCTCACAAAGAGAAAATATTACTATCCAGGTTTAATTACACGTCTCTTGGCAAATAATATGGAAAATCCTAAATTAAAATTAAGTGATAGTAAGATTCTCAAGAAATTCAGTATATGGAAACGTCTGTTTGAAAGAGAAAAAGACTCACACATCCATAAAATAAATGAGTTCTGCTTATCATACTCACAAAACAATAATAAATTAAATAATGATGAAAATAACATTATCGATAATCATAACTCAAGTTCCATACAAAATATCATTGACCGCAATAAACTAACTAATTGTATTGAAAATAGTAAAAACTTTTTAATCAATTTACGGGAAAACGATGAATATTGGAATGCTCGCTTGGACTCTAATATTGGTTTAAATGCCCAGTATATCTTACTCAAATACTTTCTTGGAATCGATATTCATACTCAACGAGATCAGAAAATCATTCAATATATCATCAATAATCAACAGCAGGATGGAAGCTGGAATATCTATGAGAACGGACCTGGACACCTCAGCTATTCTATTACTTCCTATTTCGCTCTAAAGCTATATGGATATTCACCTGACGAACCCATCATGGAACGGGCTCGGAGCTTTATTTTAAAAGAGGGCGGGATTAAAAATGCCAATGTAGAAACAAAATTCTGGCTGGCACTCTTTGATCAATACAGTTGGGAAGGACTTCCACCCATACCAGTACAAATCCTTCTTGCCCCAAATAGCTTTGTATTCTCTATTTATAATATATCCTATTGGTGCCGTGTTTCCCTCGTTCCTATGTCTGTATTATATAATAAAAAAATGATTATTAAACCTCCAAAACATGCTTATATAGATGAACTCTATGTAAATCTTGATGAAAAAAAAGATATACGTTTTGATATCGAGACCAAAAAACTTTTGAGTCTAGAAAATATTCTTATTCGAATGAGCAAAGCTGCTAAATTACTTGAAAAGGCATCTCCTGAAATCCTTGATAAAATTGCATTAAAAAAAGCAAAGGACTGGATACTCCATCACCAGGATGACTCAGGGGACTGGGGTGGTATTTATCCTGCTATGCAATATTCTATCATGGCATTAAAAGTATTTGGCTATTCCAATAACAGTCCTGAAATCAAAAGAGGTCTGGAAGCCCTTGAACGCTTTCAAATAGAAACTGAAAATGATATTATGCTCTCAGCCTGTACTTCCCCTGTTTGGGATACCGGATGGTCTTTATATGCTCTGAATAATTTAGGGTTCCCCATTGATGATCCTATTGTAGATAAGGCGATAAGCTGGTTATATAGTCAACAAATCTTTAGGGAAGGAGATTGGTGTATAAAAAATCCAGACGCCCTCCCTGCAGCATGGTGTTTTCAATTCTATAACGATTTTTATCCTGATACAGACGATACAGCCGTAGTACTCATGTCTATCATTCCATCCTTAAGGGAAATAAAATACCATGAGCCCTTTAAACTCAGTGTGATATGGCTCTTATCTATGCAGAATAACGACGGCGGATGGGGTGCTTTTGAGCGGAATGTCGATAAAGAAATTATGAATTATCTGCCTCTCAATGATATAAAAAACTTCTTAGATGAAAGTACTGCTGACGTCACTGGTCGGATTCTTGAATTGCTCGGTAAACTTGGGTTTACAATAAAAGATCCGGTTATTCAAAGGGCTGTACGATTTTTAAGAGATCAGCAAGAAGATTTTGGTGCCTGGTATGGAAGATGGGGTGTAAATTATATCTATGGAACTTGGAGTGTAATCAGAGGTTTGGAAAGTGTAAAGGAAAACATGACTGAACCTTACATCCAAAAAGCTATCAAATGGTTAAAGTCCCATCAGAACGAAAACGGCGGATGGGGTGAATCCTGCCTATCCTATGAAGATCTGTCCCACGCAGGTGTAGGGAAAAGTACTGCTAGCCAGACGGCGTGGGCTGTGATGACCCTTATTTCTTCTGGGGAAACACAATCTATTGAAGTTCAAAGAGGGATTCAATATTTCATTGACTCACAAAATGATCAGGGTGGATGGGATGAGAAGGAATACACAGGAACAGGTTTTGAAAGAGCATTTTATTTGAAATACTACTACTATCCATACTATTTCCCTATCCTGGCTCTGGGGACATATTGTAAACTTTCATCAAGCAACAATGATCAATAAAATTAGTAGAACCTATTTAAAATCCCCATCGACCCACGATTCATAAAATCTTTAGACTCCTATTGAAAGCAAAATCTTTTTTTGATAAAGAATTAATCAAAAGAGATTCATCAAATAAAATAGTTTTTATCACTCAAAAGTATAAATATTTTTATAAATACTGGTTAATGTGATTTAAATTTCCGAAAAATTGTTAATCAATTAATATGGCTAGTTATCTTTAATACTATTGTTTTCAAAGGAAAATTCATGAAGAATTTTTTATTAAAATTAATTAATTGGTATTTATACAACGGCTCCCTTGAATCAGACAGTGAAGATGACAAATTACAAAAAGCTTTATTAGTGATAATTTCAAGCAGTTTAGCATTTTTAGCTATATTCTGGGGTTTATTATATATCTACCTTAATTTAATGGCTGGATATATCCCTTTAAGTTATTCAGTATTCTCATTTATAAGTCTGATACATTATTTTATTACAAAGCGCTTTGTATTTTTCAGGAACAGCCAGCTATTATTAATACTTATCCTTCCATTTATGCTTCAAGCAGGGCTTGGGGGAATTCATAATGGCAGTGTTGTTATGTTATGGGCGTTTTTATCTCCTCTGGGTGCATTGATGTTTGCTGGTGCAAAAAAATCTATCTCCTGGGTACTATCATTTATTTCGCTACTAATTATTTCAATCATACTCGATCCATTTTTACATGCAAATCGACCCGATATTTCAAGAAATCTTATTTATACATTTCATTTTATGAACATAGCGGCTGTATTAATTATCATTTATTTTACCATTCGTTTTTTTGCAAGTGAACGGGATAAAGCTCATCAATCCCTTGAAAACGAACATCAGCGATCAGAAAGCCTTTTACTGAACATTCTTCCAAAACCGATAGCCCGGCAATTGAAAGATAATCCCACTACAATAGCCGATAGTTTTAATGACGTCACCGTATTATTTGCTGATATCGTTGATTTTACTAAACTTTCAGAAAGACTTTCCCCGCAAGAACTGGTTCGGCTATTAGATGAAGTATTTTCCGCATTTGATCATATCGCTGAGACTTACTCTATTGAAAAGATAAAAACCATTGGTGATGCTTATATGGCAGTGAGCGGACTTCCTACGCCAAGTTCTGAACATGCACACAATATGGCTAAAATGGCAATCGATATGTTGAAATATATTAACAGCTTTCAGCATAACGGAACACAATTAAAAATGAGGATAGGGCTTAGTTCTGGTGAGGTGGTTGCCGGGGTAATTGGTCGAAAAAAGTTTATATATGACTTGTGGGGTGATACGGTGAATACTGCCAGTCGTATGGAATCCCATGGAATGAGTGGGACAATTCATGTTACCGATGCCACATATTTCATTCTGAAAAATGATTACCGGTTTGAAAAGCGTGAAAACATTTATGTAA
Source organism: Spirochaetia bacterium UBA6919 (assembly GCA_002450905.1). GTDB lineage: Bacteria > Spirochaetota > UBA6919 > UBA6919 > UBA6919 > UBA6919. Next base: position 62,052 of record DKAT01000024.1, read on the forward strand.
AGGGCAAAGGAGAGATGTCAACGTATCTATTAGTTCATTAATCTATTGCATATAATAATTACAACTTGTACAATCTATAATTAAAATCAAATGGCAAGTATCTACTCATTATCCATAAAACCTTTAGTACCCCGTATTGAAAGTAAAATCTTTTTTCGATAAATCAATTGTTAATGTATGATTCATGACGATATATTAAATTAAGCTTACAATGAGATTTAACTATGAATGAAAATGTCTTCTAAAGCGAATGTCTTAGTGAAAATTTAGTTCAAGATATATTTCAAAGCTGAAGCTTAGCCGTAGGATAGTTTTACTGGTCATCTAAAGCACAATGACGTATAATCCAGCCTATGGGGTTTCCCAATTATTTTTCCCATGTTTTTCCCATGCTTTTCCCATGAAGTGGTTAACTTGAGGTATTTTGGTTTAAGGTGATCACGATTTTTTATGTTTTCTATATTGAAAGTCAATTGGTATTATGAAAATAATGGATTAATTTGATTTGTATTTGTTTCAGTTATTATGATTTATGGTATTTTTCAGACAATTTAACGTTATCCGATCCCATGTGTACTTCTCTCGACAAGTCGACGAATAGATTTTTTTGTAATTTCCTGTCAATTTTATTATGTTTACCATTTATTTTCAGGGAGAATCCAGCATGCAAGTTGAGGAAATTGATTTTGAATCCATAGAAAGAAAATGGCAAGATTATTGGGAGAAACATCAGATATTTAAGGCGAACTATAATCCATCGAAACAAAAATATTACTGCCTGGAGATGTTCCCCTATCCCTCGGGACGTATCCATATTGGTCACGTGAGAAATTATGCTATTGGGGATGCAGTTTCCATTACCAAACGCCTCCAGGGATATAATGTACTCCACCCCATTGGCTGGGATGCCTTTGGACTTCCTGCAGAGAATGCGGCGATTAAACAGAAAACACATCCAGCCAAGTGGACCTATGCTAACATTGATCAAATGAAACAACAGTTAAAGACTCTGAGTTTATCTTATGATTGGGACAGAGAGATCGCTACGTGTAATGAGGATTATTATCGCTGGCAGCAGTTGATATTTATCAAACTCTATGAGAAAGGTCTGGTCTATAAGAAGAATGCTCCCGTGAACTGGTGTAATGATTGTCTCACGGTTTTAGCGAATGAGCAGGTTGAGGGGGGGAACTGCTGGAGATGTGGACAACCAGTTGTGATGAAAGATATGTCTCAGTGGTTCTTTAAGATTACTGAATATGCCGAAGAACTCTTAAATGATTATGATAAGCTGGGTAACTGGCCTGAGAGGGTGATTACCATGCAGAAGAATTGGATAGGCAAGAGTTATGGCCTTCATGTTAATTTTAAATTAGATGGAAAGGACTTTCCTATATTTACCACCCGTCCTGATACGATCTATGGGGTGACCTTCATGGCGATTGCTCCAGAACATAAGATGATAGAAGATATTATAAATAGAAGTGATAATAAAGACGAACTAAAGAAATTTATAGAGGAAATTAAACAGGAAGATAAGTTCAAAAGGGCATCTGAGGAGGGTGAGAAGAAGGGGATATTCACAGGTCGTTACGTCATCAATCCGTTTAATGGGGATAAAGTGCCACTCTACATTGCTAATTTCGTCCTCGCTGAGTATGGAACTGGTGCACTGATGGCTGTTCCCGCTCATGATCAAAGGGATTTCCTCTTTGCTAAGAAGTATAAGATCCCTATAAAGATTGTGATCCAAAATCCAGAGAAGAATTTAAATATCGATACTATGAAAGAAGCTTATATCGATAAGGGTATTCTTGTAGACTCAGATCCATTTACTGGTTTGGATAATGATGAGGCGATTAATAAGATCATAAGATACGCTGAAGAAAAGGGATTTGGTGAGGGTAAGATAAATTACCGCCTAAAGGATTGGCTAATTTCACGTCAGCGTTACTGGGGANNTCCTCTTGCCACGAGTAATAGTTTTAAGATGACTACTTGTCCGAAGTGTAATCAACCTGCAGAACGGGAAACTGATACTATGGATACCTTTGTCTGTTCGTCGTGGTACTTCTTGAGGTTTTGTTCCCCGAAAGAGCTTAATCAACCAGTCAATATGAATGAATGTAATTATTGGATGAGTGTGGATCAATATATTGGAGGTATTGAGCACGCTATTCTTCACCTGCTGTACTCAAGATTCTTCACCAAAGCAATGAGGGATCTTAAGTATATTAACATTGATGAACCCTTTACTAATCTTCTAACCCAGGGGATGGTGCTGGCTAATTCCTATTATTCTCCTAAAATTAAACGATATTTCTTCCCTGAAGAGTTATCAGGAGATAAATCCAAATGCCCTGAGACCGGTGATCCTCTTGTCATCAAGATGGAATCGATGTCCAAATCCAAGAACAATGGGGTATTCCCAGAAGACATGATTAATAAATACAGTAGAGATACAGTCCGACTATTTATGCTCTTCGCTGCACCCCCAGAACGTGATTTAGAGTGGAATGAACAGGGGGTAGATGGTTGCTATCGCTTTCTAAAGAGGATTTATAGACTGACAAAGTCGTTTTCCGAGACTCCCTATAAGGATCAATTCAAAGATACTTCGATACTAGATATTACAGATAACCAATATAATAGCTTAAGTACCTCAGCCCAAGGACTCTTCCGACAAACACACAAAACAATTAAGAAGGTCACAGAAGATTTCATCAATCGTTTTCATTTCAATACGGCAATAGCATCAATGATGGAGATGGTCAATACATTAACATCGTTTGAGCCTCAGGATGAGAATGATTATAAGATATTAAAAGTATCGCTTGAGGAACTCTCCAAACTCCTATTGCCCGTTACACCACATATAGCAGAAGAAATAAATAACTTGATTGGATCTAATATTACTTTGTATAAGTCTTCCTGGCCCTCCTATGATAATAAATACACTATTGATGATACAATTACCTATGTCTTTCAGGTGAATAGCAAGGTACGAGGTAAAATGGATCTACCTATATCCATCGATGATGAATCACTGAAAGAATATGCCCTTAATCACGAACGTATTCAGGAGTGGATCCAGGGTAAAACAGTTGTAAAAACCATAATTATTCCGAAGAAGCTTGTTAATATTGTTGTGAAATAATTTATGAAAATATATCCAATTCAACTCATAATATTGCTTATCCTGTCTATTCATATAATTACATGTTCTTCAAAGGATAAAATGATTGAAAGTAAAAAACCCCCGGATGATAAGAAGATTGAAAAGGAAGTTGTCATTGAAAAGAAACCTGAAAATGAGCCTCCAAAAATAATTCCCCAGTTTATTCCTATTAATATTATTTATGACCCTAAGAAACGTCTTTCAGTAAATGAACTTTATTCTATGACAGAGATGGAGCTCTCACTTCTCAGGGTTCAGATCTTTAATAGAAATGGTTATGACTTTGAAAAAAAATGGAAAGAGCTTTACTATAGAGAGAAATTAGGTAGTCGTGAACTCTATGATATGAAATATGACGAAATGGACATGAAACCCATAGATAAGCTGAATGATCAAAGTATAGTGGATGCAATTCTCCAAAAGAAAAATTCGAATAAGGTATATTATGATCTCCCATCAGACACAGGGTTTTATATTAAAGAAATATATCAGGATCCCATTAATCAAAAATATTTTCTCGCTATGACGGATGAAAATCATATCCAACTTAAAAAAGACGATATACCGTTTGGATTTGTCAAGCCTCAATTTACTAATGAGGTTTCTAAAGAGACGTGGCATGGATTAGTCGTTGAAGAAAACACATTTAAGGATATGAAATTCAAAACAAATCCGTCAAGACTCTATCTTGTAAAGTATTTCCCGAATGAAGTAATCCGATATGTGATTGTATTTGAAATTGTCGGAAATCGAATCACGTTTGAGGATGCTAAGAACTTTATTTTTTATAACTTAGAGGGGAAACTCCTTCGAAATATATATCACGTTGGAAATCAGGAGACTTACGAGAGAGATTATATTTACGATAAGAGTGGATTAGTAAAAATTGTTGAGAAAGTAATGCAGGAAAATCAATTGAAATCAGCGATGGTTCTAAAAAAGAATCCAGACTATGTTATGCCTGAAAATCAGAATCAAAAGTCCAATTAACTTAAACAATATTATAATTTATTTTTTTATAAAATTACAATTTATATTCAAAGGAAATCCATCGAAGAACAATCGGAACTAAAATTTTTGATTCCGATATTCATTGCGTTGTGTCATATTCGTAATATTGGTACAAACACTTAGTCTTATTAACTTTACAAAATGAATCAGATGAAGATGATTAAGGATAAACGAATTTTTAAGGAATCCCATCCCGGATGCTTTATAGGATGGGATTAATTTTTACCATAAATTTTATATTATAGTTAGAGAGAAATAAAATCTCTATTATTTGTGTATTTTATAATACTCCATAAGGATTTTGGCAACCTCAGGACGTGTAAATTCTGCTGGAGGAGCAATTCCATTACCAAGCATCTCACGTACTTTAGTACCAGAGAGAAGAACAAAATCTTCTTTTGAATGATCCGGTACGTCTCTCATCATTACAACTCTGTTTAGTTTCTTTGACCAAGCAGTATGATCCGCTTCGAAGATCTCAATTTGTAAAGCTCCTTTGGGGACTTCTTCACTGAATATTGTCTGGGCATCAAATGGACCGTAATAATCACCAACACCAGCATGATCCCGTCCTATGATGAAGTGAGTACAACCACAATTCTGTCTGAAAACAGCGTGTAGAACAGCTTCACGAGGACCAGCATAGAGCATGTCAAAACCATATCCCGTAATGAGTACAGTGTTTGCAGGAAAATAATCTTCAACCATCTTTCGGATACAGGCATCTCTGACATCTGCAGGAATATCACCTTCTTTGAGTTTACCCAATAACATGTGGATTAATATACCATCTGTTTTAAGAGCATCTTGAGCCATTCTGCATAATTCTTCATGAGCTCTGTGCATAGGATTTCTTGTTTGAAAGGCAACAATTTTGTTCCATCCCAGCTTCTGCATAGATTCTCTGATTTGATAGGCTGTTCTGTAGGTATCTGGAAATTCTTTTTCGAAATAGGAGAAGTTCAATACTTTTATGGGACCAGATATAACAAAGTTTCCAACACTGTTGAATGCTGCTACACCAGGGTGTTTATCATCATGAGTTCTGAAAATCTTTTCTGTCATCAGTTTCATGTCTTCCTGAGAAAACTCTTCAATTGCTTCTACATCCTGGACAGCGATAACAGGGTTTCCAGCAACGTTGGGATCCTTGAGGGCGATACGTTTAGCTCCTTTAATTGAGGCTGGATCTTTAATCACATTGATAATAGGGACAGGCCAGAACAACCCGTTATTTGTTTTCATTGATACAGAAGTACTTATAGCATCTGCTTTATTCATAAATCCTGTGAGTGGGGTGAAATATCCTCCTCCTAACATCACAGCATTGGCAGCGGCTGCAGAGCTTATAATAATTGATGGTAGAGACTTTGCTTCCTGCTCTAGTTCTTTTCGCTGGGTATCATCCAAAACATACAACGGGTTCAGATGGTCAGCACCATGGGGTTTAATCATTTTTCCTCCTTCCCAAAAGATTTGGGATTATACTTATTTATAATTACATTATTTATAGGAAATTATTATTTATATACAGAAGATTTTCCGATATAATCTAACATATTGGACACTGAATGACAACTTTTAATGAGTAATTTATTAAAAAATCATGATCTATAAAAGAATATTTTTAGTGATTATTTTACGCTTTTTGTGATGGTTTGAAAATTATCGGATAACATAGAGGTATCGTTCTGTCGTTGAGAAAATGAGAGAATTGTTTGCTATAATCGGTGATGATAAAAGGGGATTTGTCATTATATACCAAAATAATAATTTTTCAGTTTGACTATGGACGCCTGCTATAAATCCTTGAGTTGAATTGTACAGGGTATAGGCTCCACCAAGATATATAATCCCTGGAGCACCCAAGGAATCTGCTGTTATATTTCCTATCGACCAGAAGAACCAGTTTGGATCGCCATTTGCAATACTATACCCACGATTTCCTATGTATAATGTGTTGTTATTCAGAGTTGGAGAGGGATAGGATTTTTTTATTTTAAAATTAAACATGGGTTCAATTTTTTTTATCCAAAGGATTTGCCTGGAAAATGTATCAACACAGTAAAGATATTGCCTTGTGACAAAATAAATATTTCTTTTGTTGTAAATAGGTGAGGAAGTTATAGAACCTTCAATGGTGATGTCATCGAGACGATAGTATTTTTTTTGTCTTGGAGTGATTCTGATGATAATTACTTTGGATGGAACAGTGATATAGATTTCATACGTGGGATTTTCCTTAGATTTTGAGTGAATATCGATAACAGTTTGAACTTTTCTTAGGATGGGTGTAGTATAAACAGATGATTTTAATTCAATTTTCTCTTTCATAAGGCGTTCTCCGGAATATGCCTTAAATATCCAGAGAATCCCTTGACCTGCAGTTGCTATATAGACGTATTTATTACTGATAACGGGAGAGGAGTATACTTCTTGTTGAAGATTCTTTGGACCCCATAAAAGACGTCCTGTTTTACGGTGAAAGGCATACAAATAGCCATCCGCATTGGTAATGATAACCCTGTTTTTGTATATAGCAGGGGAACTATGGATACCAAGGGGCATAATTCCTCGTTTCTTTAGGCGTTTACTCCATATGAGCTTACCTGATTCAAGATCCATAGCGTAGAAATAGTTTTTTAGATCACCAAAATAGATGATATTCTTATATACAATAGGGGATGCAATAATATTTCCAGAGAATCTCTTGACCCACATAAGTTTTGGCAATTGTACTGGTCCTTTTCCTTGGATCATACCCGTATTATTATTATCATAACGATATTTTGTAAAATCATTGTCTGAGTTAGCCGAGAGAATTAGAGGGAGGGTGAGAATTATTATTAAGAGGAAAATCATTTTAAGCGATATGGTTTTATTATTCATGTTCTATCCTATTGTGGGAGGTTGACCATGCGTTTCAGAGACTTTACTTCATTGAGATTCAGCTTTCTCCAGTTACCGGTTTCAAGTCCTGTTATATTAACAGATCCAATAGAGATTCGTTTTAATTGGATTACATTATGATTTAATGAACTGAGCATTCGCCTTATCTGTCTCTTCCAACCCTGGGATATAGTGAGATAAAATTGTGAGTCATCAGAAGAAGATTTAAGTAATTGTATCTTAGCTGGTTTAGTTATCCCTTCTTCCAGTTGTATACCTGTAGATAATTTTAAGATGTCCTGCTGGGAGATATGACTATTAATTGTAATAAAATATGTTTTTGGAACTTCATATTTTGGATGTTGTAGCCGGTGAGAAAGCTTTCCATCATTAGTTAGTAGTAGTAGCCCTTCTGAATCCTGGTCTAATCTTCCTACATGAAAGATCTTTTCATTGATTTCCTTTATGAGAGAATAAATAGTATTCCTATTGAAAGGATCATAAGCCGTAGTGAGGTACCCCCTAGGCTTGTTTAGAATAAGATAAATCTGTTCTAATGGAGGTTTGAGCTGGTTTCCGTTATAGTATACCTTATCTTTCTTTGGATTAATCACGGTTGACAAATTTGTGCATATAGATTCATTGACTGTAATAAGGCTATTCAGAATATATTCTTCGCACTTCCTCCTTGACGCAAGACCACATAATGATAAGTATCTGTTTATTCTCATCGATAATACCTTTGGATATATCATAAATATATAAACACTGTAATCTAGTTTTTTTAGTCAAATTTTGATAATGATCGAATATTTTTATTGAATAGAACAAGAAAAATTAGGATAAAGATTAACAAATAGCTGAATAGATCTCCGATTGTTGTATATATCCCTTTTAACTTGATTGGATATACTTTGTGATTAAGATATGTAGCTACATTCAATTTTGTCTCTTCCGATGATAGTTGTCCTATAGGATTAATATAAGTAGAGATGCCTGAATTTGTTGATCGGATAATAGGAACACGATTCTCAATAGCTCTGAAGGATGCCAGAACAAGGTGTTGCTTGGATGCCTTGGTTTGACCAAACCATATATCATTTGTGATATTGACAATAACATTTGCTCCTTTCTGAATAAATTTTCTGGTAAAGGAGGGGACTATGATTTCATAACAAATTTGTGGTGCTAAAATAGCTTTACCGATATCATAGTTGAGAATTCTTGTTCCTATAGTAAAACCACTGCTCAGATGAGGAGTTATTTTGTATAAACTTGGAAAAAAATCACCTAAGGGCATATATTCTCCAAATGGGAGAAGGAATATTTTATGATATTGTTTAAATTGCTTTAAATCTGGAGTAATCAAACCTGCTGAGTTATAATTTTTCTGCTTGGAATTAACCATTTCAAAGTCATAATTACCAAAAAATAAGTATAGCTTATGATCTTTGGCTAGTTTATTGATCAAATCCTTAAATGAAGAGGAAGACTGGCCCCGATAACTAAAGGGGGCTCCTGATTCAGGCCAAACTATCAGATCTAGTTTACCAATCTTTGTACTAGTATCACGAATAGCTTTGAATGAGAGGTCTTCAATAGTCTTGTATATTTCTTTAGTCTCACGATATTGTCCCATAGGAGTATTTGGTTGAATAACACTCACGTTTATTGGATTAGACTTCTTCTCTTCTTCCAATACCTGTCCTATTCGTATATATCCAAATAAGTAGACAGCAGAAATAACAATAACACAGGTCACAACAGGTTTAACAGGAAATTGTTTCCTATCTTTCAAAGCTATTATGACTTCATACAAGACAATATTTATCAGTGCAATTAGATAGGTTATTCCGGGAACACCGGTTATTTCAGCAATCTGTGAGAAATAATAATTATGAAACTGCGAATTGCCAAAGTACCATGGGAAGAGTTCGTAGATAAGAAAATCTGCTATTGCTATGACTATAGGGAATGTAATTACTCTACTTAATTTGATATGTTTCTTCACCCAGCGTAAAACCATAAGAATAGCAGGAAATTTAAGACTGAATGCGAAACTATATAACATAAATATGGGTATTGCGACGTATTGGGGTAAATTACCGAATACTACAATCGTATGGTCCAGCCAATAGAATCCACCGGCTTGGGTTAATATTCCTGCTACCACACCATAAAAAAATAAATATCGATACGAATTCTCTGTTTGAATCAGAATAAATAATGGTATAAATGCAAAGAATATTAAAAATTCCCAATGTATATCAGGGAAGCTGAGGTATATGAGGTGAGATGAGACAATTGGAAGAAGTACAAGTCTGGCATCTGTATAAAAAATGGAAAGAATTCCTATTGGGATAATAGAAAGTGAGAGAATCCATTCTAATTTTAGCTCTGAATCAATAAAATAGATAATAATACATGAAAAAATATAGACCAGAACAAATAATAAACGTTTTAAGAGTAACATTAAATCTTCACCTCAACACGACCATTGTATTGAATATATTTATCACATAGAATTGTCGATATTGCGATCACCTTTACACCCTTATTGACTGCAGATCTTATAGCATCAGAGAACTCAGGATCTGTATTCCCATTGGGTTTGAATAATTTGGCATCTCCTCTTTGTATGACAATTATAACATACCCCTCATATCCTTCTTCTACAGCTTGAATAAGTTCATTAACATGTTTAACACCCCGTTTAGTTGGAGCGTCTGGAAATAGTGCTATGCCATCCTCAACTAAGGTACAGGACTTCGCCTCTATAAAACACCCCTTCTTCTTCCCAGAAAGAAAAAAATCAAATCGACTACTACTATACTTAACTTCTTTACGAATAGTATGATATTTTGTAAGCTCCTCAAAAATCTCTTCTGAAAGAGCTTGGAATAGAAATTTATTGGGAATCAGGCTGTCAATACAGACCCATTCATCCATATATTTTACAGCAACAAGATCAAATTGTGTCTTCCTGCTTTCACTATCAACTTTTCTTAATAAAACAGGATATCCAGGAATCATTAGTTCTGTCATTCTGCCTGGATTGGGTACAAATGCTTCTATTTGTTCATTATGTATGATAATATTTGATAAATACCGGTTGGGTCGATCTGAAAAGCACCCTTCAATCAGGTCTTCTCCTAAAACTACTCTTGTTTTGAAGCGCATAAATATATCGTTGGCTTATCATCCGACATCCGGGTGTAATGTTCTGTATAAGGCTTGAGTTCAAGACGATCCCCAGGGTATAATATTATTTCTTCGCCGTGTATACCAACTGTAATCGTGCCATCAATAATCCATCGTATTTCAGTATAAGGATGGGAGTGGGTTGGGTAATATGAACCTTCGCTGTCTGTCCATATAAACGGTGATAAACCTTCATTCTTTAATTGATTCTCTAATTCGGAAACAATTGGAGGAGTTTTGGTTATCCAGCGTGTTATTGAGATATTAGATGATTGGATTTTTCCCTCCAGCAATGATATCAATTAAATGAATAATAGCAAAGAGAAGGGTAGCAAGCCCAATGGGTGTACTATAATGTTCTAATGCTGTTTGTATTTTATTTTTTCTGTCATCAGATGTGTTATTATCCTTAGAGAGATTGATGTAATTAAAAATTACTGTTGCGAGGATCAAGCCAGAACAAATAGATAATAGGGAGGGAATAAGATCCGCATAGAAGTCTCCTCTGATCAGAGAATATAGACCTATAACAACAGAATATATACCGACATAGAGTTTTGAATTTTCTACAATCCCCTGTATGTCTCCCAGTTGATGAAATTTTTCTGATAGGTAGGGATAACTCACAAGAAATCCTGATAATAAACAACTGAAAAATAATAAGATAGATATCAACATTGAAAACATGGTCTAGCTCCCACAAAATATTTTATTCACATTATACATCAGGAGAAACCGTATTTTCTTCTCCAACAGTCTGTTTCTTAAGAACGATTATATCGATTGGTATTTATAAGTCTTTTTCACTAATATAATAGTCATTAACAAGGAAGTCAAGAGATAATCCTGAGTATAATTTATTTTTTATATTCTTGTAATATTCTCGAATCTTGGAGTATAATTATTAACAAAATATTCCGTTCAAATTTAATATTTTGTATTGCATATAAATTTTCATAATCCACAAAAATAGATGGTCATTCAACAAAATGGGGTGTGTGAAGTTTTTTAACAAATGCTGAAAACAGAAAGAATAAAGTGAAAGAACATCGGAACTGAAATTTTTGATTCCGATATTGAATAGGTATGTCATCAGGGTAATAAGATTCGTGTGATATTTTGATGAAATCATTGAATGATAGGGTGATGAAGATGGGAGGAATGGAAATTAGTTGGATCAATATGAGTTTAATCGATGTGGATTATTGTGGGATTATTTGTCACATGGACTTTTGGGGTGATAAAAACTTTTTAGCATGATTCTAATTATCAATTTTACAATTTGGTAAAGCTTTTTTTAGTTCTTCCACCTGTTCTTTGGCTACTTTTGCTCTAGCAAGGTTAAGAGTTTTTAATTTGGTCAGTCCTTTTATGGGAATGAGATACGATACTTGTGTCCGATTAAGATATAATTCTTCTAAGGTGATGAGGGTTGAAATGGGGTGGATATCTTTTAGTGAGGATATTCTTCTTCTCCCTTTTGCGCCGAGGTCGAGTTTCTTGATAGTTTTGAGTTGGTCTATGGTATAGTGCTTTCCCCATTTTTTGAGCCATGTTTGGGTGTCTTCCAAGGTGTATTGCTTGGAATGGGTTAGGTTTATAGTGATCAATACTACAATGAAAGTTGTTACAAAGTGGGTTAGGACTTTTTCAACGATTTTCATAAAATTATTTTCCAACTGATCAGAATATAACATTGACTTATACTGGATGTCAATAAAAATATTTTAGTCCTGGGTGATGATTTCGGAAGGAATTATCAAGAATCTTGAGAGAGGGGATTAGAATCTATAGAGTCCCATCAGTGTTTCAATTGAGGTATGTTGAATCCATTGGCAGTTAGAAATTATTCTATTTAATTATTGTTATTTTTTAGATTGGATAAATTGTTTTGCCTGTTTAAACAGGTATTCATCGATGTATTTTTTTAATTTTGAATAGAATCCACGGAATTCTTGCTGGTTTTGTAAATCGTGTAATATTTCTTTGAGTTTTGTTAAATTGCCGTTATCAAGGAATTCTATTAATTGGGTTATGATCATTTTATCAGGGAAAATAATTTGTTCAGGACCAATATCCTTTGTGGGAGATGATTCATAGATCCATTCCAAATTCAACTGGCTTTGTAATATATTGAGTAACTCCATTATTTTAATTGGTTTTAGAAGACATGGATAATTAGCTATCTGTTGAATAAATTTGGAAGAATTATAGAAAGCACTTGCTGTGATGATCACTATTTTCATATTCTTTATGAGATTATTTATTTGTAAATTCTTAATTAACTCATGACCATCCATCTGAGGCATTACAAGATCCAGGAGAATAAGATCGACAGAGGATTTCATTAAACGATTCAATGCTGATTGCCCATTTTCTTCTGTAGTGCATTCAAATCCAAGGGGACTTAGGATATCGCTTAAGAATTCTCTATTATTTTCTTTGTCATCAACGATTAATATTTTTTTTCTGGAACCTTTGTATGCAATAATATTTTTTTCATTTTGATTATCAATTTCTGGTAATCTATTTATTATAGGTAATTTAAGTTCAAACCAAAATTTACTTCCCTGATCCACTATGCTTTCAACATGGATTTGAGAGGACATGATATTAGCCAAGCGTTGACTGATAGATAAACCGAGACCTGCACCATCGATATGAGTTTCTGATCCTATGATTTGATGGAATGGCTGGAAGATTTGCTTAAGCTGATCATTTGGAATACCCCTTCCGGTATCCTGAATGGTGAATAGGACATGAATTCCATGATCGGGTTTTGGAGAGAGATTTTTAAAATTGTCTGAGATATCGTTTATTTGATATTCATTTAAATATTGGACGTTTAATGATATCTGTCCTTTTGAGGTGAATTTAATGGCATTGCCGAGGAGATTAATTAGAATTTGCCGGATGCGTTTCTCATCGACATAAACAAACGTATTTAACCGGGGATCGATGTGATGTTCAAAGCGGATTTGTTTTGCTGTGGCACGAATGACCATCATATCAACGATGGATTGCAAAATGGTATCGAATTTGATTTTATTGAGGCGCAGTTCCAGGACATCACTTTCGATTTTGGAGATGTCGAGGATATCTTCGATGAGGTTTAGTAGATGATTTCCGCTGTTTTCAATGATATCGATACCTTTTATTTGTTTTGGATTAAGGGATTTATCGCGTTTTAAGATTTGTGCGTATCCTAAGATGGCATTGAGGGGAGTCCTTAATTCGTGGCTCATGTTGGCTAGGAATAAACTTTTCGCTTTATTAGCTGAATCAGCCTGTTCTTTAGCGAGTTTTAATTCCTGTTCTGCTTTGAGTTTTTCAGTAATGTCGACAACGGATGCCATACGAATATTCTTACCGTGGTATTGGAAGGGTCTGCCCATGATGAGTATATGGAAGAATGAACCGTCCTTTCGCTTTCCGATATGATTTTCTTTGTGATCCAGATTAAAATAGGGACGAATAGCATCCTCCTTCATTGCCTGGATAATGGAATCATGGGATTGTTCTGCGAGAAGATCCAGTACAGAGGTGCCGATTAATTGTTGTTTGTCGGATTGCTGGTAGCCAAACATTTTTAGGAAAGTTGGGTTCATTTCGACAGCTATACCATTGTTGTGCAGGATGATGCCATCGAAGGTGTTATTAAAGAATTCCTGTAGAAGATTCTTTTGGGACTCGAGCTCCTGAGTGGCTTTGATTTCTTCAGAGATATCCTGGAAAATCCAGATGGAACCGGCTGTGATGTCTCCTGGTTTATAGAATCGACCAAAGTATCTGCACCAGATGAAGGATCCATCTTTGCGTTTCATTTGTTGTTCCACCTGGATTGATTTTCCGGAAGCCATTTCAGTAAATACGCGTTTGGCACTATCGATTAAATCTTGTTCTGATTTGTAGAGGATTTTGATGTTCTGACCGATGATTTCGTGTTCTGAATATCCGAGGATCTCGTTGAATTTACGATTGGTGCGGGTGATGATTTGGTTTTTAATTAGAATAATACCAACGAGGGCGTTATCTAAGATGATTTGTTGTTCAGCTAAGGTATTTGTGAGTTGCTTCTTAGCTTTGATTTCCTCAGTGATATCGTAGATGATCCATATCGATCCTTTGGATGGGTCATTTAAATCAATAAGACTGCCGAAGAAACGACACCAAAGCGTTGAACCATCCTTGCGTTTCATTAGGAGCTCGATTTGAAAGTCCTTTCCCTCTTTGAGTATAGGATATGCAGTTTTACCAAACATTATATAATCTTCAGGATTGTTATAGACGATGGCTGTATCCTGACCTATAATCTCGTCCATGGTATATCCAAATATATTGAGCATTTTCTGATTGGTGCGGATAATTTTACGATCACGGAGCCAAACCATTCCCACGAGAGCATTATCGATGAGAATTTTTTGTTCCATTAAGGTATTGGTTAGATGCTCATCGGAATTTGTTTTCAAGAGATGTTCAAGGTGGGTATTTTGTGTTCTTTCTATTTTTAATTGGTGGTTTAGTGATTCAACTTGATTTTGGAGTTGTTCAAGTCTATTTTGTAGGGAGTCTTCAGCCATGAGGTGCCACCAGAGGTATAATAAATATTTTAGAGTTAAATAATTGGATACGCTGGGTGTGGATATATATACAATGTGTTATGATATATTTAAACATAGAATCCTCCATATTATGATGAGAATATTTGATTTCTGCCATTATTTTTAGCAGTATAAAGATTTTTATCTGCCATTTCGATAAGGGATTTTGGGATAGAATTTTTTGAAGGGACGATCGATGAGACTCCCTGGCTGATGGTAATATAAGGGTTTATTTCTGAAGCAGGGTGTTCAATTTTGTTTTCTGATAGACTTAAGTTAAGTTGTTGAGCAATGGTGTTTGCACCTACCATATCGGTTTCAGGGAGGATACAGATAAATTCTTCTCCGCCGTATCGGGCAATTCTGTCTGCTGGTCGATGTATACAGCTTATAAGAATCTTTGCAACCTTCTTCAGACAGATATCCCCAGCGACATGACCTAATGTATCATTATATTTTTTAAAATAGTCGATGTCAATGATGATAAGGGAAATGGGGATTTGATTTCGTAAAGCTCTTTTCCACTCGTTGTTTAGATAATCTTCAAAGTGTTTTCGATTTGGGATATCAGTCAAAGGATCGATGAGAGCCTGTTTTTTTAATTGATCACGATATTTTTTTAGTTCAATATGGGTTCTAAGACGGACAAATAATTCTTTAAAATTAAATGGTTTAGTGATATAGTCCACAGTACCTGCATCAAATCCTTTGACCATATCTTCAATAGAGGTTCTTGCAGAAACGAATATAACCGGTATGTCTTTTGTTATTTCTTTTTCTTTTAGGAAAATACAACACTCATACCCATTCATTTCAGGCATCATGATATCAAGCAGGATGATGTCGGGTGAGTTGTTTATAGCAATTTTAATTGCACTTTGACCATCTATTGCAACCAGGATGGTAAATCCGATTTCTTCAAGGAAGGTGGAGAGTACATTTATATTATCGACTTCGTTATCTACAATGAGTATTTTACTGTTAATAATGGTATCTGGATGATTATGATTTTCCATTTTATTGTCTAATTAAGATTAATATATGATGATTTATTGTAAATCCTATATGATATGGTGAAAAATATTATAAGTAATAAATTTAGTCAAGTAAAAAAGGGATTAAAAAATACTTATAAAATTCTTGATATTTGGGAACTATTTTTGATATGTTTCTGTTATTTATTTGTGATAGCATTTTTAATGCAATTTAAAAAAAATTAAAAAAATACTTGAAAATTTGTGTATTTTTTTATTTCTTTATACGGAACAAAGTTTTAATTGTTGTTCCTTCCATCTAAATCATTTCAAATCCAAAACATAAGTGGATTTTATTTCAAATAAATCTTAAAGGAAAGGTGTTACTATGTCAAATACAGGTAATGGTCAATTTTTACATGAAACTCCCATGTTAGACCAATTAGAAAGTGGTCCATGGCCAAGTTTTATATCCGGTTTCAAGGAACTTGCTGAGAGAACTCAGAAACCCATGCTCCGTGGTGTAATGGATCAGCTTGAATATTCTTATAAAACACGTCTTGGTTACTGGAAAGGCGGAGTGGTTGGTGTTAATGGATATGGAGCCGGTATCATCAGCCGATATTCTATGATTTCCGATAAATACCCTGAAGCAACTGAGTTCCATACCATGCGGATTCAACCTGCTCCAGGATTTCATTACAGCGCTGCATCCCTTAGAAAAGTATGTGATATCTGGGAAAAATATGGCTCAGGAATAATCTCAATGCATGGGCAGACAGGAAATCTTCAGCTACAAGGGATTGAAGAGAAACACGTCCAGGCATGTTTTGATGATCTAAATCAAGAGGGATGGGATCTTGGTGGCGCTGGTGCTACAGTGCGTACAGGGATGGCTTGCGTTGGTCCTGCTCGCTGTGAACAGTCTTGTTATGATACCCTTGAAACTCACCAACGTGTTTTAAAGCACTTCACTGATTTCGTTCACCGTCCAGAATTACCATATAAAATGAAGTTTAAGTTCTCTGGCTGTCCTAATGATTGTATGAATAGTATTCAACGGTCAGACATATCTGTCATCGGTATCTGGAAAGATGATATTCAAATTGATCAGGCTGAGTACAAAAAATGGGTTAATCAATGGGGAAAAGACCGTCTCATTAATGAAGTTATAACTTTATGTCCGACAAAAGCTATTTCAACCAAGGGCGATGAACTTTTAATTGAAAATAAAGATTGTGTACGCTGTATGCATTGTCTGAACGTTATGCCAGAAGTATTATCTCCTGGAAAAGAGCGTGGAGTTGCTATTCTTATTGGTGGTAAGGGTCACCTCAAAGTTGGTAATATGCTTGGATCAATGATGATTCCGTTTACCAAGATGGAGACAGATGAAGATATAGATAAGTTTACAGATTTATCCTCCAGAATAATAGAATGGTGGTGTGATAACGGTCTGGATCATGAGAGAGTGGGTGAAACCATTGAGCGTGTTGGGATTTATCAGTTCCTCGAAGACATTGGTCTTGAGCCTAATATTGATATGATTTCTCATCCAAGAGATAATCCGTTCTTTAAAGCTGCATATTAATTTGATTGAATTTGTTGAAGGAGATATACTATGAGTAATACTCGTACTTGGGAGACCAAAGAAAGCGGTCCCCATACCTATAAAGATATGTTGCATCCACTGATGCTTAAGAACTACGGTAAGTGGAAATATCATGATCGACCTCGTCCTGGGGTTCTGCGTCACGTTGCTCAAAGCGGTGAGGAATTATATACTGTCCGTTGTGGTAGCCATCGTCAGGTGACTGTGGATATCGTCCGACGTCTCTGCGATCTCGCTGATAAATACGCTGAGGGCTTTTTAAGATTTACAATCCGAAATAATATTGAGTTCATGCTCGCCAAGAAAGAGAATGTTGATACTTTGATCAAAGAACTTGAAGCTCTGGGACATCCTGTGGGTGGTACTGGAAATTCTATTTCCTCTGTGGCTCATACTCAAGGTTGGTTGCACTGTGATATCCCTGCTACCGATGCTTCTGGTGTTGTTAAGAGCATGATGGACAATCTCTTCGATGATTACACGAAAGAAGAGATGCCAAACCGTGTTCGACTCTCCACTTCTTGCTGTGAAATCAATTGTGGTGGTCAGGCAGATCTTGCTGTTGTCGTTCAACACACTCGTCCGCCAAGAATAAATCATGATATCCTTGCTGGTATCTGTGAAATGCCAAAGGCTGTTGCCCGTTGTCCTGTTGCAGCAATACGTCCAACCGCTGTAAATGGTAAACCATCTCTGATGGTTGTTGAGGATAAGTGTATTTGTTGTGGTGCATGCTTTGGTGCTTGTCCAGCTATGGAAATCAATCACCCTGATTACTCTCAGCTCGCTATCTGGGTGGGTGGTAAAAACTCAAATACCCGTAGCAAGCCTACAAACATGAAATTAGTTATGCATGGATTGCCAAATAACCCTCCACGCTGGCCTGAAGTTAATTCTGCTGTTAAAAAGATTTTAATGGCGTATAAGAAAGGCGGTAAGCCATGGGAAAGAATGTCTGAGTGGATTGACCGGATTGGTTGGAAACGATTTTTCGAGGAAACTGAAATCCCATTTGATAAATATCTCATCGATAGTTATCGTCATGCAAGAACTTCATTGAATCAATCAGCGCATGTACGTTTCTAATTTGATAATATATCAACTGTGACAAGGCAATTTGTCATCATCTCTTGGTGTGTGACGAATTGTCTTCCAATCGAGCTAATTACAATAAATAAAAATAGATATTTGTGAAGGAGTATACCTATGAGTGGGTCGACTGAAAGTAATTATGTACTGGATTTTGCTCTCAAACATGATTATAAAGAATATGAGATGGAACAAGGTATGGGGAAAGTGGTTGCATTTGGTGATAAGAGCCACAAATGCCCTACCTACCAATTAAGAGTACCTCCTTGTTCAGCAGGATGTCCAGCAGAAGAAGATATTCGCGGTTATCATAATATATTACGAGGTATTGAAAAGTTCGAAGACAAATGGAAAGCTGCATTTAATCGTATTACTGAAAAAAATCCTTTTCCCGGTGTAATGGGTCGCGTCTGTCCAGCACCTTGTGAAAGTGCTTGCAATCGTCAATACCTTGATGAAACAGTTGGTATTAATGCTGTTGAGCATGCTATTGGGGACTATGCTATTAAACAAGGGTTTCAATTTGAAAAACCTAAAAATAGTACAGGAAAGAAGGTTGCTGTCGTTGGCTCAGGTCCTGCGGGTCTGTCTTGTGCTTACCATCTTACTTTAAAAGGTCATAAAGTAACACTATTTGAAGCTTTCGATAAGCTGGGTGGTATGATGAGATATGGTATTTTAGAATATCGTGTTCCTCATGAAGTTTTGGATGCTGAAATTAAACGTATTGTTGATCTTGGAATTGAGGTTAAAACAGGTGTTCGTATTGGTCGGGATGTCACCTTAGAACAATTACAAAAGGATTACAATGCAGTATTCCTTGGAATTGGTGCTCAGAAAGGAAGAAATTTACCAATACCAGGTGCAGATTCAACTGCAGGTGTTACTAATGCGATTGACTTCCTGCAGCAATATGTGAAAGAAGGTACAAAAATGACTGTAGGGAAGAAAGTCATTGTCATTGGTGATGGTGACGTTGCGATGGATGCAGTACGCTTGGCTATTCGAATTGGTTGTCCTGATGTTACCTTGGTTTCTGCTGTAGGTCGAAATGATATGAAATGTAGCCCAAATGAATTCAATGAAGCATCTCACGAAGGTATGAAAGTCCAATACAGCATTGGAAGTCAGGAAATTCTTACTGATGGTGGTAAGCTCAAAGGACTTAAAGTTATTAAAATGGAGCCGAAAGCCAAAGGGGAAGAAGGATGGAACTCTCCAATACCTTTTCTACGATATAAGCCCATCGCTGGAACTGAATTCACTATCGAAGCTGATCAGGTTGTTTCAGCAATAGGACAGGCTCTTGACTGGTCAGGGTTTGAAAGCATACAGAATGGAAACCCATGGGTTAAAGTGGATAAGTCTTATCAGGTGAAAGGCAAAGAAGGTGTCTTTTCAGGTGGTGATGCTCTGTCACTAACACTATTAACTACCGCTATAGGACATGGTCGTAAAGCTGCTGATTCCATCGATGCCTATATCAATAGCAAACCTATGCCAGAGTATCCACGAAGTGACGTCATTCCATACGAAGATATCGGAAATTATTATTTTAAAAAAGTCCCTCAAATTAAACGATCGCATCGTGAAACTACCAATGTGGTTCATGATTTCAAAGAGATCATCCAGGTTCTTGATCAGGACACCACTAAGAAAGAATCCGAGCGGTGTATGAGCTGTGGATTGTGCTTTGAGTGTAATCAATGTATGCTCTATTGTCCTCAAGAAGCAATCACAAAATTCAGTAAGAACTCCATCGGCGAAGTGATGTATACCTATTACGAAAAATGCGTTGGATGTCACATCTGCGCTGAAGTTTGTCCATGTGGTTATATTCACATGGGTATGGGTGAAGACCTTTAATTATATATCTTAATAAGCATCTCGGATACATTGATACCGAGGTGTTTTTCAATTTAAAAGACTTAGGGGGAATAAAATGAGTCAAGAAGTATTGCAACTTGTTAAAGATGCTACAAATAAATCTTTAAAATGGGCTGAAGACGGATGGAAAATGACTTTTGGTCCCCGTCAAACTCCTGTTTGTTCTCTGAAAGAAGCAAATGCTCTTCCAGATACTTTCTCATTCAAAATAGAAGCTATTACATTCTGGGATCGGGTAAAACAAGCAGGCGAGGAAGCAGCTAGCTGGGGTGAGAAAGCAATTGATGCCCTTCAGAAAGGGGATACAAAAGGTGCATCCGATTGTGTCTATTATGCCTACTATACTGAAAAATTTTATGCTAACTATCTGAATATGTGGAAAGACGTTAATTCTAAATTAAAGAATTAAATATTATGTCTAACTCTGAACAACGTTGTAAAAATTGTGGTTCTTGGGTCAAACATGGTGCTCTCCATTCCAGTGGGTGGTGTGTTAGCGACATGATTGCAAAAGGTCAGGAAGAATTCCAAGATAACAGTATCATGTGCCACTGTGAAGATATTCGGAGTCGTATGGATGACACCTTTCTCGTCACAGGTGCTGAATATGGTTGCGTAAACTATAAACCCAAAGATTAAGGATTAGCCGTCGATACAATTTGTTGGCTTGGGTAATCCTGCAATCTTACATCCCTGAAAAGAAGGCCCCTTTGGAAAGATGTTGTATAAATGCTTTGTATTCATCTTTTCTTCGCCATGTTCTTCCTGAAGATGTTTAACAAGGATCTTCACATTTGGGGATATCAAAAAATCTTTATAATGCTTTCTTAAATAAAAAATAACTTCCCAGTGATCATCAGATAACTTAATCCCTTCTTTCTCAGCTAGAGCTTCTGCGACTTCGTCTGTCCAGTCTTCCCGATGAGTCATAAATCCGTCATCTAATAACTCAATTGATTTGCCTTTCACATTAAGAGTTGTCATACCAACCTCCCAAATTAATCGAATACTATAAGAATATCTGATTATTTCAAAATCGGCAAGAATTAGTTTTAAAAAAAACTAATTTTCTTTCATTTTAAGTAAATGTCTAACTGGAAGTATTCCATAAGAAACATAATCGGAACCAAAATATTTAATTCCGATAATGTTCTATGAAGGTTACTTTTCTGAATAATGAATCAACTAGTATGAGTTACTTGATCTATTATAAATTATTCCATTCACAGTGATACTTTTATTTGCATTTCTCCCCTATAATCATAATCCCTCAGGATTACTTTGCAGTATAAGGTTTCACTGGATAACTTCCAGTACAATAGGTATAATAATCATTTGCACATCGATAAATTCCATCATCATACTTCAAACAAGAAAGATAGCCTGATCGGCCTGAAATTTCTTCATACCAGTAACAATCATTTGAGCTAGAACAGGTTTTACAATTTGCATCATATTTGTCGTTATTGGAACTACAACTATCATAATGTGTTAATACAAAAACCATAACAATCATCATGAGTAAGAAAAATAATTTGGATTTCATATTCACCTCCTAATATTGTATTCATAATATAGAACACGATGGGTGTGGTGTTACCTGTCTAATTGTTAGACAAATCAGATAAATTATTCGAATTTATTTCTCTTGCCTTTCGATGAAAATCTTTTTATCATATTTTTTTAATAGAACAGGAGTATCTTTATGAATCAGAATCCATTACTAGTACGAAAGGGACTTCCACCTTATGATGAAATAAGGGTAGAGCATGTTATTCCCGCTGTTGAACAACTTCTAAAAGAAACTGAGGAATATATTTCTAATATAGAACATAATATTCAACCCACCTGGGATCAGCTTGTTGAACCTCTTGAGCTTCTAGAACACCCTTTTGAATATACCTGGCAACCAATTACTCATTTAACCAGCGTAAAAAATTCTGATGCGCTTCGAAAGGCTTTTGAATCTGTTTTACAAGAAGTTGTAGCGATGGATCTTCGTGTTAAACAAAGTAAAGTAATTTATGAAGGTTTAAAACTCTTGAAGAATAGTCCTGAATGGGATCGATTAGACAGTGCACAGAAGAGGATCATTGACTGGAGGATACAATCTGCTGAATTATCGGGAATTGCTCTGGACGGTAAGAATAGGGAGAGGTTTATTGCTATTGAGAAGGAGTTGTCACAGCTATCGACAGACTTCTCGAATAATATTTTGGATTCTACAAAGGCTTATGAACTTATTATTATAGAAAAATCAAGTACTGATGGGTGGACTAATAGTTTAAAGGCACTTACTTCACAGTCCTATAATGAATCCAAGAGTAGTAATGATTCAACTCCTGAAAAGGGTCCCTGGCGGATTACTCTGGATTATCCTATCTATATGCCATTCATGAAACATCACAAGCTACGCGGTCAACGGGAAGAGGTATACAAAGCATTCATTACCAGAGCCTCTTCAGATAAATGGGATAATACAGATTTAATGAGGCGTATTTTGAGGCTCAAAAAGGAGAAATCAAAATTATTAGGGTATAGTAATTATGCTGAAATTAGTTTAGCATCCAAGATGGCACCGGATATCAAATCTGTGCATGATATGATAGAGTCTCTTAAAAATCCTTCAAGACCCCATGCGGAACAAGATATAAAAGATCTTCTGGAAATTGCGAAACAGATGGGTCAGACAGAACCTTTAATGCAGTGGGATACGTCTTACTATTCAGAACGATTACGGGAAAAGAGATTTAACTATTCAGATGACGAACTTCGCCCCTATTTTCCTATGCCAAGGGTACTTGAGGGGATGTTTTCATTAGCTGAAAAGATTTTTTCTATACAGATTAAGAAATTAGATAATGTTGCCCCTGTGTGGCACAAAGATGTAGAGTATTTTCAGATTGAAGACGAAACGGGAAATCAGATTGCATCATTCTACCTTGATCCTTATTCTCGTCCTGCTGAAAAAAGAGGTGGGGCTTGGATGGCGGATTGTCTTGGTCGACGCAAGATAAATGGAAATACAATATTTCCTATCGCTCACTTATGCTGTAATGGAACTCCACCTGTTGATGGGAAACCTTCGCTCATGAGCTTTGACGAGGTTAATACCCTGTTTCATGAGTTTGGACATGGTCTTCAATGGATGCTCACAACTATTGATTATTTTGGAGTATCTGGTATTAATGGGATTGAGTGGGATGCTGTTGAACTTCCCAGCCAGTTTATGGAGAATTGGTGTTATCACAAGCCTACCCTAATCGAACTTACAAAACATATTGATACTGGAAAACCACTACCTGATGAATTATTCGATAAGATATATTCTGCAAAGAACTTCCAGTCGGGGTTAATGATGCTTCGCCAGTTGAAGTTTGCAAAAACCGATATGGAACTTCATAGTACTTACGATCCAGACGGAGATGAGTCTCCATTCGATGTTCAAAAAAAGATTTCATTAGATATTGATGTTCTTCCACCTTTGGATGAAGATCGTTTTCTCTGCTCCTTTAGCCATATCTTTGCTGGAGGATATTCTGCTGGGTATTATAGTTATAAATGGGCTGAAGTACTTAGTGCTGACGCATTCTCTGCGTTCGAAGAAGTAGGCCTGGACAATGAAATTAAATTAAAAGAAGTCGGTAAGCGTTATCGGAATACTATATTAGCCCTTGGTGGATCTATGAAACCCATGGATGTATTCAAGCTGTTTCGTGGAAGGGAACCAGAAACCAAAGCCCTTTTAAGGCATAGTGGCTTATCATAATAGGCAGAATATAACCCTGATTGGTTTATTGATATGGAAAAGTATTTTGATAATTTGATAGATTTCTTATTTAAAGCGACGATTAATAACAAAAATCCCTATCATGGTGTGATGATCGCTATTCTAACGATTATCATTGTTTGGATGACCTATAGAATCAGCAAGAGTCTTCTTAACAGGTATTTGCATAAAAAGGCGTTTAAGAAGGAGAACATTAAAAACTTTCTGGCACTCTGGCGGTATATATGGATGGGATTAGGTACTGTGTTTGTTATTATTAGTTTATCGGGTTCCATAGCGTCTCTTGGTTTATCTACTGCCTTTTTTACAATGATATTTGCATGGACTTTACAGGATTTGGTTAAAGGAGTTGCAGGTTGGTTTGTCGTTATCATTAAAAAGCCCTTTAAAATTGGGGATAGAATTACGATCCATATGATGAATAATAAAATTATTGGGGAAGTGCAGGATATTACCCTCACCCATACGATTCTTCACTGTTCAGATGATGATAATCCTAAAACCACATTAATGGTACCCAATAGTTATATATTTCTTCATTCTATAGAAAACCACCTGGAAGAAGAGTATTACATCAGGCAGGAGCTAATTTTTCCACTGACAAAAGAATCCAACATGACATTAGCTGAAGAATTGATCCAATCCACTACCCAGAAACATATAAATAACTTTGGGAATAAGATACAAAAAATACCCTATATTTACACTCAGCTTAAAGATTCTTCCATTCAGATCTGTATATCGTTTTATGTTCTTCCTGATCATAAGGATAAAATATCGAGTGATCTGACAAAAGCAATTATCAGTAAAATTATGCAGAATGATCAGATTCACCTGAAATAATTTGAATTGACACAAATCCTTATATCCCCTGATAAATACTCCATATTCCTATGATAACAAATCCAATTCCCGCTATGATCTTTAATGTTTTTTCACTGACATACTCAGAAATAATACCACCTGCAAAGACACCTATAGCGGAAGTAACAATAAGGGCTATAGATGCACCAAGAAATATAGTTAATTTATTTACGTCTTTGTTTGTAGCAAATAATAGAGTGGCTATCTGGGTCTTGTCTCCCAATTCTGCAATGAATACTGTAATAAAAACAGTTAATAATATTTTATAATCCATGGTTGTATTCCAATTTAACATAAATCGAATTTTGTATAACTAATTCTTTATAGAGATAACGAAATATATTAATGATTTTTAAAAATAGAAGTTGATCAATAATTAGTTTATGATTTATTTGAAAATTATTTTTCAATTATTGATTAATTATCTCGACTTATATATTAAGAAGTGTTTAGGGTTTGGTAAATTTTATCGAGAAGTTGTTTTCCATAGGAGCCACCGTATATCGATTGGTTATATTTTTTTCTGAGTACTAAATAAGTTACGTTATCAGCCATGATCTCTTCGGGGTGGATGATGTAATTTGTGTTTCGTCCAATTTGCTCGAAAAATCCTTTGGCTCTATAGGGGGAAATAGGTTTAGGCATTTCTTGATCATTTGTCTGAACATGCCATATTCCATTTTTTAATCGTACTTCAAATAGGGAGAACTTTAAATAGGCAAAGAGAGTTCCATAATTTTTTATAAATTTAGGATATCTTGAATAGATTAATCCAATGACCTGTATGGGTTGATCATCTGCATTTTTAATGGTAATTCGGTAAGAATGATCAGTTGCATCGGGATTTGTAAATTTAATGCGAGCTAAGTATGTACCAAGAGAAACGGGTTCTTTTTTTTGAAATCCTATGAGACGATATAATTTATGACGCATTTCGGGGTGATACCGTGAATAAACATGAAATGTCTCGTGAACCATTTTAAAAAGGAAATCTCTTTCCTCGTCATTGTAAATATAACGATTGAGTGCTTTTTGAGGGACAGCGATATATTTTCCACGGGTATAAAATGCACCCCCTTCTTCTTTTCCAGTAGTTTTTATAAAATACCATTTTTGAGGGATGAGATTGGAGTTAATTTTGTTCATGTAATAATATGCTTCTTTTAAAATTTCAATCATTCCTTTTTTTTCTGTTTCAGTCCAGCTTCTTACATTTTTTTGGAGGAATTTTTTAAAAATCTCCCTGTTCTCATGTGTTTTTGAGAGATCTAATTCTCTGTTCATCCGAATACTAATCTCGAGGGAAGTCATTTGATTAAAATAGGGTTGATTGTCATCATCGATAATTGCTTTTTCAGCCTCTTCTCTATCCAAAAGATATATAGATTTGCCATCAGGAAATGTATGTACAGGTGAGTCTGTAAATGAGTGAGATGATGTGTGCATCAATATTAATAAAATAAGTGTGGTAATTAGAATATTAATTTTGACAATCATAATAATATTTTAGAGACGAGTGATTAGCAGGGTGAAGTCATCTATAAATGGATTGCCCTCTGTAAATCGCTCAACTTCCTCCTTAAATTCTTTGATTAACTCATCTGGGGGGAGATGGTGATTATTTTTAAAAAACTCGATTGTCCTCTCCTCCTCAAATTGTTCACCATTAATTTTTTCAGCTTCAGTGATTCCATCCGTATACAATATTAATATATCACCCGGATCATAAAAAACCACTTTTTCTTCAAAATAAGTTCCCTCAAGAACACCCAGAGGCTTTCCAAATCCTTTTATTATATCTACTTTATGGGATTTATTTCTGTAAAGAAGTTGATTGTTGTGCCCAGCGGAAACATATGTAATGGCATGATTAAATATATCTACCAGAAAATAAGCTGAGGTGACAAACATTCCTGATTCTGAGTCAGAAATAAGTCTCTCATTAGTTGTTGTGATGACCTTTTTTGGATTTGGATCATGATTGGCTTCAGTGCGGATAGTGTTTCTAGCCAGTGCCATGAAGAGGGATGCGGGGATTCCTTTTCCAGATACATCTGCAATGACAAGTGCAAATTTATGTTCATCAATGGGGATATAGTCATAGAAATCACCTCCCACTTCTTCTGCTGGGATATTAATACCCTGGATTTGTATGTTTTGAGGTGTTATGAAAGTAGTCGGAAGGATTTTTTGCTGGATGAGATAGGCAACTTTTAATTCTTGTTTAATTTGATTTTGTGCTATAACGGATTCGTGTAATTTAAGATTGACATATGCTTGGGAGAGATTATTTGAGAGATTTCCCAGGAGTCTCAGATTGAAAGAAAATATTGATTTATCATCTCCTGCACCGCAAATGATGAGTATACCAAAGATGTTATCCTCTGTGAATAATGGTGACATTATGATTGGTTGGGATAATGAGATATTATTTAAAAAAGAAAATTGCTGTGGTAATGGATTTTCAAGTTGAATGGGTGTTAATTCATTTTGGAAACAGATTTCCATTGATTTTGTGAGAGGAAATTGTTTGATGGAATTGGGTAAATTTTGTACTCCATAATAATAAGAAAGAGAAAATATTTTTGTAGTTGGATTAAATAAATATAAAAAAGATGCTTTTGCGCTAAATTCTTTATGAATGAAATTTAGACAAAGAGGACTCAGTTCATCTAACGAGATTGAGAAATTAACAAGATCATTAAATTCATATAAAATACTGAGTTCCTTTACACGATGTTGGAGGGTATGACGGGTTTTTGTAAGCTGGTGGTATAAATCAGTGTTGTTAATAGCTATGGCAGCTTGATCAGCTAGATAACTGAGGGTATTAATATATTTTTCATTGAGATACGTTTCGGATAAAATATTTATAGCTTCTAAGACACCGACTAGCTTATTTTTAACTTTCATGGGGACGCACATGAGGTTTTTTGTGATATTATTTGTTTTTTGATCAACTTCCTTAAATATTCTTGGGTCGTTTTGAGCATCCCTGACCAAGATGGGTTCGCCTGTTTCAGCAACGAGACCTGCAATTCCTGTTCCTATAGGTACTGATATTTCTTTAATAATCTCTTTTTTATTTCCAGAAACTACATAGAAATTAAGGAATTTTTCTGTATCATCGATTAGAAGGAGGGAAGATGCTTCAGCATGGAGGAATTCCTTGGCTGTATCCATTATTGCTTCGAGAAGAGATGGAAGATCAAGAGTTGAATTAATCAGATTGGAGATACGATCGAGTGATTCAAGGTCCAGATCAACTCCTTCATATTTTGTGTTCATACACTCACTTCAAGACGTTCTCTTGCAAAGAAGACTATGATATTATTGTCACCCATTTGTTTAGCCTTATCAATTGTTTGGACTTGGAGTGCGTCTAGTTCTTTATCAGAGCGTACGGGATCGTGATGGAATAGTGCAAGTTTCTTGCATCGGGTGAAAATACCAGCCTGGATAGCGTGTTCGATGGTGCTGTGTCCCCATCCTACTTTGGTCTTGTATTCTTCCTGAGTATATTGAGCATCAAAGACAAGGAGATCCGTTCCTTCAGCGAAGTCGAGGATTTTCTGATTCTGTGCTTTGACGTACTGTTCAGCTTCGTGAATGGCTTCGTCATCAAAATGGTCATGATTTTCTTGTTCAGATCTTTTTTCTGCAAAAATATTTCTATAGGGTTCATTGTCATATAGAGTAACAATGGTTTTATTTTTATATGTAATTCTGTATCCAAGACATAGGATAGGGTGGTTTAGATAACAGGTTGATACTTTAAAGGGTCCCAGTTCGAATTCCTCTTCTCTGATTTCTTTAAACTTGATATCAGCACGTAGTTCATTGAGTTTGATAGGGAAGTAGGAATATGCCATTTGTCCTGAGACTATTTCCTCGAGTTTTTTTCCCATGGCGTTTACAGGACCGTGGAAATTGATTTTAGAAGAGGGGATGAATGCAGGTCCGAAGAATGGAAACCCCTGGATGTGATCCCAGTGGGTGTGTGTCAGTAATATATTGATATGAAGAGGACCTTCTGGCAAATCATTTGAAATGAGGTAATTTCCTAATTCTCTGAGTCCAGTACCTGCATCTATGATTAATAGCTCATTTTTATCGCCTCTGATTTCAATACAAGAGGTATTTCCACCATACTTTACTGTTTTTGGTCCAGGAGTAGGGACTGAACCACGAACACCCCAAAATCTTAATTTCATTTATCTATTGAACTCCTTATTTATTCTTGTTGAATTTTTAAGAAAACAGATGCATTTTTAATTTCATTTGAGATTTCATCGAGCCAGCTTGATAAAATGTCTTCGGTAAGGTGTAAGTAATTGAGAAGATCCTGATTTTGATTATTTTTACTGTAATCACCACTGAAACCGATGTTATTGTGATTACAATATAAATTTGCAAGGCTTACGCTATAGATCATTTGGCGGATATTTTCACTGCATTCACTGGGATTATGGTGGTAATAAATACTTTCTATGATATTTGGAGAGAGAGACCATTTTTCAGCAATCAATTTTCCAATTTCACAGTGATTAATACTTAATATTTCCGTTTCCACCTCGTGTAATGTTTTTCCTGTTTGCTCAGATTTTTTTATGATTTCTAGATATTCTTCCTGTAGGGCATGGTCTAAAATAACTTTTCCAATATCATGGAGGAAACCACAGATAAAATACTCTTCGTGTTCCTCTGGAACTACCCCTAAATGTTTTGCGATGAGTTTTGACAAAACCCCTGTTCCCAGGGAATGTTTCCAGTATCCATGAACGTCAAGTACCATCCAGCTCCGTTTTGCCTGGGTACCCATCATCGGGACGACAGCAGTAGTCAGGGCAAGATTACGAATAGTATTGACACCGAGGAGGATAATGGCTTTGACAATGGAAGTGACTTTTGTAGAGAGGGAATAATAGGCGGAGTTGACTAACTTGAGGACTTTTCCAGTTAAGATGGGATCGAGGCTTATGACTTTGTTGAGTGAATTTGGGGATGCGTATGGATCTTGGGTGACTTCAAGTATTTTTGCTACACTTGTAGGGAGGCTTGGAATTTCGTCAACGTGTTTTAATATTTTATCGATCAACTGGGACATTGTTTAACCTATTTAAAAATAACTTTATAAATCAATACAACACACAAGAAACATCGGTTAAAAGATATATAATATTTATTGAATAACAAAACAATAATAATATTTTAAAGCTAATTCGATAATACATAATATAAGATATTTATACCAAATTGAATAGCACTTTTCCGCACATTATCAGGATCTTTATGAACTTGTTTTGGTTCCCAGCCATCCATGATATCTGCGTTAAATAAATACATTAGTACCAGGCGTTTTTCGATAAATAACCCGTAGGCCGTCGCAATTTTGTTATCGTGTTTATGGATTTTTGGAACAGCATTAAATTTATAGTAAGAAGAAAATAGGGGAAAATTCTTTGTCAATTCAGTGATAACAACTTTATTTGATGATTTGATTTGATAGTTTATTTTAGGGGGAAATTTCCCTTTTGAAAACCATTTAAGTTCGGGATACAGATCGGCAAGTGCTTTTCTAAAACTTGTATCCATGCCATAGTCATCGTTTGCCAGAAGAAATCCGCCGTTTTCAAGGTATGTGCGAAGATTCTTTAATTCATATTTATCGAGAAGTATTTTTCCATGACCGTTTAATATGAGGAAGGGTCTGGAAAATAATTTTACACGGTCTTTTAAGTCCACATCATCGGGTTCAGGAGCAATGGATAAGGGAGTCAACTCATTCACTCTGGATATAAAATGACGTACAGCCCCTTTGACACTATACCAATCCCCTCCACGATATTTGACTATACCTAATTTTATTTGTTCAGCAAACCCTTGTTGGGATAATATTAATAGGATTAATATTGTAATAATTGAAAATGTTTTCATATTGAATATAATTGACTTTCTATATGATATTGTTTATCATATCCGTGTTATTTAATTTGATTTTGGGGTGTTTTATAAATTGATTCACCTCTGTAATGGAATATATATATCATTATAAATATAACATGAATAACCAATATATCATGAAATATAGTGATATTCAAGTATCGAGTCAAGTTCCAATGGATTTTTTCATAAATAAGTTGAGGTTATCATGATCGACCAGTTGAGTGCGATTAAAAACAGGGCTCAGGAAAATATTAATAAAGTTTCTTCTGAAAAGGATCTTGAGCAGTTAAGAGTAGATTTTCTTGGAAAGAAAGGGGAGTTGACCCAGGTATTAAAGTCTCTTGGGATTCTGGATGAGGAGATGCGTCGTAAGGTTGGACAAATTGCCAATGAGATCAAAGAATTTCTTCAGCAGGAAATCCAGGAGAAAAAACAATACTTTCAAAATCAGTTTCAACAAAAGAAATTAAGAGAGGAGACTATTGATATTACCCTTCCAGGCAGAAAACCCCCGAGGGGCCATGTCCATCCCATTACTCAGATTATTTCCGAGATCACTCATATTTTTAAACGTATGGGATTTCAGCTGGCAGAGGGTCCGGAGCTTGAGGATGAGTATTATAATTTTGATGCTCTCAATTTACCCCCGCATCACCCAGCAAGAGATGATCATGATTCTTTTTATATAACTTCTAAAAAGCTTTTAAGGACACAAACTTCTCCAGTTCAAATCAGGGTAATGGAAAAACAGAAGCCTCCCCTTGCGATTATCTCACCTGGACGATGTTTTCGAAGAGATGCCCAGGATGCGACGCACTCCCACACGTTTCATCAGATTGAAGGATTATCTGTTGATAGGAATATTTCTTTCGCTGATTTAAAAGGAGTATTACACCTCTTTGGGAAGCAGATGTTCGGTTCCAAAACAAAAGTAAGATTTAGACCTGATTTTTTCCCATTTACAGAACCCAGCGCAGAGTTTGCTGTGAGTTGTTTTATTTGTGGAGGAAAGGGATGTCGTGTTTGTAAGAAGACTGGTTGGATTGAGATTGGGGGCTGTGGACTTGTGGATCCTGCGGTCTTTGGATTTGTCAATATTGACCCTGAGATTTATTCTGGATATGCCTTTGGAATGGGCATTGAACGGCTTGCTATGGTTCGATACGGTATTCCAGACATCCGATTATTCTATGAAAATGATCTTCGGTTCCTGAAACAATTTTAAATAGGTTGAAACTTTTTTTTATTTCTGTTGACTAATTTATATAGAGAATTAGGAGGCAAAGATGAATACTAAATTAAAATTAAATGCCATGGAAACAATTGATGGAGACAGTGCACGGATAAAAAGGCTTTTCCCAACGCATTTTCTATTGAATTATGATCCTTTTGTCTTATTGGATGAGTTTTTTGTAGAAGAAGGGTCAGGATTTCCTACTCACCCACACCGTGGATTTGAGGCCATTACCTATATGCTGGACGGGGCATTTCGTCACAAGGATAATTTGGGAAATAATACCGTCGTGACGGGGGGTGGTATACAGCGATTTACGGCAGGGAAAGGGTTATTACACTCTGAGATGCCTGAAGCACGTGGTATCAATCATGGATTTCAATTATGGATCAATCTCCCTGGACGTTTGAAGAAAATAGATCCTGAATACCAGCAGGTTGATGCAAAAGATATCCCAGAAACCAAAAAAGATGGTATAACTGTAAGAACTATCGTTGGTAATTCCTCTCCTGTATTGATTAAAACAGATATTTTATACCAGCATATATTATTAGAAAAAGACTCAGAATATACTATTCAAAAAAGTCCCTCTCAAAATGGTTTTATATACCAGCACTATGGAAAATTATTGATTGATAGTGATGATATTGGATCAGGGGAGGCTTATTTCCTTGAAAATAATACTATCTTCACTTTGAAAGCAATAGAATCATCTGGATTTATCCTTCTTTTAGGGCAACCTCACAATGAACCCATTATCCAGAGAGGTCCTTACGTAGATTAATGATATATTATTCATAGTAATAGTACTTAGTAATAAATATATCAATAATTGAGAAGGTCTCATTTCTCATTAAAATAACCTAAAGAATTATTTACAATTTCCGAAAATAAATTTGTATTCTGGATAAATTAGATATTTTATAAAGGGTTATACAATTATGTTATTAAAAAACATTATTTTATTAACAAGTCTATTATTAGCAATATGCTTGCCATATAATTCCTATACTAATAAGAAAAGAAATTCAAAAATTGCCAAAAATCCTCCTTCTATAAAGAAAACAAAATCAGATAATACGGGTAAATCTTTATCCAACAAGACGGAAGGCAAGATAGATGAACTTGATTATTACAAAGAAATCATAAATTTTGGTACCTCCTCTAAAAGAATTTGGCTTCTTCAGGAAATAGAACGAAAGAAAAAACTCTCTTACTATCCTTTGCTAGAAGATATATTAAAAAATGAAAAAAACGAAATTGTGATTCAGAAAGGAATCGAGACAACAGTTAAACTAAACTTAAAGCAATTCGCTGAACATATTGCAAAATATTTATATTCACCCAATAATAATCTGCAAATCCAAGTTGTCGAAGCTCTTGGAGAACTGGAACACATTAAGTCTGCACAAAATATACTGGCTCTCGCGAAAGAATCACAGAATAAATGGTTGGTTGATGTTTCTATAAAGGCATTAGGAAAGATGAAATATAAATATGCCTTGCCATATATGTATCAACTCTTTTTTAAAAATGATTTGGTGTCTGAGACTAAAGTTTCAATATTATTAGCTATTGGATATATGAAAGACCCGTCTTCAATTGATTTCCTTGACAAGATTCTTGGAGATACAAAGCTTTCCACTGTACAGAGATCTTACGCTGCCAATGCACTTGGGCAAATTGGTGGACAAAAAGCTATTTTAGTCCTTCAGAAATATAAAAATGACAATGATCCAAAAGTTCTTTCCGCAGTAATAACATCTTTCAAGCATCAAAAATCTTTTGAAGCTTATAATATTATTTACCAGTCGTTGAAGAGCGATAACCCATCAATAAGATTTACAGCCTTAAATGCTATAGCTGAATATAAGAATCCTGAATCCTTTAAAATACTGAATTATATATTGTATAATGATGATAATTTTAAGGTCAGAGTCAAGGCAATTGAGGTATTGAATAAAATTGGTGGGCTGGAAGTAGAAAAATTATGGGATAAAGAGATAATTAGTAATAAAACTGGATTAAAATGGTATATTATAGATTCAATTCAATTTCTTGACAAGCAAACAGCAGTTAAAATACTTATCAAAGCCTTTAAGGATGAAAAGAAACTCAATTTTCAAAATAAAATCCTCGTCAAGCTCTTTGAAGTCAGTCAGGATGAAGCCATAAGTTTCATTGACAATAAAATTATGATTATGGATGACAAGAAAAGCCTGACTCTAATGCTATATTCCATTGCTCACATTTATAAAAATCTTACTGTAAAAGCAGCAACGCCATTAAAAAAATATCTTCATCACTCTAATCCACATGTCAGAAGGTATGCATATCATTATATCCTTTTAAATACTACACCTGAGACGTTATCAATATGTATTCAGTCGCTCAGGGAGGAGGATAATCAGGAAGTCATACTTTACGTTATGCAGTTATTCAGAGAAAAGAAGATCAAAAGTTCAATTCCTATGATCAAGTCTGCATTTCTTCAATCAAAAAATCCAATTATTAGGAAGGAAGCGGAAAATGTTATCCGTTACCTAGATTCAATTTAAATAACATCGCAATGCAAAAAGATTTATCGGATAAGTCTAATATTAAACCTGATAATGAAAAAGCATACGTCGAAATTATCAATTCTAAGTCAATAGAGGAATTCAAACAAAAATTACGTAATTTTCATTGTACCCGATGTCCTTTGTCAAATGATATAGTTCAATTTCCTACGACTAGCCGAGGTAATCCTAATTCTAATATCATGATTGTTGGAGAAGCTCCAGGTCATAATGAAATGGTGAAGGGAATTCCTTTTGTTGGAAAGGCAGGACAAGTGATGGATCTTCTGCTTTCTTCTATCAGTATATCAAGTGAACTGGATGTGTATATCACAAACATTTGTCGATGCAGACCCAGGGACAATAGAGCACCACATACCAGTGAAGCACAAACTTGTATTACCTATCTTAAAAAAGAGATTGAACTTATAAAGCCGAAATATATATTAACGATGGGTGCAACTAGTGCAAAATATTTATTAAGCAATAACTTAACAGGTAAGTCTATGGGAGAGATAGTTGGTCAATACTATTACTCACAGGAGTATCCGGATTCGAAGTTTCTTGTATTGTATCACCCTGCAGCACTAATTTACAATAAAAAACTTAAAATACCTATGATAGAGCATCTTAATCAATTTAGAGATCTGATATTCAAGGATAATACATGATACAAAACACAATTCTAAAAGAAACGAAATTTGACATTCCCTTTGCAAAACCCTATATTACTGATGAAATGGACTATATCAGGGAAGTTGTAGAATCAGGATGGTGGACTACTGGTTACAAAACAGCAGAGTTTGAATCACTGCTTGTAGAATACCTGAAAGACAATGAACCCCTTTATTGTACAGCTGTTAATTCCTGTACCTCAGCACTGTTTTTATCATTAAAATCCTTAAATATTAAAGAAGGAGATGAAGTAATCGTACCTACCTGGACATTTACCTCAACTGCACAGATTGTTGAGTGGTTAGGTGCTAAACTTGTTTTGTCTGATATTGAAAAAAATACTTTAAATATTGATGTTCATAGATTGGAAAATCTTATTACAAGTAAGACAAAAGCCATTTTACCTGTCCACTTTGCAGGATATCCCTGTGAAATTAATGAGATCAGTTCTATAGCTGAAAAATACAATCTGAAAGTAATAGAAGACTCTGCCCATGCTGTTGGTACAAAATATCATCATCTAAGAATAGGAAATTATTCAGAAACAACATGTTTTAGTTTCTATGCTACCAAAAACTTAGCTATGGGTGAAGGAGGGGCTGTTGTATCAAGAAATAAGGATATCATTGATCAAATAAAGAAAATAGCCTATTTAGGGATTAATAGAAACGCATATCGACGTTATGACAAAGAGGATTCATGGTATTATGATGTCCAGCAACTGGGTTATAAATGTAATCTCAGTGATCTCCATGCTGTTATTGGGATTGCTCAGCTCAAGAAATTAGACTGGATGAATGATAAACGCCGACATATTGTTAAGATTTATAAAGACAAACTGCATAAAGACATTCAATTCTTGAAAGATTCTGAGGAACATTACCACAGCCATCATCTATTTCCAATTCTTGTTCCTGAATATATACAAAGAAACGATCTGATTAATTATTTAAAGTCTAAAAGTATTTCCACAAGTGTCCATTTCATTCCAGTTCATCAACACAGCTATTACAAAACTCAATTCAATCATAAAGATTTTCCAGTTGCAAATCAACGATTCGAACAGGTGATATCTCTTCCGAATTACCCTTCCCTTACAGATGATGAATTAGATTATGTAATCAAAAATATTAATCATTTTATAAGATCAAAATAGATCTCATTTTAATCCTTGTTTATCAGTCATGGCATTGATGTTTGTGTGGATTTACCCTCTCTATCAGGAAGATAACGAGTGGAAAGGCCTATAAATATCATAATCCCACATAGGATCATAATAATAGCTGAGCTCAAAGCAATATATCGGGGATTTATATGTAGATCAATTAACCATCCAGCAATGACGGCTGAAAACATGAAAAATAACGTGGATAATCCTTCATCATGAGCAAATATCCTTCCACGGAGTTCATTAGGTACAATGTTTTGTAATGCAATCCTACTAAACATCCAGAGATTTGAGCTGAAGAGCGTTGCCAAAACAAGCATCATCGATCCCCAAAACAAGGAAGGCATTTGACTGAATCCTCCATAGAATATCCCGTATAGTACAAACATTGCCATAAGTTGCCACATGACATTGATGTGTTTATATTTTCTAAACATCCATTGTCCAAGGAAACTCCCGAGTAGAACTCCTAATCCTCTGCTCATATACATGATCCCTATTCCATCACTACCTCCAAAAAATACTTCCTTTGCAAATACAATGTGTAAAACTAAAACAGCGCCGCCACCTATTGCCCATCCTGGTTTTATAAGTATCAATGCTGTGATATATCGATCATTTTTAATATAGGACAAACCAGTTATAATATCATTCCAGGTTTTTTTAAAGATAGACTTATTATCCGATATATCTTTTACTGATTCTTCAGTTTGACCTGGTTCTTCATAATGAATTTTCCATACAAAATAGGATGATAAGAGAAATGTCATAGAATTGAACACGACAGCAAAATGGAATCCAAAATTTGATACAACCACACCTGCTAATAATGCTCCTACAATAAGCATTAATCCCCACGTTGTCTGAGAAAGAGCATTTGCATTTATAAGTTCACTGGCTGATTTAGTGATATTAGGTATCATTGCAGCTTTTGCGGATAAAAAGAAACTAGCAATTGAAAATACAGTCACTTCAATGAGAAATATAATCCACAAGGTGTTGGGACT
Organism: Spirochaetia bacterium UBA6919; assembly: GCA_002450905.1. Lineage (GTDB taxonomy): Bacteria > Spirochaetota > UBA6919 > UBA6919 > UBA6919 > UBA6919. The sequence continues at coordinate 99,736 of DKAT01000024.1, forward strand.
TATAAATAAATATCCCAGGACAAGTATTCCCCTTAATACATCACTAACAATGAGCACTGTTTTTCGATTTATTCTGTCTACAACGACTCCTGCTATAGGACCCATTATAAATTGAGGGAGATAGCTACAAATGAGAACCACACTAATGAGAATTCCCTGTTCCCCTTTAGGAATATTGATAGGGTTTGATACATAATCCATGAGTGCAACAGTATTAAACCAGTCTCCAATATAACTGATCATCTGGGCTATCCATAATAGTCGGAAAGCATAATTGGATTTAATTACATTGAAATAGGAAATAATCATGGAAATATATTAAAACGCATAGTTCAACTGGAAAATATAGATAATTTATTTAGAAGATAAATCCATAACATATCGCACAAAACTTGTAACCATACACCCTGTTCCACCCTTTGAAAAATAACCATTTCCTTTGGATTCCCAGTTTGTTCCGGCGATGTCTAAATGGATCCAGGGTTTTTTATCGACGAAGTTTTCGAGGAATGCAGCAGCAGTAATTGCGCCACCTGCTCTTCCACCTGTGTTTACAATATCAGCAACATCGCTTTTTATAAGTTCATGGTATTTTTTAAAGAGTGGAAGCTGCCAAACCTTTTCTCCAGAATCATTACAGATATTCATAAAGTGGTTTGCCAATTCCTGATTATTTCCCATGAGTCCTGTGGTTATTTCTCCGAGTGCAACAACACAAGCTCCTGTGAGTGTGGCGACATCAATAATTTTTGTTGCATTCTCACGTACAGCATAGCAAAGAGCATCAGCTAAGATCAATCTTCCTTCTGCGTCAGTGTTTAAAACCTCTATATTCTTTCCATTCATTGCTCTTACAATATCTCCTGGTTTTGTAGCCTTACCTGAAGGCATATTTTCTGTGGTGGGAACAAGACCTAGGACTTCAATGGCTGGATTGATCTTTGAAATAGCTACCATGGCAGATATAACCGCTGCTGCACCAGACATATCTCCTTTCATCTCATGCATATCGAGAGCTGGTTTCAGGGAAATTCCACCGGTATCAAACGTAACACCTTTTCCAACGAGTGCAACCTTTTCAGAACTTTTCTTTTTTTCGGGATTATGATGCATGATAATAAATTTAGGAGGCTCATCTGAACCTCTGGCAACGGATAAGAAAGATCCCATGTTTAGTTTCTCAATATCAGGCTGATCCAAGACTGTGATCTTCAGTGGAGTGCCTTCAGCAAATCTCTTGGCTTCGTTGGATAATATTGTGGGGGTGCAGTAATTGCCTGGTTTATTTATAAGATCTCTAGCAAATCGAATTGATTCACTAATAATCTCACCTTCTTTAATCTGTGGTTCAATCTTTGAAAGATCCTCATTAGTTATGATTTCTATTTTATTGATCAGAGTTTCAGGTTTATCCTCTTCTTTTTTTTCTTTGTAATAAGTAAAATTATAATCCCCCACATAAATTCCTTCTACCAGAGAAGAATATCGATAGTGTCCGTTTTCAAATCCTCTTGGGAAGATGGAGTATTCAGAAAAACCTTTTGATTTGGCATTCTTTGTTGCCTGTGAGCCGAGTAATTTCCATTCTTCTATGGTAAAATCTTCTGTCTTTCCGCACCCGATTATAATGAGAGATTGCGATTTATCAGGGATATAAAAAATATTTCCAGCATCACCAGTGATTTCTTTTCTTTCTACAAGGGATTGTATAAGTCCATTATATTTTTTATCAAGGGTCACAAATAATTGCTGATTTATTTTTCCCTGATTTACTTCATCTTTAAAGAGATTTATAATAAGAAGTGGTGATTTTATTTGATCAATAGACTGATTTGATAGGGTAATTTTCATGATTTCTCCAATTGACAGATTATCGCATGTAAATAAATAACATATTTTAAACAATTCGCCAAGCAATCCGTGATGTTTTTTACAAGTTTGATTTGAAAGGGGCATGGATAATATAGATAATAATATTTAAAATGATTTTATTTTTTTATATATTCAGTATTTAATATTAATATAATAGATTAATTATCGAAAATGTTGATATTATGGGACGATTTGATTATAATTATTTTAACAGTTATAATTGTTTTTACAATTCAATAATATGGATAATTAATGATATTTTCTATAATAGCTTATTTTGAACTACAAATTCAACTTTCATTTCTTCAAAAATTAATCATAGGTAAAATATGAAATATATATTAGATCAAGGTGTTAAGTGTCTTATCATACAATGTAAGTTTTCGGCGTTTAGTTTCTGGAATTATGTTGATGTCTGTAAATTAGTGGATGCAAAATATCCTGCTGCGCCCCTTGGATTGATCACTGTAGCTGGACTTCTACCACAGCAGTGGGAATTCAGGCTTATTGACGAGAATGTAGAAGAACTTTTGGACGAGCATTTCGAGTGGGCAGATGTTGTATGTACCGGAGGGATGCTTCCACAGCAGAAAAATATATTAAAAGTAATTGAAAGAGCTCATCAGCACAATTGTTTAGTCATGGTGGGTGGACCTGATCCTACTTCTCAACCTCAAATCTATCAATCAGCTGACTTTCTTGTGTGTAATGAAGGGGAAATGACCATACCATTACTAATCAATGATCTTGAGAAGGGTGTTCGGAGTGGACATTATGTATCTGCAGAAATGGCGGATATGTCTCAAGCAGTGATACCCCGTTTTGATCTTATTAATTTTAAGAACTATATACAGGTTGGGATACAATATTCCCGTGGATGTCCATTCAATTGTGAGTTTTGTGATATAATCGAATTGTATGGAAGGAAACCCCGTACTAAGAAGACAGATCATATATTAAAAGAACTGGATACGTTGTATAAACTGGGATATAGAGGGCATGTTGATTTTGTTGATGACAATTTTATAGGGAATAAGTTGAATGTAAAGAAAGTTTTACCGGCAATTAAAGAATGGTCGGCACAGCATAAATATCCATTTTACTTTACTACAGAGGCATCGATTAATATTGCGGATGACGAAGTCCTTATGAAGATGATGAAGGATGTAGATTTCAGGTATGTATTTATTGGAATTGAGTCTTCTGAAGAGGAATTACTTAAATCAATGCAGAAGAAACAGAATGTCAACAAGCCATTGAAAGAAACGATAGAAAAGATTTATAAGTATGGAATGGTTGTGAATGCTGGTTATATTATGGGATTTGATAATGAGAGCCCCAGGACAGCAGAAATCATGATCCACAGTATACAGAATTCAGGGGTGTGTATGGCGATGATAGGGACACTCTATGCATTACCCAATACCCAGCTTACAAGACGTCTTTTGAAAGAGAAACGTTTATTTGATAATAGCTCAAATCCCTGTGATGATGATATTGATCAGCTTACGAGTGGGTTGAATTTTATTACCACACGACCTCGTACGAATATTTTAAGTGATTATATGGAGGTTTTGAAGAATGTGTATAGCCCTGAAAGTTATTATGAACGCGTTTTGTACACTGGATTGAAATTAGACCCTCCTAATTATTATAAACCTGGCCTGAAAAAGGTATTTATGATGGTTAAATCCCTGTTTCGTGTATTCGTCAAATGTGGGTTTAATAAGACTACAGGAAAGCTATTCTGGAAAACATTTTTTATTACTTTATTTAAAAATCCGAAAGCTGCAGAAGCAGTTGTCAATCTTTCTGCGATGTATCTCCACTTCGGTAAGCAATCAGATTACATTATCAATATAACTCATGAGAAATTAGAGCATTTATCCCAGATGACTGAAAGTCAATACAATGAGAAAATGTTTATTTCAAAAGAAGATAAGATTAGGGTAAATAGTTTATAAATCAAATCCAACAACCCGATTTGATGTCATTTTATACTTCACTTCATTTTGTAGAGAACTAATAAGCTTATCATGATCGATAGTTGTTTCATCTACAAAGGAGAACTGATCTTTTACAACGGCGAAATCACCAGGGGTCAGATATTTTATACTCTTAATCATCTTTTCCTGTTGTTTGGATAAGGATTTTTTTGCACTTACCAGAGGTTTCAACAGGGTATTATAACAAATCAAATTCCCATCGGGGTTCAGTGGTTTGAACTCTATTTTGAACTTAAATCTTCTTAAGGCTGCATGGTCTAATCCCTCAAGATGATTGGTTGCAAATATGACTAATCCTGAGAAATGTTCCATTTGAGTTAAGATTTCATTGGTAAAATCTTTCTCCCAGCTTTCTCTTGAACTTGACCTTGGGTGTAGGAAACTATCCGCTTCATCGAAGAATAGGATTTTCTGCTCTTCCTGGGCATCTCTGAATGCTCTTGCTATATTTTTTTCTGTCTCACCCACCCACATAGACTTGATTTCACTGGATCGTTTAAGGTGGATTTCCTTTTTTAATTTGTGACCAAGATAATAGACAAACTCCGACTTCCCTGTACCTGGCAGACCATGGAGGAGAAGTGCCATAGTATAGTGTTTCTTAAATGTATACTCATCTTGGTGTTTCATATACTTCTCAATAACCTGCAGAATATGTTCTATATTTTCTGAAGTATGAAGAGCTTTTATGGAATAAGATTTAAAATCATGTACTTTTAATTTTCGTTTTGGTTTCTGACTAATCGCCTTCTCATGACTTCTTAAGACTGTTTTGATCTTCCTCAGGGAGTTTTCCTTCTTCGAACGTCGGGTGATATTGAGGACGTTGATAGCATTGACGATACCACTGGCATTTACAGAATAGTGCTGACAGAGGTCTAATAATTCCTGCTGATCAAAATAATTCTCTAATTTCCTTTTTTTCAATTCGTATTTTAATACCTTCAATCGTCGATCAACGTTAAAATCTTTAAACTCGACGGAAAAGGAGAACCGACGCATGGTTGAAGGATCAATAGTGCTGGTATGATTTGTAATCCAGATAATCTTCTTGTTATGATTATCAAGAAACTGATTTATCCAACTCTTTGAAGTTCTGTTCCCAGAGAATCCAAAATCGAAGAAATAAAATTGATCCAAATTAAGTATTTCATCTGCCTCATCAATAAGTACCAAAGAATGTTGGTTATCAGCCAGATTCACTGTAGCATAAATCGCCCTTAACCAATCACTTTGCTCATCATTCTCAGGTATTTTCACGGTAAGAAGTTCTTTTCCGTAATGCTTTGCAATACTACGGGCTAATGAAGTTTTTCCTGTGCCCTGTTCTCCGTAGAATAAAATATTTTGCCTGTCTTTACTTCTAAAAAGTGTGTCCAGTACTATAAATTGATCTTCAGATAAATCAAAGTCCATAATCTCAAGGTACTCTTCATTCTTTTTGGTAAAGAATTCATTAGTCAGATCACTTTCCCCAGATCCTGATAAATAATTCATACACCAGTCCGTCAATTCAATGGCATCCTGGTGACGATCATTAGACTCCATGACGTGTGATAAGTACAATGTATCCTTTGAAAACCCTTCAGTAAAAGCACTTTTCTTGCAACCAAATAAAATATGCCCATGGCTTCTCAGATTATAATATTTACTAAAGTCATATATAGAGTCAAAACCATTAATCAGATCATCAAGGGGTTCACAGATCTCTTTCAGATAAGCTAAGGTTACGATTTCTATTTCAATCTCAGTTAAATTAAAGGATTTTTGAAGATTTTTCAAACGTTTTGCTATTTCTGATCTGTTATTTTCAAGCTTCTTTATACGTTTATGAAGAATAGGCGATAAATCTTTTCTTAAAATATTACCAATTCCCTTGTGAGACAAAGTATCTTCAAGGTAATCGACAAAATTAACTGATGTGAAATCATCAAAATCATCCAACTCCTCAAAATCCTCTTGCTCTTCCATAACTTTGGGTAATTTGTCTTTTAAATGGTAGTGTAAAACCTTCTCTCCAAGGATTTGGCTTGCAAACTGGAGTAATTTCTCAGGCCTGCTTTTCGCTAATTTTGAATGAATCAGGTGATAGAGATATTCATGAATCTTCTTCTCTTCGTAGTCTGAATTGAATATATATGCGGGTTCTAATTTCCCTTGAAATCGGTATTTTTTCTTAATTTTCTTTCTCATAATAAAATTCCTGTTATAAGGTATAATGAATTCTTCTCGGTTGTGTCGATGAACAATATTGATCAGATTGGAGAAAATATTTCGAGTATTAAAAGGGGTTTTATCTGAATCATAAGTACTCCCTGATTTGTTTTTTAAACAGATTATACTATATATTATAACCCATATAAAAAAAAATATTACAGATTATACAAAAGATTTTAAAAAATCTTGACATCAAAAACTATCTTATTTAATATTAAAAATCAAGATTTTCTTAAAAAATATTATATCTCATGGAGTTTTATAATGTTATCCAGATATATCTCTTTAATCCTAATGACAGTTTTTATTCTAGTCCTCACTATCACTCAAAACACCTATACAAAAGATTTTAATACCCAGGGAACTTTCTTCGAACCCATACCTAATGTCCTCACCCACAAGATGAAGGGAATTCATTCTGTAAAAAACGGCATATATATACCCTACACTCGGATTGATCTGGCAGTGTCCAATGGCATCGAAATCACCCGTATAATCCAGACCTATAAAAATAACACCCAAAAGAACCTTGGATATAACTTCACCCTACCCCTCCTCCCGGACACCACCATCACTCAGTTCACCCTGTGGGATCATGGAAATCGTCTCCCAGCATCCATAGAAGAAAGGGAAAGTGCTGAAAATGCATATAAGCGGATCACAGGGGATGAAGCACCCGAGTTTAATAAAGATCCTGGACTGGTAAGAAAATCAGGCAATCTATTCAACTTAAGAATTTTCCCCATAACCCCAAACGAGAACAAACAAATGGAACTCGTCACCCACAGAAGATTATCCCTTGAAGATGATTATTTCGTCATAAAAATCCCAGTAACCAAAATCTGCAAAACCACCGATGACAAACAGAAAAAATACGAAAGCCAGTCAAACGACATCTCAGTATACATCACAGATCAACTCCCCATCCAGGAAATTATATTATCCGATCCACGGTTCACGAAAACCAATTTAGGAAATAACCGATGGCTCATCAAAGGATCCTTTACCAATAAGGATTGCAAAGACATCACCATCCAATACAAATTAAAATTAAAGGAGAACACCCACGCCCAGCCCACTTATTTCACTGATAACAATGACAAATTCCTACTCCTCAGAGTCCTCTCAAAGTGGTCATCCATAAAATCCAATGAACCCAAAGACTTATATTACCTCGGTATATGGAAAAATGGTTATGATTTTATTCAATCCGCAGAAAAAATGGACATATCTGCACTCCATTTAGAATTCTTAGCCATATCCTCAATAATATTCTACGATAGAAACCAGTTTTTCTTAGGATCCTATCATAATTACAAAGAATTAACCAAAGATTTAAAACAGAGCTATATTCCAAAGGGGATTTATATAAAAAAGCCCTTCTCATTCTACAGCAAATCTATTCCAGACAAAGATATACTCGCAGAGAAATGGGATGGTGATGGAATAAAACACCTCAGCGACCAACTTCAGAAATACAAATTCAAAAACGTCATTCTATTCCTCGATCCCCTTGAACTCATAGATTACACAAAATTAAAACTCCTCATAAAAGATCACCCCAAAACCACTTTCCTATTCATCATCAAACAGGATATCCCACAGGATCTTAAAGACCTCAGGAACTTAAGTATATTCGATGTCAACAGTGGATGGAAACAAATCAGCCATCGTACAAATCCTTATAAACTAATTAATTTCCTCGATGAATTATTACCAGAGGATCCATTATCCCTGCCCCAGAGCTTCATGCAAAAGGTCTTCAAACTTGCAGACTGGCTCCCAAACCGTGATATATATCTCCCATCCTATAAAACATCTATCCCAGGTCAATTACATAATCTCAGAGTATACATCCCCAGTACCACAGAATGGAATAAGCCAAAGCACTCAAAATCAACCTGTATATGGATCACCGCTCAATATCCCAAACCAGCAGAAACCATTGTGGATTTAGTGTACAGCACTCCCCCAATCATCGATCAATTCTTCAAAAAGAAGAATCAAACAATAAAATATTTCAAAACCCATTTCCAATTAACTCTCAAAGCCGAGGATAAAGAAAATCGTTTTATAGGGGCCTATTTCGCTAAACATCAAATAGATGAACTCTCCCGACAAATCAATGAGATCGAACAAACGGGTAGATTTTCCAGAAGAAATCGTCGAAAAAAATTATCCCCTGAAAAAGCCAGAAAAATTATCGATTTAAAACAACAAATTGTTCAGCTCTCAAAAAAATATAGTTTCCTCACCTCCGAAACAGCATTCATCGCCCTCCCGGAAGACCTCCAAAAAAAATATGGCTACACAAAACAGCAGTTCGATACAGGAAAATTATATAATCTCAAAGGCATTAAAAAAGGCGGTTTACCAGAACCAGCAGAATATCTTTTACTCATCATGATTCTCTTCATCGCATTATCAGTCTATTTTATAAGACGTTATAAAAGAAAAAGAGCTTAATCATCCAATGAATCAAGTACTCCAATTTTTTCTGGAATTTGTAAAACAGCGATATCATCATCTTTTGCTAGCTTTCATAATTTCCATAAGCTATTTTCCCTCTCTAATAATCTATTTCAATGATCAAACCAGCAATTATACGATGTATGGTATCCCAAAACTCATGATCCTCCTCATGATCCTATTCCTCATGATCACTCTATCCTATAATATCAGTCAAAAAAATCCTGTCAGACAAATCCTTTTATCGGGACTATTCTTATTCTTCAATCTGTGGTTCTACTTTGTAGGATTCTATGAGCTATCCCTCCTATTCGGCATGAGCACCCTGGTTATATGGTCCATGGTTTCACAAAGCAATATTGATTATAAAAAAGCACTGAGTCTATTATTCCTGCTCCTCATCATATTTTTCCCCCTCATCAGCAAATTATTCATCCAGACATTCCAATCCATCTCAATGTATTTTATTGATCACCTGTTAAATCTCTCGGATGTATCCTATCAACGCAACGGGACATTTTATTTAATCAAGGGATTCCAGGTTGAAATATGGGAAGGGTGTTCTGGATATAGTTTTTCAAGAAATTATCTCATACTGCTTTTATTCATCCATCATTTGAGGAAAAAATATCAATACATCCTTCCTTCCATTATTGTAGCCATCGTATTAGGATTATTTACAAATATCATAAGAATCTATCTCCACATCCTTGGAAGTAATTATCAGGGGACACCTCTCCATGAATGGATGCACGATGTCATTGGCTTATCCATCTTTTCAGTGATCACCCTGATTATTGTATACCAATCATTCAAAGATCGCAAACCCCTTGATCTCATCGATAGAAGTAACAATCAGCGATTGTCAATCAGTAGTACTTCTATTATCCTTCTATCAACAATTATACTTATCGCAACGATGTTTCAATTAAGTATTTTCCCAGATCGTATCAACAAGAAAATCACCCATCAATACGTAAAATCCTTAAATACCCAGTTAAAAACAGTTCATCACAACACCTTTAATGAATGGGCTGGTGGTGGCTTGTGGATTCTCTTTGAACACCCCATCCAATATTGCTATAAATACTACGGCTGGAAAGAAGGATCACAACGGGATCAATATATCAAACAGAACAAGAAAGTTACAATAAACACAGTCTATACGATAGATCAAAGAAAGTTTACAAGTCGTTTCCAAGCCATTTTATATAAGATATACCGCATTGATTTATACAATAAACCCATACACGTGGAAATCACCATTACATCACCCTTCTGGGATATATTCAATAAATCTTTCTAATTGATAACATAGCCAAAGTCGATTTAACCCAAGACAAAATAAATATCCTTTAATTGAGAATAAACACCATCGGAATCAAAAATTTTAGTTCCGATACTCATTCGTAATAAAACCTTTGTAGTAATATTTTATCAATTTTGGAAGTTATGATAAAACAGCTATAATATATAATGAGGGAAATATTCTAAAGAATGAATTATAATTTATCTAACTTTATTTTAAGGCGATCCAAAGCCGGTTTGATGATATGGGGATGGACTTTTTCTATTTGATGCACCATTTCCGTAACGATATTTTTTATATCCCATTGTGCCTGAGGGGTCATCCGTAGATTGATGAGGTGATATATTTCCCAGAGGGTTATTTCAGCAGATACCCGTCTGTAATGGGCGTTAGTTACAGTGTAGTGAGAGAGTAGTGGGGATATTTTTTTTAATTTATCATGAATGGAACGGGTTTTATCCAAAGCACTTTCGAATATTTCCTGGCTGCCGGAATCCTTAATGCTAGGGGGAATGATGTATCCATTGTCTATAGTGGGATATTGCCAGTTGAAATCGATTTTACGGTGTCGCAAAAATTGGTGCCAGCAACTTTCAGAGAGGAGAAACTCGAAATGATATGTAATTTTTTCAAGTACTGAGGAAGGATTACCATGGGTATCAAGGGTCTTCATGAGTTCCATAAATTGGTTAACTTTATTATAGAATGGTTCTTTATCGATTGAGTTGTATATAGAAGAGGAGTCTGTATTTTTATAGGGATAGAGAAGTTCTGATAAAATAATTGTTAAGGCTGTATTCTCTGGGTGATTTGAGGATATCGAAGTATAATTGATTAATGTTATGGAATGTTTATTGGCTGGTTGAGGGATTTTTATCTCTGTGAAATTATTGTTTAAGCAATTCCTTGTCTCTATTTGATGATGACTCTTATTGGCATATTTAACAAGGGTGGGGAGACTTTGTAAGACTTCATTTTTTATTTCTTCACCACGATTTCTTAATTCTGAATATTCACTGGAGAGTAGATATATAATGACATCCTCCATAGCCCGTGCATTAGATGTTAAACCCATATTGGTATATACAGCGAGAGTGAGAATATATCTTGCATCTTCGAAAGATGTCTTTTCAATCCTTTTTTCAAATGACTGTGGAGTTTCATTTTCTTTTAGAGATTCATTTTTTTTGTAATAATCCATTAATTTATTGAATAACTCTATATACTTATCATACATCGTATTTTGATATTCGATATAGTCATTCCGTAACGAGATGTATTTTTCCTGATTAAGTTCGGGTGGGATATAAAAATCACCATTCTTTGGTTTCTGATATCGCTGTGAGTATTCAATCGGGGAGATATAGAGATTTGAACGCTCCAGGAGTGCTGAGAACAAACGGGATACTCTTTCTATCCCAAGATGAACCGTCGCCAATTCTGCAACAGACGAATGACCATAGTTTACAACCCATTTTTCATGAAATTGTTGAGCTTTCTCCTCTGTGACTTTTAAAATATTCTCCCTGAAACTCTTGGAACTTCGGCTGACATAAGCAAAAATGGTCGCAATAACTTCTTCTGGCAGATTAAATACTGTATATATATCTTTATCATTATTGGAAACAAAATTAGACAGGAGATTATCTTCAGACATTGTATGACAGACCTCAGTAGGAGTTAATTAGAAGGATTGGATTTTGCTATAAACGATTTCAGATAGCATATGAACAAATTTTTCTTTTATTGAAGTAAAACGGACTGCGACTTGATTTTCTTTTATAGTTGTGACAANNCTACTTTCCTTTTAAGTTGAGTTGAAGATCTTTTAGAGGGAGTTGTTCGGCAAATTTCTTGGTCATATCAGAATCCTCTGGAACAAATGTTAAGCCACCCACGCTTAATTCCTTTATTTCTGCTGCTGTGCGTATATTTAGCTCTGTATTATTGATATTCACCTTGAATTTATCTTCTGAAGATATTTTAGAGATAACCTGTTTTCTCCTCTCGCTGACATTAACGCCTAGTCTTGAAAAGATATTCTGAAGTTTTCCCATAAGTTGTGCGAGATTCATTCCTTTTAAAAGAAATCCTGAAACCGCTGTTTGTTGAACCCTTTTTAGAAATTCAGGATCTTTAATCGATGAGTAGAGGATGAATTTAGTATTTTCATTTTTACTAATCGCTCTCATATCATTGATGGAGTCTTCTATCTTCTCTGCAAAGGGGTCTATATCAATGAGTACAAAATCGATTTTCTTTTCCCGCAGATAATATTTACCCCATGATTCAATATCCTGGCAGGAATATACATAAAATCCTTTGGGTAGAAACTCATGAACGAGATCGATAGTTAGGGATTCCGTGAGTTTGATGGCTAACATATGGATGCTATCAAGATAATGGTCTTTTTTATTTACCAGATTGATAGAAAAGTCACCCACTACGGTATTCATTTCTATGACAATAGTACTCATAGAAGGGTGGGTCAATTTTGTCTTTGGACCAACATATACCTGGGGTGGGGTGATATCACAATTAAATTTATGCTCTTCCAATCGGGTGATGGCATTACCAGAGATCATATTTCCAAGCTCTGTGATTGCTGATTTAAAGAGTTCTTTATTTTCATCGTCATCCACAACTTCCTGGAGGTTTAGACCTACCATTTCCTTTGCTATAACAGTGGATATACCGGGGGGGAGATCAAAAATTATTTGTCCTTCTACATCTCCAATGATATTAAAAAAAATTGAGACTCCGCCGAGACTTTCCTTTCCTTTTGCAATATAAATTTGTTTTTTGCGTGCTGTGATACCCACAGCCTGATCGATGACTGATACAGCGGAAGCAACAAAGGGATTTATATATCGTAAGTCCACGGATTCACCTCAAATTATGACATTTGTCACTATTTATGTAAATTGATGTTTATCGTAATCTTGAGAAATATACTGAAAAACCGAATGAATACCAATATAATATAATATTATTTCCCGCTTTGTAATATCTCTTGGTATATTTTTTTAACATTTTCTGTAATTTTTTTATAGGCTATAAGAAAGGACTTTTCGCCAGAGAAACCCATGGAGATAGAAAGGGTATGGATGTCCTTCTCATTTTCAGGTAATTTGGAAAGGTGGAAATGGTTCATGAAACGGAGATTGTATTCAATTTCTCTTAAAAAATCTAATGAGGCAGATAAAATGCGATATTGGTGTTTATGCAATATATTTTTACGCAGTAACATATTCAAGACATTATATATATTCCTTTTCCTTAACGTCGAATCGTGGATGCCGTGCTTGATTAACAGGAATTCTACAATGAATTCAATATCAATAAGTCCACCATATCCCTTTTTAAAAAGAAATTTATAACCTTCTTTCTTGAAAGCATTTTCAGCTATTTTAATCCTCATGCTAACCACTTCTTGTAGAAGAATAGAAGGATCAATCGGGGAATATACAAAGTTACTTATTGTATTCTCAATGGATCGTTTGAAGTTTAAATTGTTGGAAATAACTCTGGCTTTGGTATATACTAATTTCTCCCAAATAGAATCATTACTAGCAAGATATTTTTCGAATTGTGTAGCGGAAATGATGACTGGAGCATTTCTTCCATTAGGTCTCAGTTTTAAATCTATTTCATAGAGGATACCTAAGGGATTTGACTGGAGGAAGAATTTATTAGCTTCTGAAATAACATCATTATAAAACATAGAATTGTTATAAGATATGTTATTATCATCCTCATTTTCAAATAGAAAAACGATATCAAGATCAGAGGATAGTCCAGTTTCTCTTCCACCCAATTTACCAAGTATTATAATAGCATAATCACTTGTTGGATAACCCTTTTTACTGGATAATTCATTGAAAAAATATTTAAAGGTTTCAAGAAGTATTACATCTGCAACATAAGATAACTCTATATTAATTGAATAAATATCTATAATTCCAAATAATTTTCTTAGTGCTATACGAAATAATTCATAATATTTAAATAGAAATATACTATCAGTAAATGATTTATATTGACTAATATTTTTAAATCTTTTTCTAATAGATTTTACGGTTGTACGATCTTTTAAATATCCTTTTTCAAAGAGCCTTTCAATTAATTCAGGGTAGAAATTAAGGATATCTGAAATGTAAGGTGCATTGGAAAAGAGATGTGTGAAGGTATTGACTATTTCTTCATTTTGATAAAGGATTTCAAAGATAGTTTCTTTTGCATTATATTTATGAATTGTATTTGCAAAGCGAATAATATAGGAATCTATTTCTTGCAGGGGCTCAAGCGCTGTAAAGAGATTTGACATAGTTTTATTATATCCATCTCGTGCTTTCTGAGACACAGGAGCAAGATTTTTTAAAACGGATAATATTTGGAACGGGTTCTGAATATAATATTGAGAGAGTATTTCAATAGCTTCATCCGTTGATTGTTCTAATAGTGCAAGGAAATCGTGCTTATAATTGCTATTAATAAGTTCCTTAAAGTGGTTTCCAAATATTTTTTGAATTAATAGAACATATATTTCATTTGTTGAGTATTTTAATTGATTTGCTTGTAGTAATGATCTTTGTAATTCTTGTTTTTCTGATATACCTCCATACATATCTTTAAAGATTTGCAAATTAGACTCGTCATGTATCTGAAGGTCTTTTAAGTGTTGTATTTTAGAAAAATAACGATAAGCGTTTGTCAGTCCTACATATTCATCCTCTGTAATCAGATTTATCTCTTTTATAGAAGAAAGATTCGTTAAGATATCTTGATTTGTTTTTTCTGATTGGATATTTTCATGAAATAAATAAAAGAGTTGGTGGAAGAGATGAATAATTTTAAGAGGATCTTTATCAATATGCTGATATACACGGGTAACATAATGTTTAACCCTTGAGATATCTGACTGAGATAAGTATTTTCTATATGTATAAGGAAAAATACTCTTTTTGAAATTATCATACAATGATTGATCACCTGAAATTAGACGGCTATATCTTAAATTAATCCTATCTGAAATCAGGTTCCTCTCTTCAAGATATTGAAGAAAGGTCTCAATATTAAAAATAATTGGTATTTTACTGGTTTCAGTACTGGTAGGGTATTTAATCTGATAGAGTGGTTGTTGTTTTTCCGGGAATATACGATCAATAATCTTTATATATAAAGACTTTATACTTTGATATACTGAGATACCCTTTTGTGAATCAAGATCACTATTTAAAGAATAAATAAATACGACCTTTAATAAACTATTATAACTTAAATTTCTTTGAGCATAATCTTCTACAGCAATAACTGAATAGGTTATACCATCTAAATTATTATATTTCTTACGATGTATAGATAATTCTTCTGTAAAGATCCTCTCTATAAGGGTATCTGCTAGTTTTGATAATAAATATCTTGATTCAGAAATGTCTATAATACCATTTAATTCCTGATAACCTATAATGAAGTGAATATAATTCTTTATAAAAAATAAATCCTTACCTGAAGACCTAGAAGATGATGATACAATAAATTTATCAAGGCTTTCAAAGTATTTCAATTGATTTTGATAAAGAGATTCGTTTATATCCAAGATATCAAGAACCTGAGGATATGTGGCAATAATGTTATAAAGGTATTCAGAAATACAGATTAGTAAAACTTTTTGTAGATAATCATTATCACTCATTAAATAATTAAGAATATTTTGTGGATCACCGTTTTTAAGAATAATCGAAGAGAATCTTTCAATAAGGATATCCATTTCATCATAGTTTGAAATATTTTCAAGCAAGCGAGGAATCCATTCTATAAAGCTTTTTTCATCTTTACAAATTCCTTTTAACTTATTCAATCTTTGTTTACACTGATCTGGATTTTGAATATTAATTTGAGTAAGGAAAACGTCAATATTTGTAGATATAGATTCTGAAAGATAATTCTTCATAAATAACCAATTAATTGTTTATCGTACTGAATAATTAAGCTTATCTGGAGCAGAAATATTCTCTATATACTTTCTCAATATAATCCATTTAAAAATAACACCCTAAATCATTTTAGAAAAGTAAATCTTTTATTATCAATTGGATTCCGTTGTATTTTTTCAGGAACTTTATTATATTTCTTAAAAAAAAGGATATTGCGATGAAGGTACGTATATTTGAAGGGAAATCTGCTCAGGAAGTTGAAAATAACATGAATAAATTTCTTACCGACAAAGAGAATTCTGGGTGGATAATAGATTATATGGAGCAATCAGAGTCTATGGCTTATGTGAATGGAAAATTAGAGCGAATGATAACTATTACATGCCTTCTGGTTGAGGATGTCTTTGAAAGTGATGAGTGTGATCATAAATAGGAAAGTAATTTGAAGATCGCAGTAGGCTTATCAGGTGGTATAGACAGTACGACAGCTATTTTAAAACTGCATAATGAAGGTCATGACGTCATCGGGATCACAATGAAGGCAACCCAAAATGATCAGGAATATGGGAAATGCTGTTCTATTCAGGATGTTCACGATGCTAAATGGATATGCCAACAACTGGGTGTACGTCATTACGTAGTGGATGTCCGAGATGAATTCAAGGAAAAAATCATTCAGTATTTTTTCGATGAATATCTGAAGGGACGAACCCCAAATCCATGTATATTTTGTAACGAACTCATCAAGTTTCAAAAACTCATAGAAGCCTCCTCTTCTCTTGGATACAATTATTTCGCAACAGGTCATTACGCAATCTTAGAAAGAGATAATAATAGTCGTTTTTTACTTAAAAAAGGTTTAGACCCAATAAAAGATCAAGCCTATTTTCTAAGCAGACTTCCTTTGTCAATCCTAGGAAAATGTATATTCCCCCTTGGAAATACTAGAAAAGAAGAGAATATTCAATATCTCGCATCCAAGAATATCTCTATCAGTCAGAAACGAGAAAGCCATGAAATATGCTTTGTTCCTGGAGACGATTATTCAAAGTTTATAGAAGATCAATTAGGAGATCAGATCAAGTCAGGGCATATCATCGATGAAGAGGGCTCAATTGTGGGAGAACATAATGGAATTCCTTATTATACCATTGGACAGCGGAGAGGATTAAATATCGCTATGGGAAAACCTGTATACGTTAGGGAAATCCATGGATCATCCAACACAATAGTCATTGGAGATAAGCCCTATGAGGATCAATGTGAGGTCAATCAGTTGAACTGGCTGGACTATCCCGACCCGAATGAATCTCTTCTTGTGAAAGTACGATATTTTCATGAAGGTGAAATAGCTCACATTACCAAATTAGACAACGATAGAATCTCCATTCAATTTGAAAACCCCGTATTTTCCATAACAAAGGGACAAGCAGCAGTGGGATATCGTGGTGATCAGGTCATTTTTTCAGGGATTATTGATTAATCCTATATCCTCACCCGATTTATTACATTATTACACTTGGTGTTTCAAATCACATTTTCATAATGAACATAAAATGATTTTGATCTAAATCAAATTATAATATATTATTTTATGTTAATGATCATTGACAAAACGACAATTAAATGATTTATTTATCCTGCTTAGTATGTGTACATCAAATTATAATTATAAGTAATTAAATATGTATAAATATTTCTCAACCCACCAAAAGAATTATAAAAAAATGACCCAAATTATAATTCTTTCCGGTATCTTAAGTATTTCCATTGGTTTCATCATTATATTTTATATCTATAACAAAAGTAAAGATTTTATCATACAAGAAATCTTCAATGAAAATCATAACCTTACAAATAGTTATAATCGATATCTCAACTCCATCGATAAAAATGAGCATGATAAGCTGAATGAACTCATTAGAATATGGGAAAAAACAGATTCACAATACTCTGGAAGTTATGTATGTGTCGTAAAAGACACTGGAAAATTGACAGTCCATACAAAAGATCCTAAAACTGTTGGAAATAACGTCGGTCTAAATCAAATCCTTTCAAAATCCCCTGCTGAACCTAAGAATCTTAAACAATTGGTTGATAGCAAAAAAAGTTTCACGGGTTATTATATCTCTTCTGAAGGAGAAAAACAGGTTGCATCATTCATATATAATAACAAAATAAAATCTTTAATTGCAATCCACGTCCCTCTGAAGGAGGTTGAAAATCAAGTCACAAAATTTACATATCTCTGGATCATGGGATTTGGTTTCCTAATTCTAATTATTTTTCCTACAACTCTTTTTATACTCCAAAGATCATATCATTCTTCTCAGGATATCTTAAAACAGGCTTATGAGGATATCATAGAAAATGAAAACCGCTATAAAAGCCTCGTGGAACACCTCCCTGGTATTGCCTATCGCTGTGACGCTGATAAAAATTGGACAGTTCATTGGATCAGCGAGCAAATCGAGAAGATTACAGGCTATCCCAACACGGATTTCGTTGGCAATGCAAAAAGATCTTTCACATCAATAATCCACCCAGAAGACCAGAACTATGTTGACAAAGCTGTCTGGGAGGGGATTAACAATAAAATGCACTATATCATCGAATATCGGGTTATCCATAAAAATGGTTCTGTATGCTGGGTCTATGAGAGGGGAAAGGGTATTTTCGATGAAAACAATGAATTAAAGTATCTCGAAGGCGTAATATTTGATCAAACCCATGAAAAACAGATAGAGCAAAGTCTCAAAGGTTATCAGGATAGATTATCCTTCCTGATTAACGAAACCCCACTGGCATCCGTGGAATTTGATAGAAATTCCATCGTATTAGCCTGGAATTCTTCTGCAGAAAAGATTTTTGGTTATTCATCCCAGGAAGCCATTGGAAAATCCTTTTTTGATCTCATTATCCCGGGATATTCAGAAAATCATGTCCAACTCATTGTGGAAAAACTATTCAGCGACAGGGGGGGGGCACATAGCATCAATGATAATCTGACTAAATCGGGTAAGATAATCACCTGTGAATGGCATAATACACCCATATTTGATGCAAATGGCACCCTAATAAGTGTCATCTCCATGGCACAAGATATTACTAGTCTTATTCAAACTCAGACAGAACTTGAAAATACAAAAGAACGCCTCTCAAATATCTTCAATACCCTCATCGAAGGGGTAACTCTCAATGAAATGATTTTCAATGATCAGGGTGAAATGATTGATTATAAAATTATTGAAGTCAACGAAGCNNATATTTGTGAAGGATCAGTCATTGGCAAAACTGCTACGGATATTTATAAAATGGATAGTGAGCTGATCAAGGACTTCTGGAAATACCATAAAAATTCAGATCAAACAATGAAAGTTGAAATGATATCCCCCTTATCCAATCGATATTTCGAAATCCAGACATCCCCCTTTAAAAATAATCAATTTATCACTTCATTTCATGATATCACCGATAGAAAGATCGCTGAAGAAACTCTTATTGAAACGAAACAAAAATTCAAACAGCTTGCTGAAAACATCAATGAAGTATTCTGGCTTGGAAGTCCTGACTGGAAACAATTTTATTATATCAGCCCTGCCTATGAATATATCTGGGAGCGACCTGTAAGAGAACTTTATCATGATCCCAATTCCTGGATAAAATCGATACATCCCGAAGACATGGATAAAGTATTGCAAGTCATCAAAAATGCCCAGGAAAACATGGATACCCTTCCCATGATCTATTTCCCTGAATATCGCATTCTAACTAATAATGACAAAATCAAATGGATCCACTCCATAGGATATCCGGTTAGAAATGAAAATGGCCAGGTCTATCGTATCGCAGGAGTAGCACAGGATGTTTCCGATAGAAAACTGGCTGAAAACGCTCTCATTGAAAGTAAAGAATATCTTGTGAGATTAAATAATACTTTGAGTGATGTGATATTCAATGTTAAAATGCCAGAAAGAACTATAGAATATGTAAATCAAGGGGTTGAAAAACTATTTGGCTACTCTGTAAATGAATGTATCGGCAAAACCACTGAAATCTTTTATCCAAACAACGAATCATATATTCATATGGGCAATTTACTCAAAAAAACGATGGATGAAAATAAAGATATTTTAAAAATTGATTATGAATTACGAAAAAAAAATGGCAGTATATTTCACGCTAATATCACTACAACGATTTATGAATCTAATAATAAAATGAAAGTTATTAGTGTCGTCAGAGATATATCTGATAGAATCAAGGCAGAACAAGCCCTTAAAAAAAGTCGTAAGCGGTATCAAAGTGTCGTCGATACGGCAAGCGATACCATCATTGTTACAAATGAACTAGGGGTTATCCAATTTGCAAATCGCTCGGTAGAAAACATCTTTGGATACACCTTTCAGGAATTATTAAATCAGTCCATTAATATCATCATCCCAGGATACCCAGATTTCTTCAGCGAAAATCGTATTGTACGGATTGACAGTGTAACGGAAAAACACGTCTACTGGAAACCCATAGAAGGGAATGGAAAGCACAAAGATGGGCATTCAATTGAAATAGAACTTTCGTTTGGTGAATTCAATGAAGACAACAAACATCTTTTCACAACAATAATCCGGGATATCACAGAACGAAAACAATCTGAGTCCGAAATCTTAAAACTATCAGAAGCTGTGGAGCAAAGCTCATCAAGTATTGTTATCACAAATACCGACGGTATTATCGAATATATCAATCCCAAATTCTCTGAAATCACAGGATATTCAAAATCAGAATGTATAGGTCAAAATCCTAAAATCCTCAAATCAGGATACACCAATCAGGAAACCTATCGAAAATTATGGGAAATTATTAAGGATGGAAAGGTCTGGCAAGGAGAATTTTTAAATAAAAAGAAAAATGGGGAATTATATTGGGAGTCCACATCCATTTGTCCTGTAAAAAATAATGAGGGAAAAATAATTAATTTTCTCGCTATAAAAGAGGATGTCACTGATTTCAAAAAAAATCAGGAAGAATTAACTAAATACAGAGAAAATCTCGAACGATTAGTAGAAGAACGCACAGATGATCTTCAGGAGGCTAATGCCCAGCTTAAAGAATTAATTGAACGAGAAAAAGAATTATCGCAAATGAAAGATGAATTCACCAGCAATGTAAATCACGAATTAAGAACCCCTTTAACTTCTATTATCATGACCACTGAATATTTACAAGAAATTATTGAAAACGTCCCTCCTGCTGAAATGAAAAATGAACTAAACCGTATTCATCGATCCAGCCAATCATTACTAAAACTCATCAATGAACTCCTCGACTTCTCAAGAATTGAAGCTGGAAGATATATGTGTCATCTTGCTGAAATTAATTTAGCTTACATATTTTCTGAAATAAAACAAAATTTCGAAGATCTTTGTACAAAGAAGGGAATTAAATTATCTGTTTCAGATCCAAAAGATATTCTCCTACACATCGATTCAGATCATTTATTAAAAATTATTAACAACTTAATGAGCAATGCTTTTAAATTTACAGACCAGGGATTCATCAATCTCTCAGCCACAATACAAAATGACCACATAAATATTCAAGTAGCTGATTCAGGAAGAGGTATAGCTCAAAATGATTTACAAAACATTTTTGAAAGATTTACAAGAAGCAAATATGAAGATAAATATATTTCTGGTACTGGAATAGGTCTTCATATGGTTAAAAAATTAACAGAAAATCACGGTGGAAATGTTTCTGTAATCAGTGAAATCGGAAAAGGATCTACCTTCCAGATTGAATTACCCAAAAAATCCTTATGGGATAACAAGAGGCTACAAAATGAATAAGCAACCGAAAATCCTTGTTGTAGACGATGATCAGGATATCTTGGATGGAATTCAAAATCTTCTAAAACGGGAATATAACATCACTTTAGCAAGCAACGGCAAAACTGCTCTCGAGATTTTAAAAAAAGAATCATTCAATCTTATTCTACTCGATATTATGATGCCTCACATGGATGGATTTCAACTCGCTGAAAACATCATCAAAGAAAATATCCAAACCCCATTTATGTTTTTATCCGCTAAAAGTCATATTGAAAGTAAAGTACAGGGTTTAAAAATTGGTGCAGAGGATTATATTACAAAACCCTTTTCTAAAGATGAATTACGCCTTCGTATTCAAAAGAAATTGGATTTATATGATAAGCTTGATCTACGAAACAAACGTCTGGCATTAATTCATCATAATGTTCTGACACCCATTTCTGTTATCCATGGAAATTATGAACTTATTATTCAAACAATTAATAAAATAGAAAAAAATCTAACTTCCAATATTATATCCAATAACGCTTACATGTTTGCAAAAAAAGATTGGGAGAAATTAAAAAAAGAATTGGATGGCATCCTTGAGAACTTAAATGAAGGGGTTAATCTTATCATAAAACAAAGTAAAAAATTTGTCGAATCCAGAGTCCTATCAAATTCTGAGATCCCTATCCTAAAAAGAATTATTCCAATCAATGAACTAATTTATCAATGTGTAGCAATTTCTAAACCCAAAAAATTACTTGTAAAAATATCGGACTTACCAGAGGAAAATGTATATACCGATTTTGAAAAAATAAATCAGGTCTTTCTTGAAATATTAGAAAATTCATTAATTCATAATCATCAAAAAGAGCCAGAAATACAAATAAACGCAGAAATTAAAAATGATCATGTCTATTTTACATTTACTGATAATGGTCCGGGAATCGCATCAGAAGATATTAAACACATTTTCACTGAATTCTGGTCAGGATACGATGTTAGTCACCACAAACAGGGGGAAGGAATAGGCCTGTGGATTTGTAAACGATATTTATCCTTACTAAATGGAGAAATTAATGTCAAGGAGAACACTCCCAATGCGGGAACAACGATTGAAGTCTCTCTACCACTCCATCATCCATAATTTTAAATAAAATTAGGTTAAATAATATGAATATCAAGAAAATTGAGTTTTTTGAAATCTTTCCCTGGGATAAGAATTTTGAGACGGGTATTTTTCAAATTGATGAAGAGCACAAGCGATTAGTGAATATTTTAAATCTTCTCGCAGCCCATCTAGCCAATCGCTCTCATGAATTAATGCTCAATAAATATTTTGATGAACTCATAGAATATACGGACTATCACTTTAAATCAGAAGAAGATATATGGATTAAATATTTTTCTGATGAATGGTTAACAGAACATAAAATTGAGCATGAATCATTTATAAATCAAGTCATAGCTTTCAAAAATGAAGAAAAAAATAAAATCGCCCTGGATGATATCATACATGACATCGTTACATTTCTATCAAAATGGCTCGCCTATCATATTCTAGATAGAGATAAACGAATGGCAAAAGCTATTTATTATATTAAATCAGGATTAACTCCTGCTGAATCACAAAAAATAGTTAATCAGGAAATGAGTGGATCAATGAAAATCCTTATTGACACTGTCTTAACAATGTATGAAAGATTAGCTGTTCACTCCATGGATATTATGAGAGAAAAGATCCTTCGAAAAGAAGCTGAAAATCAATTAATTATCCTCAATAATGAACTTATTCATAAATCAGATCAATTAAAACAGGCAAATCTTATGCTTGAAGCTTCTATCAATAAAGAAAAAGAAATATATAAATTAAAAGATGAATTTACAAGTAATGTGAATCATGAATTGAGGACCCCTCTAACATCTATTATATTAACGACAGAATATCTTTTAGAAAGCGCCAAAGATATGAATCAAAATGAAATTTCTACTAATCTAAAAAAAATAAATAGATCAAGCAACCATCTCTTAAATTTAATTAATGAATTATTAGACTTTTCTAAAATTGAGAATGGCAAAATCGATTGCAATATCAATCAAATCAATTTAAAGAATATTATCCTGGAATGCATCTCAAATTTCGATCCCATTTGCAAATCAAAAAATAATATCCTTATAACTGAACTAGAAGATATTATATTCGAAATGGATAAAAATCATATAGAAAAAATAATTTCCAACTTATTGAGTAATGCCTGTAAATTTACCGATCATGGAACAGTTGTGATCAAAGCGATAGAGTCGGACAATAACATCATAATCACTGTATCGGATACAGGTATTGGAATAGATAATGAAGATCAGAATAAAATTTTCGATCGTTTCAGCCAGGGAAAATTAAAACAAAATAAGCCATCAGGCACTGGAATCGGATTACACATTGTTAAAAATTTAATGCAAAGACACGGTGGAAAAGTGGAAGTCAAAAATAATTCAGACAAGGGAACGACGTTTACTCTGATCTTACCCAAAATATCAAAGTGGAATAATTTATAAATATTAATAGTCTTAAAATGAAAGCCCGTTAGTCAGTATATATGAAATAATTTTTTATTATATTTTAAATTACAAAAAGGATTATCCAAACTTAACAATATATGGTATAATATTCAATGAATAAATATAATGACGTGTCCAACCTGATAATGGAATCTTTCAATAATCTCCATGATAAACTGATACAAAAATTACCCAATTTAATTAGCGCCATACTCCTCATAGCCATTGGATGGTTAATAGCACTTATTTTTCGGATCATCATTAAGAAAATTATATCTCTGATAGATAAAAGTATTAAAAGCTATTCTCTAAAACGAGGATTCGAACAAAAGAGTTTTTCAGGGACCACGATGAATGTCTTTGTCAATATCATTTATTGGATAGTCATTGTGTTTTTTTTCATGGAGGCAGCTGAAGTCCTCGGTATAAAAGAATTTTCGGTATGGATCAACAAAGTAATAAACTATTTCCCAATTCTCTTATCTGGCCTTGTAATATTACTAGCAGGTGTTTATTTAAGTCGAATAGCTAAAGATATAACCGTCACAACCCTTGCATCAAAGCTGGAGCAATATAAATTAATCGGAAATATCGCTAAATGGTCCATTTTAATCACCAGTATAATCATAAGTGCAGATCAGATTGGTATTGATGTGACGTTTTTAATGATTATAGCCGGAATAATTACAGCAACAATACTAGGTGGAATTGCCTTGGCATTTAGTTTGGGTTCTAAAATAATTATAAGTAATTTTATCGGTGCATTTTATTTCAAACAAAATTATCAATTAGGTCAGGTCGTTAAAATTGCTGACCAGCAGGGAAAAATTATAGAAATTACCCAAACCAGTATTATCATTGAAACTTCAAATGGACGAACCATATTACCTGGAAAAATTATCCATGAATCACCCACTGTACTTGTTGAAGGAAATAATACAAATGAATGACGAACTGGGATTATCCTTAAATTATATCAATAAACACCCGGAAGAGGCTGTCAAAGTAGTAGAACAGCTAAGCCCCCCTCAGATATCAGCATTAATAAATATTCTCCCCTTACAAAATCTTCATGAACTCATCCAATGTATGACACCCTATTCAGCATCACAATGTATAAAATTATTATCCCTCGATAAACAAATAAATATTTTAGAAAGATTACCCATGCAAACCGTATCAATGATCCTCGGATCTTATCCCAAAGAAATACGTGGTCCAATTTTAAATAAATTACCTGATGGATACGCCAAATTGATTGAGCAGCAACTGGGATACCCTGAAAATACCATCGGAGCTTTAATGGATATTAATTTCATAGCTCTACCCGATCAAACAACCGTAGAACAAGCTGTCCAACAAATAAAAGAAACCCAGATCCCTGTGATTGATTATTTATATATTGTTGGAGATAAACAAATTTTAAAAGGTTCTGTCCATATTACTGATTTATTACGGGCTTCAGGTGCTTTATTTGTAAATCAAATAATGAAAAAAAATATTAAAGCATTATCCGATCTAACAAGTATATTTAATATCAGCAGCAATCCAACCTGGAAATCCAAACACACGATGCCTGTTGTGAATAAGGATAATCGTTTACTAGGAGTATTTTATTATAGTCAGTGGCTTAAATTTAAACAAGAACTCAATGAAACCTTAACGTCGGATATAGTCAACTTATTTGATGAATCAAGTCATATCTTTTTATCCAGCGTATTACATATCTTTGATTTGTCTGTAAAAAGTTTAACATTTGTTAAAAAGAAATAAGGGAAATCGGATTGGACTCAAATCTATCATCAGCTTTACAAATAATTAATAATGAATATTTAAAAAATTATCCCCTGGAATCTGCACAAACCCTTGAATCTTTATCCCCTGATATTTCTGCAAAAATAATTTCAGAAAGTTCTATTCATATTGTAATACCCGTCTGGCAAAAGATTTCCTTAGATATCCAGGAAATGATCATTCAATCCTTACCAGAATATTTCATCAAAGAATTATTAACGGCAAGTGAACCTGCTCATACTGTTCAGCTTCTGAATCGATTTGACTATTACTTATCAAACAAATTCATAAATCTTTTAGACCCTGATATTGCAAAAGAAATTATTCAGATGCTCATGTACCCAGCCAATTCTGCAGGTCAGTTAATGGACACCCGAATCCCTATTTTCAGAGAAAGTATTACTGTTCAAGAGGCTGAAAATAAGCTCCAGTTTTATAAATCAAAAAATCTTAAAAAATTGTTTTTAATTGATGATGAAGGACATCTCAGTGGTCAGGTTGAAATCATTGATCTTTTAATCACAAAACCCGATAAAATTCTTTTAGAAATATCAAACCCAATTAGTATTTTTGTAGATGATTTTACACCCAAAGAAGAAATTGTAGAAAAATTAGAGCTTTTCAAAGTATCCATTATGCCGGTAGTCAGTATTGATCATCGTTTACTGGGTGTCATTCGGGCTGGTACGCTAGTCCAATCACTACAAGAAGAAACGAGTGCAGATATCCAAACAATGGTAGGGGTAAGCAAGGATGAACGGGCTCTCTCCAATGTCCGGTTTGCAGTTACCAAGCGTTTACCATGGTTGCATATAAATCTATTAACGGCGTTTCTAGCCGCATCGGTTGTAGGTATATTTGAAAGCACCATTGCTAAATACACAGCGTTAGCAGTATTATTACCCGTGGTAGCTGGACAATCAGGGAATTCTGGTGCACAAGCCCTTGCAGTAACCATGAGAGGGCTGGCGTTACGGGAAATCAGTTTACGTCACTGGCCTAAAGTGGTATTTAAAGAAGTTCGGGTGGGATTATTTAACAGCCTGGCAATTGCTTTGACTACTTCCATTGGAGTATTTATCTGGAGTAAATCCAGTGGATTGTCTCTCATTATTGGAGTATCAATGATCATTTCCATGATTGCAGCAGGATTTTCAGGGGCTATTATCCCAATTACCTTGAAACGAATAGGACTTGATCCTGCACAATCCTCCTCGATTATATTAACTACTGTAACTGATCTTACAGGATTTTTTTCTTTCCTGGGTATTGCTAGTTTATTGTCTTTTTTATTGTAATATGATTTTCTAAGGATTTTTTAGGTGATATTATGATCTCTTATCTGATTTACCGAAACTCCTCTAAATAAAATTGTCTCATGTACTATTAAAATATATTATATTACAGGAAACCTGTAGATGATATGGAAAAAAAATTATTGATTTGAAAAAAGCTAAGGTTAGATTATGATTCATTCGTTTGTGATTACAGGATTTCTCGGTGTTGGGAAAAGTACCATGCTTATAAACACCGTTCAAAAATATTTCGAGGATAAACAGGTCGCTATTATTGTCAATGAGTTTGGTGATATTGGCATTGATGGCAAAATACTAAAAAATGTCCACAGTGAAGTCCTTGAAATATCTGAGGGATGTATTTGTTGTCAGCTGGCAGAGGAGTTTGAGAGTGGTGTCCTTGAAATTATGAGTTCTTATAATCCTGATATAATTTTAGTTGAAACATCCGGTGCATCAGAGCCATTCCCAATCTATCTTTCACTGCGTAATCTGGGTATCAATATAGAAGGGGTTATCTGTATTGTTGATGCTAAAAACTTTGATTCCTACAAAGAAAACTCCACTGCCAAATATCAGTTAGGTGGATCAAATATCCTCGTCATCAATAAAATAGATCTCGTGAATGATGAAGAACTCTCTGAAGTCAATAAACAAGTCATTGCAATAAAAGAAAAATACAACATCAAGAGCAAATTTACTGGAGAAACCATTTTTAATAATTACGTGATTCACCACGCAGAAAAGGGACTTGTTCCTAAAGAAGTATTTGAGGGGACTTATAATCTGAATGAGATCATTGGATTGGCAGGGGATTATCAGCATATAGACCACACTTCAAAAGATTCTATTTCGCAGAAAGTTGCTATTCTTAAACAAGATATCGAGTTTAGTGCCATCGATAATTTATTAAACAGTCTCCCCAAAAATATTTATAGAGTAAAAGGGGTTGTCTTAACAAAGGATATCCCTAATCCCGTAATTATTAACTACTCCTTTGGTGATACGTCTTTTGAAGAATTACAAGATTATAAAGACCAATCCATTTTGATATTTATAGGGGAATCGATTTCTCATGACGTAACTTTGCTTGCTGAGAAGTTTGATTTTCTTAGAATACCTGATAATCACCATCATTAATTATCATATTGTTAATTTTTTCCACAAGCATCTGACTTGCGATTAAATCAAAATCCTCTTTCGATCCTTTTTTAACATGATCCAGAGATGCCACACCTATCCAATAACGCATATTAGCTCCATTGAGAGTTTTAATAATAATCGTAAAATAATTTTCGGGCAGGGATTTGACTTTCGAGAGGGGATGGAAAAATATTTTTTTGGGGTACATTGATTCTGGCAGGCTATATTATTATATCTAAATATAATTCCATCACTTTAATAATAGATGATCCAGTATGTTCAGAAAAGCATTGAGTGGATCAGCATTTCTACTGGCTTTCATTCTGAGAATTGCTCCTCCCCAGCTATTGTATATAAACTCCGATAATATTTCTATATCCTGAGAGGGATTAATTTCACCTGTTTCCTGTGCTTCTTTAAGACACTGGGTTAATGGTTCTTTCAGATGCTCAAGAGAGTTTTTCAGAGAATGACTAATTTTCTCATTCACATCAGCCATTTCCTGGCATAAATTCAGATTAAAACATCCCATCCTAAAATCTTTTTGGGTAAAATATTTGGCTAACATGGAATATAATTTCTTAATACGTTGAATGGGAGATAGTTTCTGATCTTCTAGTATACCCAGCAACATTGTATGATTATTATCAGAATAGTATTTGATTAACTGGAGGGCGAAATCTTCTTTACTCTCAAAGTAATTATAAAAAGATCCCTTGGGTATTCCTGCGGAGTCCACGATTTCTTGTATACCAGTGGCATTATACCCCTTCTCATACATAATCTCAAGACCTTTTTGAAGAATATTTAACTTTTTATCATCTCTTCCAGACATATCTATAATTTATGACCAGTCATCTTGAAAGTCAAGATGTTTTGCAAATTAATTTTGATTTTGGTTTTCTGCTGCATCTACGTAAGCTATCTGCTAGATAAAATTCTGGAAAGTTCTTATTGAAAATTATCTGTCTACTTATCACACCGAACCCAACACCCAAGGGAATATTCTGTCATTGATAGACAATTTATTGTCTATTCCTTTCAGATAATAGGAATAGGCATATGGAACCTTTGTGTCACAAACGAACACCATCGGAATTAAAATTTCTGGTTCCGATACCCCTTTATTTTAGGTTAATGGTATTCGTGGAATACCCTAATATGTTAATAGAATTAAAAGTCCTTAAAATCTTTGGAATTAGGTTCTTCTTCAATGGGTAGATCTGATTTTTTAATTACCCGTTTTGATTTCATCTTATGAAAATCGATGTGTGGATGAGCTACCGTGGTTAACCCATGAGATGCAGTTTTATGATCGTGAGAGATTTGTTTAATATGTGTGATTTTGGAAAGATCTTTCGAGCCGTTGGAGGATTTTTGACCTTCTATTAACGAATTCAGTTGTTGAACAATCTCTAAGAGAGATACTGCAAGACCACTCATCTCTTCCGCTGCCCCTGCACTCTCTTGTGCTGCTGATGAGCTTTCCTCGGAGCTACTGGCATTGGCCTGAACCACCTTATCCATATCGAGCATGGTATGATTAAGCTGTTCTATTCCCTGAGCCTGTTCCTGAGATGATGTGGATACTTCTGCTATCAGATCTTTGAGTTTTGAGATATTCTCTACCACTTCATTGAAAGATCTTTCTGTGGTTTGAGTGAGCTCGAAACCTTCTTTAATTCTTTTAATTGAACTATCAATAAGCTCTGTGGTACTCTTGGCGGCATCTGCAGTTCTTTTAGCCAGACTCCTGACCTCATCAGCTACGACAGCAAATCCCATCCCTGCTTCTCCTGCCCGTGCTGCTTCAACGGCTGCATTCAGTGCTAATAAGTTCGTTTGGAAGGCAATATCTTCAATGATTTTAATAATTTTCCCAGTTTCTTCGCTGGATTTGGTGATTTCATTGATGGCTGTTTTGAGGCTTGCCATGTGTGAACCCGCCTGATTGACAATTTTAGAGGAATCTTCGACGAAACTATTGGCTTGCAACGTGTTTTGTGAGTTATTTTGGACCATAGCGGAGATTTCTTCAAGGGATGCTGTGGTCTCTTCAAGAGAACTTGCCATTTCTGATGCACCTTCAGCTAGAGTTTGGCTTGCACTTGCTACCTGTTGTGAACCTGAGGCGACTTGTTCGGAACTTGTTGAAATGATGTCTACAGAATCTTTGATGGAAATGACGATATCTCTTGAAATGTAGATGGATAAAATGATTCCAAAGGTGAGGGCGAAAGCCACGATGATGATCAAGATGATGATGGCGGATTTCTCGTCCTGTTCAGCTTTCTTTACTGATGTGAGGGTAAAGTTTTCAACCTCCTGAAGAAATTCTTTTAATTTTACATTTAATTCGTCCTGATCCTTTCGGATAGATTTTCCAAGGAGTTCTGCTTGTTTGAGGTCATTGGTATTAAATAATTGAAATGCCTGAAGGACGAGTTTTTCAAAATCATCGTGCTCTTTGTTAATTACTTTGATTTGCTGTTTAATCCTGAGGAATTCGTTTTTTTCTTCCAATGAATTAGCTTGCTGAAGACCTTTTGTAGCGATGTTTTCTGCTTGTTTGATTTCCCCATCAACCTTTTTAGCCAGATTGTGGAAATTATTCTCTGTCAGCTTTAGTTCAAAAGATTTGTTCTCCCCTGCTTTGATCATTTCAGCGTATCGATAAGCTCTCTCATAGAAAATAGACTGTTCCAACTGGTGTTCTGTAATTTTATTTATGATATTTGTTATAGGGAGATCATGTTTAGCGATACTTTCAATCTCGTCTCCGATCTGAGCCATTTTTATGATGCCATATGCGGATGAAATGATGAGTAGTACGATTAATGAGATGGAAATGGTCAGGATTCTGTTCTTTAATTTCATGTTATTCATGTATTTCTTTTTGATGATGATGTAGAGGGCGAAGAGGAGTCCCAGCATGATGATAATTATAATTACGAGAGTGAGTATGCTGAATAGTGATTGATTGGACTGGATCATAATTTGCTCCTTTGTATGATTGGATGATGTCTTCTGAGTTGTGGTTTGATTGGCTGGTGTATTAGAGATTTGTTGGATATTGCCGTGTTG
The DNA here is from genome assembly GCA_002450905.1 of Spirochaetia bacterium UBA6919. Classification (GTDB taxonomy): domain Bacteria; phylum Spirochaetota; class UBA6919; order UBA6919; family UBA6919; genus UBA6919. The sequence continues at coordinate 131,233 of DKAT01000024.1, forward strand.
ATTGGGAGTGGATTTCTTATGGGATAAGGATTGATGAGATTTTCCGCTTATTATATGAGATCCGGTAACATTAACTGCGATGACCTTACGATTATTCATTGGTTGAACGGGACGTGCGTTATTTTTAAACAGAGCTATGAATGTTTTGATCTGAGTTTCCGAAACTTCTATGGGGTTCATGAGCACATGCCACTTTAAACCTTCCGAACAGGGGGGTGTTGTGAGAGATCCGCTGTATAAGTAATAGGACTGGTTCGATGGGATTAGTTTTCCTGGATCAATCTGAGTATTAATGGACTGTACTTTGTTGATATCTTTTGGAAGGTTGTTCCAGAGTGTTTGGATAAGGGGATGCTCTGTACCTTTCTTCATGAGGACACCGACTACAGCGTATTGTCCATCCTCACTCCTGTGGACAAAATGGACTTCCATTTCATGATGATTACCATTGATCTGGTGTTCACTGGGGGTGTGGAAATGGAATTGGAGCAGGTTAAATCGCTTACCCCCGGATATAATATGGCTTTCTGCAGTGTAATTGACCTGAATGGTGTGTCCATTATTAATAATTTTGAGGGGAGAAGGATTATAATGAAACTCAATGGGCTTTAAATCTACGGTGGTGGTTTCTTTGATATTGATTGGTGATTGGCTGAGACCTATTTTACAGTTGATATACCCCTTAGAAAGCTCACTCCAATTAGTGGGTCCAGTTTTTCCCTCATAAGACCAGTGGGTGGTATTATCTGCAGAGTATATAGTAGTGCTGATAAGTATTGTGAACAGGATATAAACGAGTGATATTAATTGTAAATTTCTGGTATAATTAAACAATTTTAACATAGCGTCTCCTTATTCTAATAAATATCTATATATAGTGATCAAATCACTAAAACTATCAATTAAGAATTATTCTTAATAGTATAAATATTGATGGATATTTTGTCAATAAGTTATTTTTAATATAATGATTTTTTTATTTAGGTTAATATTTGAATTCATAATGTTTCGAGGTAAAAGATTTTTAGTGGTTATGTGAATAGTATTATAACTTGCTAGCTTCAATATTGATATCTTATAGGTTTTCCACAAGCATCTGACTTGCAATTAATTCGAAATCCTCTTTGGGGATCTCAAAATGACCATAACGAAAGCAATATCCCCACTTGTTTTTATCCTTAATAAATGTGAGTTGGTTAATGAGTGGTCGAATGGGTATAGGTTTGGATTGATGGTAATGGATATCCCTTCTGTAGGGGGTAAAATCTTTTGACATTTCAAAGGAGTAGACTCTGTCATCCACGACCTGGCCTATGGCTGTGAACATCTGGCAGGGCTCATTCTCAGTATAAACCATTTTTGGGGAATAATAGATGATCCAATCGTCCTGGGACATTCTTATCAAAGGATTTTTTTTACCGTGACAGACCTGACAGAAACCCTCTTTTAGTCCTTTTTTAACATGATCCAGAGATGCAACACCAATCCAGTAGCGCATAGACTCTCCATAGATAGTTTTATAATAAATGTTATTTATCGGGTGGGGATTGGACTTTCAAGTGGGGTTTGGAAAAATATTTTTATCTGGAGGTGGTGAAAGGAATATTCGTGATTCGATAAGGGGATATCAATTTTTAAGGAGATCAATATGATGATAGATCAGGTTAAACCAGGAATAACAACTCATCCGATATTTTATGAGATGGATATTCAAGACATCCGGCACAATGAAAAGTCCTACAGAAAGGAATATCCACCCGAGGACATTGAAGATCTTGCGAAGAGTATTCAAACCATTGGATTACTTCACCCAATTCTAATCAAGAAATCAGGGGATAAATACCTTGTGATATCGGGAGAGAGACGATTATATGCTTATGAGTGGTTGTATCATAAATATGGTGAGGAGTATAGGAAGATTCCATCACGGATTATTGAATCAGATAGAGATATGGGGATTTATGCCTTGTCGGAGAATATCCATCGCTATGATTTAACCCCACTAGAAGAGGCTGGGGCAGTGTATGATCTATTGAAGAACACTCGACTGACCTATGAACAACTGGGACATCACTTAGGGAAGTCGGAAAGCTATGTGGAGAACAGGATGAGGTATTTCAGAATCTTTCATGGACTTTTAAGCCGTATAAAAATGTTTAAGGTGAAAGGGGATTTCATTAAGAGGTTGGGTAAATTACCTATCTCAAAGATGCTTCCCCTGAAGACTCTCATCAGCCACTGGGGTGAGAAAGAAACTTATGATTTCCTGATGGAGATTACAGATCATGACCTCTCCCTGAAAACTATTAAAGATACTCTCCAGATTCATTATGAACAGCAGTTGAATAGGAGAATATTACATCTAGCAGAAGAAGATCAGAACCCTATTGAATTAGAAAATGATGAGTCTTTCGATGATTCTCAGGAAATAATCATAGATCAATTCATAGAGAAACGAAAAAAACCTCTTATTATAAAAGAAAACCCTATTGAGACAATCAGAAGGACAAAAGACCACCCTGATTCCAACTGGAGTAACGAGTTTTGGCTAAAGCTGATTGAACTGATCCGAGATTCCCTTCAGATCAGATTTCGGAGGATACTTGATTTCCAAAAGGCTTTTGAACACCTTGTTGATCGCTATGGAGAACCTATTCAACTGGGATAATATCTTCTATAATAGAAATGAAGATCGATACAATAACAATACAATGTTCAAGAGCCCTTTTATTAATACTATATATATCGCCTATTGGTACTGCCGTTTAGAATAATTTTGGGTATCCTGAACCAATGATATACACTCCTTTCGGTAGCCATAGGGATCCTCTCCTCTGCTCTGCTGCATAATCTGGATGATCTTGTCATAACTAATACCTTTGGTATACTGACTTTCCCTTAGTTTCTGTGCAAAATGTGCTACTCCAGCAGAGAATAGGAAATCACGGCTGGGATTCCTATTAAGAATCTCAGACTTTTTCAATGGTTTCTTGTAAAGACTACTCTGATCACCATCTGGTTGTTTATAGCGGAGTTTGAAGAATGCGATCTCATCATTAAATTGGGTATTGGTCTTCTTAACCCTCTTTCTGATTTCAGATGATTCTTTTCCATAACGTAAACCCGACTGAGCTTTTGCAGAACTGGTAAGGGTGATCTCATAAATTGCTGTAACAGTCTTTCCAGCACCAATCTCACCCGCATCTTTCTTATCATCATCAAAATCCTTCCTTGCAAGACGGCGGTTTTCATAGCCCAACAAACGATAAGAATGGACATATTTTGGATTAAACTCAATCTGCATTTTCACATCCTTGGCTATAATCTGGAGCGTGGCGGAGAGTTCATCCACAAGCACTTTTCGACCCTCATTCAGATTATCAATGTAGAAATAATTACCATTTCCCTTGCTGGAAAACTGTTTCATCGATCTATCATTCAGATTATACATTCCAAAACCAAGAACTGTAAGAGCAATCCCAGATTTCCTCTTCTGTTCTATTAATTTGACAAGATCCCTATGATTTGAGATTCCCACATTAAAATCCCCGTCAGTAGCTAAGATTACCCGATTAATTCCTCCTTGAATATAGGATTTTTCCGCCATCTTATACGCTAACTCTATTCCCTGCGAGCCATGAGTTGATCCACCTGCCTGAAGACTATCCAGAGCCTCTTCTATACGTTCTGTGTCATTTCCAGGCGTGGGTGGTAAAACTACTCCAGCTGCACCCGCATAAACAACCATACTAATACGATCTTTTGAGGTCATATTCTTTATTAATAACTTGAGTGATTGCTTGACCAGAGGTAATCTATCCCTACTCATCATAGATCCAGATACATCAATCAGGAATACTAGGTTGGATGAAGGTCTTTGGGATTTAGAAACTTTCTTTCCCTGTAACCCAATATGAAGGAGGTGACGATCCTTATCAAAGGGGGATGGAGCCATTTCCATCGTAATAGAGAATGGTAGATTTCCTATTGGGATTGGATAATTATAGGTAAAATAATTCACAAATTCTTCTACACGCACCGATGACTTAGGAGGTAATCGTCTTCGTCTCTTCAAATAACGTCTGGCTATGGAATAACTAGCGGTATCCACATCAATACTAAACGTACTCACAGGTTCCACAAGAGGGCTTACCCGCTGATTCTCACCATAGTTCTCATATTTCTCATAATTACTGCCCTGACGATGATCTGTTCTTCTATAAGATGGTCTGGGTGGACCAATTCTCCTTCTAGACGATCTTTTTGAAGCGAATGTCAAACCTTCTTCTGAAAATGATTTTGAACCTCTGCTTTCATCTTCGCTAAATCCTTTTGATGCAGCACTTCTCTCATCATCAGAGTCATTTTGATCATACTTACTATCTGTTTTAGCGTCAGATGGTTTCTGTTCCTTATGGGAAGAACCCCCGCAGGATACTATAATTAACATGTAAACAATAAATAATACTAAATATTTAAATAGTCTCATAAAAAGCTCCTTAAAAAAATATACTACGATAAAATAATATATACTATAAGAGAGTATTTAAATAGAAAATTTCTTTAAATATAAATAAAAAAATTCAAAAGGAATTGGGAAGAAAGAATTTTTGAAAAGGTGCATATAGTAAATAAAGATTTCATGAATATAAATATATAATATTTTTTTAATAACTCTGTTTTATCCAATGAATATTCTCTATAAATGATTGACAAGTCCTATTAAATTTACTATTATTAAACCAGATAGAATTCAAACAGGAGATAATCCTAAATAGTTAATATTATAAATCTAATGGTGTTCTTGTCACTGAAGATATAAAATTATTTATAATAATTATAAAATAACTCGATAAATAATAAGAACATTTCACAGAGGTAAGGCTTTGTCCCTGTTGGAGCCCTATAGGGCGCAAATTGATGAAATTGATAAAAAAATTATTGATCTCTTAAATGAGAGAACGAAAGTTGTATTGGAAATAGGTAAAATTAAAGAAGATAAAAAATTACCCTATTACCATCCCGAACGGGAAAAACTGATTTTCGACAAATTAAAGGCATATAATAAGGGAATTTTCCCAAATCATGTTATAGAAACTCTCTTTAGAGAAATCATATCCGCTTCAAGGAGTCTTGAAAAGAATCTATCTGTAGCTTACCTGGGACCAGAAGGTACATTCACTCATCTGGCATGCCTTAAGCAGTTTGGATCCTCAGTCAACACTATTCCAATGACGAGTATTCCTGATGTCTTTAAGGAAGTAAAAAATGATAAAGCAGATTATGGAGTTGTTCCTGTAGAAAACTCATATGAAGGTGTTGTTACTCATACACTGGATATGTTCATTGATTATCCCTTAAAGATATGCTCAGAGTTGTTTCTACCTATATCGCTATGTTTGTTGAGTCACCAGGAGAGCATTGATAAAATAAAAAAAATATATTCGCACCGCCAGCCTTTCGCTCAGTGCAGGCAGTGGGTAGAAAATAATTTGCCTCGTGCAGAGAAAATAGAAACCAGCAGTACGTCTAAAGCAGCCAGTCTTGTGGAATGGGATAAATACTCTGCAGCCATTGGAAGTGAAGTAGCCGCTGAAGTTTATAATTTGCGTATCCTTGCAAAAGATATCCAGGACTCCACTCATAACATGACACGATTTCTGGTTATCGGCAAAAATACCTGTGAGCCTACTGGTTCTGATAAAACTTCATTAATCTGTGCTATAAATGATGATGTAGGAGCGCTATTAAAAATTTTAGAACCCTTTGAAAAAAGGCATATTAATCTTACAAAGATTGAATCAAGACCTTCACGGAAGAGACCTTGGGACTATCTGTTCTACATTGATGCAGAATCCCATATTTCAGATAATCACTTGAAAGAAGCCATTGACGAGGTCAGGAAGGTTTGTTTAAATGTGAATATATTGGGGTCATACCCTAAAGGTGCTATTCCTGAATAATTAGGAGCTTATAATGATAATTGTATTAAAACCAACTATAACTAAAGATGAAATAGATCATATCATAAAGAAAATCGAGTCCCTTGGATTGAAAACAAGTATTTCCAATGGGAGTGAAAGAACTGTTATCGGTGTCATCGGGGATGAGAGAAAGCTATTAAACAAACCTATTGAAGCTATTGATGGTGTAGAAAAGGTAATGCCAGTCCTGAAACCATATAAATTAGCAAGCAGAGAGTTTCATCCAGATAATAGTATTATTAATATTGGGTCAAAAACAATTGGTGGTAAATCTCTTGCTATAATCGCTGGTCCCTGCACCGTTGAAACTGAAGAACAAACGATTAACACAGCTAAATTAGTTAAGCAGGCAGGGGCAACAATACTTCGTGGCGGAGCATTTAAACCAAGAACATCTCCATATAGCTTCCAGGGTCATGGCGAAGATGGTTTGAAAATTCTAGCTAATGCACGTCAAGAAACAGGATTATCAATTTGTACCGAGGTCATGGATACCCGTGACGTTGATTTAGTCTATAAATATTCTGATATATTACAGATTGGAACAAGAAATATGCAAAACTTCAACCTCTTAATGGAAGTTGGAAAAACAGATAAGCCTGTTTTATTAAAAAGAGGTTTGAGTGCAACAGTTAAAGAATGGTTAATGAGTGCTGAATATATTATGTCACAGGGTAATCAACAGGTTATTTTATGCGAAAGAGGGATCAGAACTTTTGAAACAAGCACAAGAAATACCCTTGATGTCACAGCTGTCCCTGTCATAAAGGAATTAAGTCATCTCCCTATTATCATTGATCCAAGCCATGCCTGTGGTAAACGGGCTTATGTGGGCGTACTCGCTAAATCGGGTATTGCAGCAGGTGCTGATGGACTCCTTATTGAAGTGCATCATAATCCAGAAGAGGCATTGGTTGATGGAGATCAGAGTCTTACCCCTCAGGAGTTCACTCAGATCATGAATGAATTACGACTCATTGCTCAAGCAGTCAATAGAGAATTAGAATAGTTTATATCTTTGGATTAGTTAGGAAAATTAAAACCTATAATCTTTTAAAATAAATATAGCAATAGTTTTAGACGAGGCAAAATAGTTGGAGGATGTGAAAAAGATTGGTATCATTGGTGTTGGGTTGTTGGGTGGAGCCATTGGCTTATGTATCAAGGAAAAATACCCTCATATCCTTGTAATCGGTGTTGGACGAAATGAAAACAATTTAAAAAATGCATTGAAGCTAAATGCAATAGATAATTATATAGCTAACTATGATCATGGATTGGAAGATTGCGATATAATCATTATTGCGACTCCAATAAGTACTATAACAAAGATTTTTTTTAATATATTACCACAGTTAAAGCCACAGGCCATTGTTACAGATGTGGGTAGCACGAAAAACCTTATTTGTAGTGAAATTGCAAAAAATGATCAGGCTAAACAATTTTTTATTGGATCGCATCCCATGGCTGGATCAGAAAAAAATGGGATTGAAGCTTCAACCCCAGATCTATATCTTAATGCAATTGTTGTTGTTATTGAAAATTCATATACAAATAAAAAAAAATTAAATACTCTGATCTCTTTCTGGAAGGCTCTTGGAGCTAATATTATTTTAATGTCTGCAGAACAACACGACCGTATCGTTGCTCAAACAAGTCATCTACCCCATGTTCTTGCAAGTTCTCTGGCATATTTCTTATCAAATAATCTTTCAGAAAATGAAAAAAAGATCAAATTATTTGGAAAAGGTCTTCTGGACACAACCCGGATTGCAGAAGGTGATCCTAATATCTGGCTTGATATCATTATTTCAAATAAAAATAATATTTTAGAATCTATAAATGTCTTTAAAAATGCCTTAAATTATTTTGAGAATATCATTCAACTTGACAATAAAAAAGAAATTACAGAGTATCTCAATCAAGGTAGACAATATAGAAAACAAATTACTATTTAATACCCAATTCAAGGAGTTCATTTATGGCAAAGAAAATTGTCATCGCCAATAAAAAAATTAAAGACTCAAATCAAGAAAATACAGGAAATAATACCATGGAAGATCATAAAACTTTTAATAGTAAAGCCATGAAATCAGAGAATTTTGAAGAAATGTTTGAACAATCTATGGCTGATTTTAATCAAGGTGAAATTATTCACGGAAGAGTCGTAATTATACAAGGGGATGATGTCTTTGTTGATGTTGGATATAAATCAGATGGTAAAATCAGCTTGACTGAGTTTGATGATCCTGTTCAGATTGGTGATGAAATAAGTGTAATGATGATAAATACTGAAGATGAACAGGGAAATATTGTCTTAAGCAAGCGAAAGGCTGATTCTATCTATGGACAAAAATTAATTGAAGATGCATATAAGAATAACAAACCTATTCAAGCGAAAGTTATCAAAGAAATCAAAGGTGGATTCACTGTTTCACTATACGGTATTGAAGGATTTGTTCCTGGATCACAAATCGATATCAAAAAGGATTCCCAGGCTAATTATATAGGCAATAAATTTCAGTTTAAAATCATGAAATACGCAACTGGAAAGGGAAATATTATCCTCTCAAGAAAAGTCTTTTTAGAAGAGGAATTATATCAAAAACAAGATGAATATTTTAAACAAATAAAAGAAGGAACAAAGGTTAATGGTGTTATTAAAACGGTTCTTGACTATGGTGCATTTATTGAGCTTGATGATTTCATACATGGCTTTGTCCATATAACTGATCTCACATGGAATCACATTAAATCCTGTAAGGAAGTACTATCTTTGGGTGACAGTATAGAAGCCCTCGTTCTGAAAGTTGATCATGAAAATAAGAAAATTAATCTCGGTATAAAACAACTGCAAACAGACCCTTGGAAACAATTCTACACAAACCATCAGCCCAATGACATGCTGGAAGGAGAAGTGATAAGACTTACTGATTTTGGTGCATTTATCAAAGTGGATGAAGGAATCGAAGGCTTGATTCATGTCAAGGAATTATCTTGGACCAAACGAATAAGCCACCCTAAAGAAATTTTAAAAGTCGGAAACAAAATCCAGGCCGTCATTCTCAATATGGATGATGAAAATAGAAAGCTATCTCTAAGTCTCAGACAAGTTTTGCCAAACCCCTGGGATGATATCGAAGATCGTTATCCTAAAGGACGCAAAGTTAAGGGTAAAATTAAAAATATTACTAATTTCGGGGTATTCATTGAACTGGAAAACGAACTTGTTGGGATGCTCCATGCCAATGATATTGACTGGACCAAAAAATCAAATAACCTTAAAAAGGAAAATCAATTTGAAATAGGGAATGAAATAGATGTTGTTATCCTTGAAACCAATAATAAAGATAAAACAATTTCACTTGGCTTAAAACAGTTATTGGATAATCCATGGGAAATCTATCGCGCAAATCATCCCAAAGGATCCATCGTTTCTGGAAAGATCACTAAAGTTACTGAGTCTGGTGTTATCATTCAGCTTGAAAAAGAATTGGAAGGCTTTCTACACGCCTCTGAAATGAACAAAAAACGCGAAGACAAAGTAGAAGACACCTATAAAGTTGATGACGATATCAAATGTCTTATAAAATCTTACGATATAAAGAAAAGTAAAATCACACTCAGTATCAGAGATTACGAAAAACGCCTTGAACAGGAAACTATTAATAAATACATCGTTACTAAGGATGAATCGGACAATGACTCTGTCACCCTTGGCGATATCATAAAAATAAATAATATACAGGAATAACAATGGCTGAAAAGAATATCCCATCAGAAGATAATAAAATAATTAATCCAAAAATGAAACATGTTAAAGGTCAACAGGAAGTTGAAACAGTTGATTGGTTCTTTGAATTGGGTTCAAAAGTTACTAAATATATTTATGACAATAAAAAAAAGGTGCTAATCATCTGCCTATCTTTCGTTTTCATTCTGGCTGGTATCCTATTTACAAATTATATGATAAAAAAGTCACATTTAAAGACCAGTGATCAATTTTATAGTGCAACATCTGATTTCGCTCAAAAAGTTCAGAAAATAGAATCCGATAAGCTAAATACAGGAAAGCTCTTGGATAAAGACGTTACAAATGCTGTAGAGGGCTATTCACAGCTCACCAAAGCAAACGGAACGGAAGCAGTCCTATCCATGTTTAATCTTGGTGTAATTTACTATTCAATTCAAAATTTTGATGCCGCAAGTGGATATTTCAAAGATATTTATGATAAAAATAAAGACTTTCCATTCTCATATATTGCCCTACATAACCTTGGAACTTCCCTTATAAACAGTGCTTACTATAAACAATCTAAAAAAGAATATCAAAAGGCAATTGACACTTATCAGGCTGCTATTAAAACTTTTGATACCCAGGAACAAAAATTCCCTAAATCTCCTAATTTACCAACTGCCTTTCGGATGATTGGAATTTCATGGGAGTATATTGCAGAATGTCAACTTCTTTTAAATCAAAAAGATAAAACAAAAACTTCTTTTGAAAACAGCATTAAATCTTATAAAAAAGCTATTGAATACTTTAAAAAGTTTCAGTTCCTAACTGAAGCAGACCACGCCTTACAAAGTTTCACAGATAAAATTAATCTCAGTATAAGACGTGTCGAAGTAAAATTAAATCTGTTAAATAAATCCTAAAATTATTTTTGTCCCCTGAAAAGCGAGGAATATTTCAAAATTCTGTTATATACGCTATTTTTCAATTATTCTATCTTGATTCCTAAAGAATAATAAATAAAGACAGGGTATAAATAATAGAGAAACCAGCGTAGAATAAGAAAGTCCTCCAATAACGGCAAAAGCCAGAGATATCTGCATTTCGCTACCCTCTCCTATCCCGATAGCAAGTGGGATTAATGCACAAATCGTCGTAAGGGTAGTCATTAAAATAGGCCTGAGTCGTTTTGCACCCGCATCAATGATGGCATCGATTAAAGAAATCCCACCCCCCTGGTGTCTTTGCATAATAAAATCGACAAGGATGATAGAATTATTCACCACAATTCCGGTAAGCATAATAGAGCCAATAAATCCTTGTATATCAAATGTTTTTCCACTTAAATAAAATATCAATATAACGCCAGTAAACGCAAGTGGCACAGTAAACATAATAACAAACGGTGCTTTAAAAGACTCAAATTGTGCAGCCATCACCATATAAACTAAACAGACAGCTAAAATCAGTCCGGTCATCAATTCAGAGTATGCTTTCGTCTGTTCTTCAAAAATTCCCCCATAATTTATATAGAAATTTTCATATTTCTTGTTAAAATCAATATCAGAAAGAGCTCTTTTAATTTCATTTAGCATAGTTTGAGTGTCACGACCAGCTACTCCCCCCTGAATATAGATTACCCTTTGTTGATTTAATCTTTCAATCACGATAGGACCTATATCCCTTTTTATCTTTATCAAATTCTTAAATAAAATCTTTTCCTTCTCATTGATAGGATAAGACAGCCCCTCAATATTCTTTATACTATTGATTTGATCTTGATTTATCCGGACACGAATATCATATTCATATTCTCCATCGGTATATCTGCTGGCTACTTCTCCTAGAACTGCTGTTTGAAGGTACTTTCCAATATCATTGACTGATAATCCCATGCTACGAGCCTTTTCCCGATCTACTGAAATTGTTAATTCAGGACTGCCCAATTCTCTTGAGTTTCTAAGATATGTAAATCCCTTTATCTTCCTCAATCTTGACATAATATCTTTAGCTAACAAATCTCCTTTTATAAGATCATGCCCCATAATTTCAAGATTAACACGATCTTCACCACCACTCATAATACGAAATAAAAAAAAACTACTTTCTCTAATGCGTAATCTAATATGTTTTATACTTTTAAGTCTGTTTTGCATTTGCTTAACAATTTGCTTCACCCCTATTTTTCTGATTTCAAGATCTTTTAAATAAATATCCATGTATCCAGCATTCTCTTGTTGTCTTCGATATCCTGATTGCCCTACACGAGTATAAATCACATCGATGACATTTTTAAAGTCTTTAAGAAGAATACTTTCAATCTCAAAAAACTTTTTACCTGTTGTCTCAATATTTATTCCAGCCGACATGTCTCCATTTATTCTAATTTCACCCTCGTCTGTATCAGTCATAAAATCGAAACCTATGAATCGTACAAGGAATATGGATAAAGCGAAAATAGAGGCAAATATTGAAATAGTGATTTTATTATGCTTCAAACAAATGTTAAGAAATGATATAAAATCCTTTTCGATGGTGTCTAAAATTAAAACCATCGTCTTTTCTAAGGTTTGGAATAATTTATGGCGTTTATCCTGTTGAAAAATATGCAAGAATCGGGAAGAGAAGGCAGGAATCATCGTAAGCGCTACAAATAATGAGCATATTAGAGAGAAGCTTACCATATATGCAAGCTGAGAAAACATAATTCCAGTAATTCCTTCAAAAAAGAATAGTGGAAGAAATACTACAATTGTTGTTAAAGTAGAAACAATAATAGCATTAGCAACTTCAGATGTTCCTTTGAGTGATGCTTCTATACTATTAAGAGTATCTATACGGTGACGATAAATATTTTCCATCACAACGACAGAGTTATCAACAAGCATACCAATACCAAGTGCCAATCCACCAAATGACATCATATTGAGTGTAAATTTAGCACCATAAATAAAAATAAAAGTTGCTATCACTGAAACGACCATAGATAGGCTAATAATAAACGTGCTTCTAAAATTTCTTAAGAAAATCACAAGGACTAGAACAGCAATAAACGCTCCATATAAGGCTGAGCTTTGAACATTAGAAATTGACCTCTTAACATAGATGGATGTATCGCGAATAGTGCGAATATAAACCCCCCTTTCTTTTAATATAGGGTCTTTTTGAAGGCGTCTGATTTCTTTGTGTATTCTCTCCGCAGTTTTGACAGTATTTGATTTGGCTTGCTTGATCATCCGCAGGGTCAGAGCTGGCACACCATTAACCCGAATGAATGTTTTGACATCCCGTATTCCATCTTCAACTGTTGCTATATCTTTAATTTTAACAGAAATCTCATTTATCCGTTTTACTACAATATTATTTATTTCCTGAACGGATTTAAATTTGCCCTGTGCTCTTAATATATATTTTTTATTTTTAATATTCATGTCTCCAATTGCAACGTCCACATTTTCATTTTTAATTGCAGTAACTACATCCTTTAAAGTAAGATTTTTTGCCTGGAGCTGATTGTAATTAACATTCACATGGACTTCTCTCTCTAAACCACCCTCTATTTCTGCTTGTGCGACACCTTCAATTCTCTCAAATCTTGCCTTAAGGACTTTTTCAGTGAAAGCACGTAATTTAACCCTGCTCATTTCACCACTCACACCGACCCATAAGATAGGAATAGCGTTAACATCAAATTTAAGAATAACTGGTTGTTTTGCATCAGTAGGTAGAATATCCTTTAACTGATCTAATTTTGACCGAAGATCATTTACTGCAACATCCAGATTATGACCCCATTTGTACCTTAGTCTCACAATACTTCTACCTTCATAAGAGTTTGATGTAAGACTATCAATAGATTCAATAGAGGCAGCTACTTCTTCAATAGGTTTTGTAACAAGGGTTTCAATTTCATAAGGGGATACTCCTTCGTATTCAGTAATGACAGTGAGGATAGGGAAGGATATATCTGGCATCAGATCAACTGCTAATTTACTATAACTAAACCATCCAAGGACTGATACAATTAGAGTTATCATGAAAATCGTAATAGGTCTTCTTACTGAGATACTTATGATACTCATGGTAATTTTTTCTCAACTAATTTATATGATATAGAACTACCATTTTTTAATGATGGATTATATGGGATAATTATTTGGTCATCCTGCTGGATTCCTTTTTGGATAAGAAAATCATTTTCATTATAGGGGAGAACTTCAATTTCTTTTATCAGAACTTTATTATTTTTAATAAGTTGTATGAGATATGTCTTTTTTACTTCATTATAATACACTGCATTTATTGGGATGAAAAGAGAATCCGTTTGATGCTCTTTCTGAAATATTATATTACAATAAAATCCAGGTTTTAAAATGTGGGAAGGATTATTGAATCTAATTTCAATTTTTGTAGATCTGGTGCTTGGGTCTATGGTAGGATAAATTTTATATATTTTTTCGGAAAATGTTTTATTTAATGCCTCTATAAAGACATTAACTTTGATTTCTTTGTTGGAAGAGTTATTATAATCAATAATCTCTTTATAATCCTTTTCAGGGAGATTTACAAATAATTTTATTTTATTAATATTCAGGAGTTGCATTATAGGTTGGTTTAATTTGACTAGGGAACCAAAATCAAGATAACGTGTGGAAACAATTCCATTCATAGGAGAAATAATTTTAGTATCTTCTATTCGGGTGTTCACTTCTTCTATAGTAGCTTCAGCTTCTTTCACCTTTGCTTGAGAAAGTTGAGCTTGTGCAACTGAAAGGTCATACTCTGTTTTTGCGTCATCCAGTTCTTGTTGGGGAATTACTTTATCGAAAAAAGCCCTTCTGGCACGTTCATAGACCAATGATTTATGACGGATTTTAATTCTATCCTGTTTTAGAGTTGCTAAAGCAACACGATGTATTGCTTCCTTCTGCTTTTTCAACTCAACTAGATCAGAATCATCTAATTTAACGAGAATTGTGCCTTCTTGTACGTTATCTCCTACATCCACACTCATCATTGTAATACGGCTTTCAATTTTTGAATAAATATCCACTTTTTCAAAGGCCTCCAGGTTTCCAAAGTAATTTAATTTATTGCTATATTTTCTTTTTATAGGAGTCATAACTTTGATTTTCTTTTGTGGATTAGGTTTTTGGGATTTATCTGATTTTGTAGTTGATTTTGAAATATCCTGGATCAGCTTTCTTCCAAGAAATACGGCAATTATAAATATAGGAGTGATTACGGCAAAGATTTTTATATATTTTGTTTTCATAAAATGTTTTCAATTATAAATTAAACATATTATCTCTATTTATCAAGATTATTTAGAATTATACCAAAATAATTAGGATAAAAAAAAATTTAAAACCTTTTTTTAAAAAAAATATTAAATTTGAAAAAAATATTCCTTTTGAGGGAATAAAATATTTTGTTATGGGTTATATCTCATAAAATACATTCTTAAATATCTTACCACATTGTTATTTTGTCCTGTCAGAGATCAATAATGGTTTTCAAAGGTCATACATGCCAGTGTGAGTATACAAAGTAAATATTATAACGAATAGGAGACCAATATGAAACAGATCCACAAACTATTATTACCCATACTAAGCTTGATATTCCTTTTATCATTAAACTATTGCAACAAGGAAAATCCTCAGCAAGCAAAATCAGAAAAAAACACAAATCAAATCCTTAAGACAAATCGTTATAAAACCTTGGAAAAACAAATATCTTATTTATTAAACGAGCACTCAAACTACGTCAAAGCACAGTTTAAAACTATAAGCACCCTTGACGAGTTTGATAGAGCATTTTTTGAACAGACACAATTTATTCAAAACAACAGTGCAAGGAACTTTTTTAGAAGTGTCCAGTCAAGTTTAAGAAACAATAACCTTTCTGGTGGTGTTATGAGTATTTCCTATACAAGTTTAACTGTTGTGAATGGTAAATATGCTGGTATACAATATTCATTTCATAGTGATGGCAAGAATGTTACAATTTCCAAATCTGCTAACAACAATGGAAAGGTCATCAAAGCTCTTTATCAATATGATACAAAGGGCAGACTTCTGGATGTCAAAGAGTATAAGGGTGATAAGTTGTTCAGTAAGAAAACACACAAGATAATTATATAAAATAGTTTGTCGGGAGAGGGTTTTAGAAGTCAAATAGTCTGGCACCCTCTTCAGACTCAGCATTTTCCTCCACAGGAAGTGAAGTTACCAGTGGTTTATAGGTTTTGAGCTTTTCTATGATTACCTTCTGTTCATTTTTCTTTCCTGAAAAGTCTTTCACCAATTTATGGATTATCATTCTTTGTCTATCCTCAGGTATTGTGTATTCACCCTCCTTAATATCTGTCATAGCATATTCTAAGTCTTTAATTTCATCGAGTTGATCATCTCCTACCAGTTGCATATCATATTTCAAGTGATAGTACCTATACTCTCTGGAACTTTTCTGACTTGCCTTTAAAAAGTCCTGTGCATCTTTAACAAGGTGATGTACTTCTTCAATCTTCTCCCAATATTCTTCTGATATCCATTTCCCAAAGGAAAACTGCTCTAATAGCTCTTTAAAGCGACTTATATTGATAGCATCCAGTGAAAGATATGATGTGTTGTTAATAAAATGATCAAAACGTTCGTTAAATATATTCAGTTCTATATACTGAGATTTTTCTGCCTCACGGATATAGTTGACAATAGATATCTGGCGATCTTCCTGATCAAATTGCAGTTCATTCCAAAGACCTAATATCTTTACCCATGTCTTTGTTAGTTTACAAAGGGTTTTAAAATCCCTTGACACCTCAGGCTCCTTTTGTTTCTCTTCCAATTCAGCTAAGAGAGTGTTAAAATCATCGGTTGATTCAAGGAGATAATCCTGTTTATTGATAATTGTTTGTATAATTGTGGGTATATCTTTCTGATCCATAGGGATCCATTCTCCAAATGGCATGTTCTTAATGTAATTTAATGATGTTTGCAGGAATAGTCAATCTGTTCCATTAAATTCAGTATAAAATCGTTAAAAATCATATCCAACTATAAAATATTTTTAATTCTTAGTAGCAATCACTTCATATCATAGTATATTTAATCAACTTATTTTAAAGTTAGGGAGATTTAAGGTTATGAAAAAGTTAAAATCAATTAGTATAATGGATTATGCTAAGATAGGACTTGTAGTAGGTCTTGTTATAGGTTTGCTGATGGGTGTTTGCGGATTTGTTGGGTTATCAGTAATGGAAGGTAGAATGGATAAGGTTATTGGCACAGTCATGGAGTTTACCAAAGATGAACCTAAATATGAACCCAGTGTGAATAATATGATGGCAACAATGATTTCTGGCATCGCTCGTTCTGTAGCAGAAGCCAAACAGTTTGAAAAAAAAGATAACGCTGGATTTAAAAAAATGTTTCCTGAAGAAAATATAAAGCGGGGTAAATTGAAAAATACTCTTATTGAAGTAGAAAATTTTGTAAAACCAATTATATCAGGAATATTCTCAACGATCAGACTATTGATTCTATTTGGTGCGCCCATTGGAATGGCAATCATGGGATTTATATCGGCATTAATTGTAGGATTTATTTATAATAAAATGGGTGGAGTTCACGTCGAAATGGATTAATCATTGGTTAAGGGGGAGAAATCAGATCCCCCTTATTTATTGTAAATCAAAAATTAATCGCAACCATATCCTGAACCAGTTGCATTGACAGCTCTTGCAGCTGCTTTCCAAAATAATCCGAAATTAGCAAGATTTTGTTTTGCAACAACAATATTACCGCGGAAAGTAGACATCAATGCTGGCATATTCATTGCACTCCACTGGTTTGCCCATTTTTGCCATTCATAGGTCGTTGGTCCAAATTGCCAGTCAGGATTATTAACAAGACTTCCGCCGTAAACACAAAGGGCATAGCCATTTCTATTGTAAATGGATAATTGTACTTTGGGGTTTCGACAATTTCTTGCAAAAACAGCAATATTTTGATAACTCTTACCCCCGGTAGTGACCCAATTATTTCCTCCAACAGCACTTGTACCAAGTCTTCTGGCTAATCCAATGTTGTTCCATTGTTTACATAATTCTTTTGCAAATGCTGGACTTAAAAATGTAATTTTCGACCAGGCTAAATTCCCAATTACTAAGGCCGATGTTACTGTCACAGCAAATAATAATAATATTATAGGTCCTTTTTTCATCTTTCCTCCTAATTACCTAACATATAAATATTAAAATGAAGCTAAAATTTAATCGTATTCCGAAAAAAAATCAAGTATTTAAAAAAATAAAAAATATAAATATTGATTTGATCAAAATTGTTATATATTTCTACTCTAATAATATTAGATAAAAGGAGATTTTTATGAAATTATTTACAAAACTTAATTTATTAATAATAATAATCTTTATTTGTCATACCTCGTGGGCTACCAATGGGGCACAGCTCATTGGGGTTGGTCCTATCTCTCGTGCTATGGGGGGAACGGGGATAGCAAGTCCTCAAGGTGCTGATGCCGGGATATATCTAAATCCGGGAGCTATGATATTCACCAATAGGATAGATTTGGGCGCCAGTATGTTCATGCCCAATGTTAAAGGAACAGTCGGCTCAGTATCTACAAACAGCCAGGAAAAACTATTTGCCATGCCTTCTGTTGGATCTGTATTCCATCCAAAACCATTTTTAGCCATGGGGTTTGCCCTTGTAGGAGTTGGGGGTATCGGTACAGATTGGCGATCAACATCACTTGCTGGGAGTGTAGGTACTCAAAGACTTTTATTGACTCAGATGGATATTATACTCGCTGGCGCATTAAAATTAATGGAAGGTAAACTGGGAATTGGTCTCTCAATACCTGTCAGTTATCAAACCGTTGATTTAGGTACTGGAACAAGCTCTGATTTTGGTTTAGCAATCAAAATTGGTGTTGCCTACGAGGTTCGATCAGGTGGAACTCAGGCTCAAATGGGGAAACCATTTATTAGATTAGGTGGATATTTCAAGACCCCTCAAATTATCAAACCACAATATAAGATTCTTGGTCTGGATAAGATAACTGCACCTATGGAAGGCGGTATTGGATTTAGTATTCTACCCATACCACAACTAGTCCTTTCATTAGATGCAAAGTATATTGCATGGAGTTCTGCAAAAGGTTATGGTGATCCTGTATCCTCCAAGGGTTATGACTGGAAAGATCAGTTTGTAATAGCATTTGGAACTCAGATTGGTAGCAACGATAAGCCGGTATTTGACTTTCTCCTTCTGAGATTAGGATATAATTTTGGTACCGATGTAACCAAAAGTAACTATAGTTGGGTTCTTGAAGCACCAGCATTAGTTCAACACCATATCACCTTTGGTGCCAGTATTGATATAGGTCTTTCAATGCATCTGAACATAGGATCTGTGATTGGTATTGCTAATGATAAAACTATTGGTGGTCGTACAGGGAGAATCTCGACATGGTCTCTTGACCTTGGAATGAGTGGTATTTTTGGCTAATCATTGATATAATCTGCTATGAAAAATACCCTTACTATTGAAAAGATCTACGATTAATCTTTAGAAGCGTGTGTTTTTCATGGCTTATCCTACATTTCTCATTAACAGCTTATAATTTTTCAATAAAGATGATAATCACCAATCTGAAAGAAAACCATCACTACTGACTAGTATCGGAACTAAAAATTATAATTCCGATACCCAATAATTGAGATCCATTTGCTGAATAATCAATTTATAATTCAGTAGAGAAGAAAGTAAAATTATTTATATGGTATTTTTTATGTTGTATAACGTGTTAATCGTTTTGTGTGTAGAAGACTTTGATTTCACCGGGTTGTAAAGTAATTTCCTTTTTTGTAAAAACATTGGATATATCATTTTCGGGGGAAATATCTATTACTCTTCGATTCCAGGATAAGAGGGTTAGATAATCATATAAAAAAATCTCTTGTTCATCTGTGAAATTAGAATTAATAACAAGAAGACATCGTTCTTTTTGATTTATAGAGGTTTTTAAGATTATGATGATATCTGGGTTCTCTGTGTATTTTATTTGGTGATTATCGCTTTCTTCATTAAATATTTGGAACTGACTTTTCAGGTTATTTACCTTTGTTATATAATCTGAGAAATCGTGTTGAGTGTCTTCATAATCTTCGGGTGTTGTTTCTACGACATTTAAATGTTTCTGAAAGCCATATTCAAAACCAACAGGAATCATAACCCCTGAGGAAAACAGGGCAGAGAAGAGATATTTATGATTTACCATTATTGAATCACCTTTTGTTTCAGCGAATAAACGTGGTGTATCATGTGATTCAGGGAAACTGACGGACTTTGAATAGGGTGCATTTTCTGAATATTGTTCCAGACACCATTCTTTTTTATAATCCCACCATTTTGAACTATTGAAAACGTATTGGAAGCCAGATTTTGAAAGCTCGATGGTTTCTTCAATGGGACAACCCAAACTTTCAGCGAACCAAACAACATCAGAGTGTTTTCGTTTACTTTCTCCGATTAAGTATTCCCACAATTCTCTAGGAAGCTTATAGGCTGCATCGCAGCGAAATCCATCGAAGCCAAGATCAAGATAATAAGTTACTAATTCTAACCAATATTTCCAGATTTCCTTTCTATCTGGAGAAGATTCATTATCTATTTCTGCAAGATCTCCCCAGCTAACCCATTTTCCATCATCCCATGCACCTGGATTAACAATTTTTCCATCTTTGAGCTTATACCATGACTTGTGATCCACAGTGAAAGGATGATCTACTGCAGTGTGATTAATAACAAGATCTAACATAACCTTAAGACCCTGTTCATGAGCAGAATTTAGCATCCAATGTATTTGATCAGATTCACTCTGTCCGTTTTCTGGATAATAAAACAATGGGTTTAGTTTGTAGTAATCTTTAATTGAATAAAGTGATCCTGAAAATCCTGTGTAATTAATGGGATTTAGAAATATCCAGTTGAATTTCATTTGAACTATACGGGGAAAATGGTTTACCCAATTGGGGATTTTACCTACCAATCGTGGGAATAAATTATATATTCTGGCTGATTCATTAATCGACATTATTATTTCTTGTTGAGACAGTAAAATTGAGAGTTTTCATATTCTTCAATATCCAATATCTTTTTATGAACAAGCTCTTCAAGAATTGATTGGATATCATTCTTTTTCAGATCGGAAGTTTTTGTACAAAATATATCAGAAAGATCATCGAGAGTACAGGGACGAATACTTAATATGGGTTTTATCCTTTCTACAAAGTCATTATGATGTACATTATATTGAATATCCACAGGAGTAGAATTGATCTTTTGATTTGATAGAAATGTAGTTCCAATGAGCTTATCCATATCACTTTGGATGTTATTCAGTGTGGATTTATCAATGGACTGATAATTTTCAAAAGAAGGGGGCCTGTAAATTGTATTGACATAGATTTGATCGGGTTGTATATCCTTTATTTTTTCTTTCAAAAGGAGAATCTCTTCAGGTGTATCATTTATCCCTTTAACAAAAAGGATTTCAATCCATAATTCACCTGGGAACTCTTTTCTAAGGAGTTTGATGCCATCAATTATTTTATCAACTGTTATGGACTGGTGTGGGTGGTTAATTTTTTTAAACGCCTTATCCGATATAGCATCCAGAGAGGGTACAATAAGATCTGCCTGCATTAAATCTTTGCGTACATCTTCTTTATATAATAAAGAACCATTTGTTAATATACAAACAGGATATGGATAATGTTCTTTAATATGCTTTATGATAAGACTGATTTCTGAATTGAGTGTAGGCTCACCCTTTCCAGCAAAGGTAATATAGTTTAGAGACGGATTTGGATTCTCTTCAAAGTAGGCATCCAGTTCTTCAATTACCTCAGATGCAGTGACATAAGGCTTTCTGGTGTCTGTCAATAATTCAGTTTTACGGACTTCACAGTATACACAATTCATTGAACATATCTTAGTTCCTAAAACATCAATACCAAGAGACAATCCAAGCCTTCTGGAATTTACTGGACCGAAAATATATTGGTACAAATAGACTCCTCATTGTTGTGTATATTATAAATATAATTTATTAATTATTGACGAATTAAATATATTCTGACCTGATCTTTGTGTTGGTAAATCAACATCCGTTTGTTATTTTGAAAATAAACTTGTAAGACACCTGCTTTCGAAGTATTCATTCCAAAAAGGGACATTTTAATGATATTACCCTGAAGACCCCATGTACCCTGTATTCTACCTTCTCCTTTAGTGAGAACAAGGACTCCATTATTCTTAAATTGAATATTAAGTCCAACAAACTGCTTTAGAGCATCATTACTATTAAGGTATCGACCTTTTCTTGTAATAGTATAGATTTTCCAGTTTCCAACCATCGCCGATCGCATGCTGAAGGAATGAGAAGTTATTTGTGAACTGGTAATTAGAAGAATAAACGAGAATAGAAGAAGAAAATATTTTTTCATAGTAATCTCCGATTTTTTATATACAATAATATAACACTGTTTTAAAAATATTCAATGAATTTTGATTAATTACTAGAGAAAAAAACTTTGTGTAGAAAATCAATGGTCTTATCATCTAAGTTGTCTATGAAAACTCTCTCAAATGGGATTGATAATTGTCCCCATTGATCTTTGATCGAAGCCTGGATGACGGGGCTAATGTCTTGTGATAAGTCATTCCATGCTAGGTAGTAGGTTATTTGCTGGTCACTGTTGTCTGATATATAGTATTCCATAATTGTTTTAAAAATTAAATCCCTCCACCCATTTCTGAGAGAGGGATATCATAGGTCATTTTGTTCTTAGTATGTGTTGCCTTCAGGTGAAACTCACCCTAAATATCTTACATCAAAGACTATGCCAAGATAATAACTTGTTACATTTCTAGTAAATAGAATAAATATATTATAATATTTAGCTATATTGAAATATAGAAAAGTTTCATAATGACACACACAGTGTATTTTCGAAAATATTATTGTATCATTTTTATCCACTTTATCGATTAATCTATTATTCCAAAGTAAAATAAAATGTGGTCTGAAAAATTGCTATCAATAATCTTTCAATATAGCAACAATTTATTTATATTTAGTGTTGAAAATATTTTCTGACAGTAGAAGGACAACAATGATCAAAGTTGGAGAGATGATTGAAGTAAATATTGACCGAATGGCATTTGGTGGAGAAGGGGTTGCACGTTATCATGGTCTGGTTATTTTCGTTCCTGACACCGTTACGGGGGATTTTATTCTGTGTCAACTTGTAACAGTCAAGAAAGATTATGCACGGGCTCAGCTTGTGAAAGTGACAACTCCATCTCAACATAGAATTAAACCTCCATGTAATGTATCAAGTCTTTGTGGTGGGTGTCAATGGCAGTTTATCGATTATGAATATCAGCTTCAAACTAAGCAAAGTGTCATTATTGATAGTTTTCAACGTATAGCAAAGATTAATCCAGTCATTAATCCAGTTATACCAAATCCAAACAGGGAACAATCTCGTGTGAAAGTCCAGTACTCTGTTCAAATTGATAAAATAGAGAATAATATATTAATTGGATATTTTCAGAAAGGAACACACAATGTAATAAATCTTGAATATTGTTCTGTTCAACCTAATATCATCAATAAGATAACTGAGTTCATTCGTAAACAGATAATTCAATTGAATATATTATCTATTAATATAACAGACCAATGTTTAATCCGACATGTTGTTTATCGATATAGTGTGACACAGAATAATATAATTGTCGTCCTGGTTATTCATTCGAATAAAATATCCGATGCTTTGAGACAACTGTGTATTAATATCTCTTCAGAATTTCCTCACGTTGATGGGGTATTAGTGAATCATAACTTAAGTAAATCCAGTTCTATTCTAGGAAATATGACAACTAAAATTGTGGAGAAGTCTTTTATAATTGAAAATATTGGGGGTTATGAGTTTCAAATCTCAGCTGAGAGCTTTTTCCAGGTAAATCCTATTGTGGCACAGTTAATGTTATCAGAGGTTTATCAGCATATTGAAGAAAATATATTTAATGGATCTGTATTAGATGTGTATTCTGGAGTGGGATTATTTGCTCTCTACGTTTCTCAGATCACATCAAGAGTTGTTTGCGTGGAGGAAAGCAAATCCGCAGTCAATGATCTTAGAAATAACATCCAAAATAACTCCCTGGAAAACAAAATTCAGTGGATACAAGGGAATGCCGATCATATTCTCCCACTTCTGTTAAGGGATAAGGAATCATTTGATCTGGTTATTCTTGATCCACCAAGACAAGGATGTTCTATAGATGTAATTAAATCCACTGTAAGACTTGCTAAAAGTTTTATTCTCTATATTAGTTGTAATCCCACAACACTTGCCAGAGATGTTAAGATTATTTTAGAACACGGATTTTCCATTCAGAGCATACAACCCTATGATATGTTTAGTTATACCTATCATATAGAAACTATTGTTCTAATTAAAAAAATATCATGAAATAATACATAATAAATCGCATCGCCAATAAAATCTATTGATTTATTCCCCATCTTGTCGATAAGATAATAAAAATTGCACTCAATAAGCTAATTCATCGTAAGTTGTACCATGAAATTGATTCCATCAAAAATATCCTATAATGTTCTTTTCATATAATTTTAAGGAACAATATTTTTATGCCTTATAGAGACTACAAAAATACCATAAGAAGGGCTCAAAATCCTGATAAAAAAAGGAATATGAAGAAGCCCAGGTTAAAAAACAAGATCTATATTATGATTTTAATTCCTCTCATAATTGCAGTGCTGGGATATACAAAGTATGGGCAATCCAAGCCTCCAGTTCATATTGTAGAAAAGAAAATTAAAACTAGTGAACCCAAAAAAAGACATAAACGTGAGTGGAAATACATTGTAATTCACCATAGTGGCCACGAAATTGGTGATATAAAGAGATATAGCTTATATCAGGAAAAGAAATTCCATAATAATGGATTTTTATATCATTTTTTAATTGGTAATGGAATAGGTAGTGGAACACCTGATGGGAAAATAGAAATTGCTGATCGCTGGAAATATCAGGAATCAGGAGGACATGTAGTCAAGAAAGCTGATAAATTCAATCAATGGGGAATTGGTATCTGTCTTGTTGGTAATTTCAATAGACATGAACCCACTCTGCTACAATTAAATACCCTTTTCAAACTGGTAAAGTGGCTGATGAAAGAATACGATATACCATCCCAAAATATATTAACACATCATGAAGTAAACCAAACCGCCTGCCCAGGGAAGTATTTTCCTGAAAAAGATTTTAAAAACAAAATCATCCAATATTTCAATAGAGATATCCCTGAAATTAAACTACCAGACAAACATGTGAAGAAAACGGATAAAAAATAGTTCATTATAAAATGCTATTAATTATTTATTTTGACAAATTATTCAATTCAATGTAAATTTTCTGAAATATTTTTAGGAGATAATAAATTATGTATACTTTGAAATTATTTTTAATTCTAATTATAATTTTCTATTCGTCTTATTGCTCAACAAAAGATACTCATTCTACAAAGAATATGAACACCCTTGTTATGTATAATAGCTTATCAGATGCTTTAAAACAACCTGATAAAGTAACAATTCTCAATATATCCTACTTTCCTATAAAACAATTGCCTAAAGATATCGGAAATTTGGTTAATCTACAAAAATTAATGGCATTTAAAAGTGGGCTAGCAGTGATTCCTAGTGAAATTGCATCTCTTAAAAAGCTGAAACACATAGAAATATTTCAAAACACAATAAAAAAATTACCTAATGAAATAGGAAGTCTTACGAGTCTTGAATATCTGGATATGTTCAGAAACAGTCTCACAACCCTTCCTAAGTCTATTGGAAATCTCCATCACTTAAAGGAATTAAATCTCAACGAGAATAAAATAAAATCCCTTCCTCCAGAAATTGGTAACCTAAAAAGTCTTGAAAAACTAGACTTATCCACGAATAAAATACCTGTTTTACCTGTTGAGATCAAACATCTGAATAATTTAAAAGAAATTTACCTTTCTAAAAACAGCTTAATCGAATTTCCTGAAGGACTTATTTATCTTAAAAACTTAAAGATTATTGAAATAGATTTTAACAATATTCTAGCAATCCCCAATTCTATTGGAAAACTAACAAATTTAGAAACTCTTAGTATAATTGGAAATAATTTAGCATCTCTTCCTAAAGAAATTGCTAATCTGACGAAGCTTCAAACCCTGAATATCAGTGGAAATCCCATTCCAGAAAAAGAAATTAACAAACTAAGAAAGCTACTCCCCAAATGTCAAATAATATTTGAAAAAATAAATCCCATTAAAAGTCATAGTAGCAAAGGATCTCATAAGAAAAAATAAAATATTACTTGACCTTTCTCAGGTATATTGCTATACTATATAGTATCAGAATTATGGGGTATTAAAACGTCTACTATTGATCTTATACTAATGGGAATTCTTATCCAACAGCCTATGAATGCTTATGAACTCACAGCATTTGTTGAGGAAAGGCAGATTAATAAATTATTAAAAATTAGTACTCCAGCTATATATAAAGGATCTAAACGACTGTATCAATCTGGTTATCTTGATGGTAAAGCTGTTAGAGAAGGGGAGCACCCAGAAAAGTTCATATATACGATAAATCAGAAGGGAAAGGAATATTTCTATGAACTCATGAAACACTATTCTGAAAATATACAGCCCTTTTATATTGATTTTAATGTATTTATCTGGAATTTAAATAATTTATCTCACCAGGACGCCATGACAGAATTAGAGGAATTACGAAAAGGGCTTTACAACTGGAGAGATTGGGTCACTCGACATGAGAAAGAGGCATCCCATGCACCATTCTCTGTCAGAATGATTATAAAACAATATCGTATGATATTTTTCACTCTCACCCAATGGATTGATGAATTGATAAGAGATTATCAATATGAAATTAGCAGATAATATCCCTTTTTTTGGATATTAACTATACATTATACTAATATAGCATAAAGGAGTTTACTATGAAAAAAACAATCTTAACTATCTTATTACCCCTTCTAGTTATAAGCTCATGTAGGCAGGTTAAGGAGTATGCCTATAATGGATTTACTGATGATAGGGAAAAATTCCAGAAATCTGAACAGGTTCTAAAAGTATTGAATATCGCTTCTGATAATGTCATTGCTGATTTGGGAGCAGGAGCCGGATACTTTACTTTTCAGTTCACAAAATTAATTGGTAATAAAGGAATGGTTTATGCTGTTGATCCTGATCCTGATATGATCAAATCGATTAAATTAAGAGCTGAAAAAGAAAAGTCAAATAGATTAATCATAATTCAAAGTGATAAAGAAGATTCCAGGCTACCTGAAAACTCATTTGATCTCATATTCATGTGTAATGTCCATCATCACATTAGAAATCGTGTTCCATTCTTTAAAAAGTTAAAATCAAAATTAAAATCAAATGGAAAAATAGCTATAATAGAGGTTAAACCAGATGGTAAGTATGGATTATTTGGATCACATGGAACTAAAAAAAATATAATTTTAAAAGAGATGATAGAATCAGGATATAAACTGGACTCTAGCTATGATATCCTTCCTGAACAGAATTTTCAGATATTTACAATAAAACAATAAAGAGACATCTTGGTATGTTGATATACTAATATCGGAATCAAAAATTATGGTTCCGATACTCTTTCGTATCAATGCTTTCGATTTAATGATCTATAAGTTACAGTAAATAATGTAGATATGTACAATATAATTTCTTGAAATTATAGCGTTATGTGTTAATTACTTTACTTAAATTAAGACTAATTTGTATTAAAAAATATTTCAACCAATTGTTTTGAAATCCTATCGGCTATTATTTGAAAATACTTACGCAGATTATAGCCCTTGTTTTCAGCAAGACCATTTTGTGTCATGTGTCTGGTATCAACCCATTCCTCAAGCTCACGGGATTCCCAAATCTTTTTTTGGGTATTTAAATCATAGAGTATCCCTTTAACAGTAAGTACTGCAGCGTAATCAGATAAAAATCGTCCGCCGTCTTCACCTTTATTTTTTGATAATTCAAGATTTAATATTCTTAGCTCAAGGATAAGATGCGACTTTAAATCCTCTTTAACCTTGGAGTAATCTCTGTCTATAGCATCTTTGGAGTTTGATTTTAATTTATCTTTTGATATCATAGGAACTTCTGATTTGGATACACTTATGTTAAATGTAATTTTAAACTTGCTATTCATTTTACGGAAATAAATTATAAAGTATTGCATAAGATATTGGTTAATAAGATTATCTTTCAGAGCATCTTTGAATAAATACTCATTACTATAGCCTGGAAAAAGATTTGTTCCATTAGAATTATTGATACCATTATCAGAAGATTTATACAGACCCTCTAGGTCTTTATTTTCATTTTGAGGTTTTTTTGGAGAATCATTTTTCTTGGTTTCTTTAATCCTGATTGTATCACCGTCAACAATGTAATCAGGATTGTCTTTTATAAACGAAACGACTTCGATAGTACCCCCTGTTGCTTTATAGGAAAGATTTAATGGGATTATACTATTTTGTACACAACCACTCATCATCAAACTGGAAGTTATAACTAAAACAACAATTAAATATTTTTTTATTGACATTTCCTTAATCCTCAGGTGTTTTATGATTAAATGTAAATAAAATAAACTTTTTTAATTATTTCAATATTTTTAATTGAAAATCCTATATATTAAGATATAATTATATGTAATACGGTTTAAATTCTCTAAACATTAAATTTATCGAATGTACTAACCGAAGATCTTTAGAGTGAGGAACGATTTTGGCAACTAAAGAACAGAAAGAGAAATTATTAGAAAGTGCAAATAACTATCTCCAACTGGGAAGACTACTAAAAAAAAATAGAGGATCCTGGGCAAGTCGAGAAGTTGAGAAAATATTATTACTCTCAATTAGAGATGAAGAGAAGATTGACCAGATATTAAGAGTTGATAAATTAGCTATTCAGCAACAAAAGATTTTAAAGCGTAAAAAATCACATCAAGATAGAGAATTAGATACCCCACAACCAATAAAAAAAATAGATAACCCACCTGAACGAATATATAAAAAAAGTTTTTTATCCTATCTACTGTTTGAATATAGAAAAATAGCTCACTTTGGAAAAGAAACCCATACACTAGTATCACGATTTCCAGGATTACCTTTCCAGCTTGATCCACAGATTGGAGACTCCTTATTTGAAATTCAAAAGATGATAGCAGAATTATTGGACCCTCTAACTTATCTTATTGAGCATGGATGGGTCGATTTAACCAAAGAAGAATATAATTTATTAGTTGAGTTCTACGAATTTTGTGATCAATACTATAAAGAATTCCTTCAGGACTTTGATTATACGGATCTAGTATTAATTCAAAAACAATTTCTTACTGTGATTCAATCCGATAGCTATCGATGTATGCTTATTGAATCTATCCAAAAGGGTTTAAGGAATCATCAACTCTACTCAATCACTCTGGATGAAATAATCATCAAAATAAAAAAAATTATTGAAATGAATGATTTGACCCCATCTCTGACTCATATTCTTATGGCAATCCTGATGAAAGACATGAATACGTTCTGTAGAATAAAAGACCTAATCTTTACTGAAAATATCCC
Source organism: Spirochaetia bacterium UBA6919 (assembly GCA_002450905.1). Lineage (GTDB taxonomy): Bacteria > Spirochaetota > UBA6919 > UBA6919 > UBA6919 > UBA6919. The sequence continues at coordinate 160,751 of DKAT01000024.1, forward strand.
TTTCATTAAAAGAAATCGATATCATGCCAAAGAGGAAATCCTAAATAACATTCGACATTACATCTGGCAGAAGGAACAAATCTATAATGACATTACTAAAAAATATAAGTATCTCCTTTTTATAAGGAATAGGTATATCCCTGACTGGATGAGTCATCCCTTCGACTTTCTAAAAAGATTTTCCCACTTAAATAGAGGTGAACATCACTCTGATAAAGATTTTAGAACAAATATCGATGATCTGGGATTTTTCCTTCTCACTTTGATTAAAGAATATTTACGGGTATTCAAGCAATTTACAATGGATAAAGTATCTCTCGTCCTGGGTGAAGACACAATCATCAGAGAAAGAATTATACCCTATGCTCTGGATCGCTACTTCCGACAACTGGAAGAAGACTATCGACTAATAGAAGACCTCTTAAGAAATGGTCAAATTGAAAAAATTAATTTCCATCAATTCAAACAATATATAAATAATGATAACAACCCTACGGATAAGGAGTTTACATTATACTATATTATCAATTCCCTTTCACAAAACTTCTACGAAATTTCTTATCAACTCTATAAAAATTATTTAAACGACTCTCAATTTAATCAATTTCCTGTAAATGAAAGAATTAAAACTATTCAGGATAAAGATTTCTTTGAAAAAACTATTCCCTATGGTAAAGGAAAATTAAATCTGAATTACTTCCTATCCGATAAGAAAGTTGTCGATGCTTATCTGGAGCTTATTCACTTCTCAGTGGAGTTCTCATTGTTCTTTTATAATCAGGAAATAATCAATTTATTTAAGAACGAACTCTCTCTCAAAGGAGAAGTCACTAATTTATCAGCATTAATTCAAAGGATGAAATAATGAATAACAGGCAGAGGATGCACTATACTATTGGTCAGGTCAGTGAAATGGTCGAAATAAAGGAACATGTCCTGAGATTCTGGGAAAAAGAATTCCCACAACTATCTCCAAAGAAAACTCCCAAAGGACGTCGGACATACACAGATCGTGATATCCAGATTATAGAACGGATTAAATATCTCTTATATACTGAAAAGTTCACTGTATCAGGTGCAAGACAATCATTAAATGATGAAATGGGCACTATCCAACAACAATCGATAACACCTCTAATTAAACAACATATAAAAAAAGAGATAAAGAATCAATCCCCTTCCTTGGCATTTCAAGAAAAGAAAAAAGTCATATCCCAACTTAAAGAAATTATCAATCTTCTCCAATAAATTTTATTTTAAGATATTCTATTTAACACTTGGTTTCGATAATCAAAATGAGTATCTTTAATGGATAACATTTATCAAAATATTGTTGGTATTTCAATTAAAATATTAAACTTGAACAGGCTGTTAATAATTATTGTTACTCAGAGTCAATTTGTTTAAGTAAACCATAAATATAAACGATTTATATTCAGAATTATTAAGAGATTATTTCATGATTTGATAACAAAATGAGCGATAAAAAAATATCCCAAGAAGAAGTTGAAGCTCTTGTTCAACAGCATTTCGGTGAAGATTCTATCCTGGGTTCCTTTGAGAGAAAGATCCTCAGACTAAGAAATCTTTTAGAAATCGCAAAAGTGATTAACACCTCGCTGGAAAAAGAACCTTTACTCCAAACCATCTTGTTCTCATGCCAGGGGCAATTTGCAGTCAATAATGCTTCTATATTCATCTCTAGTATTATTGATGATAGCGTCTACGTCATGGAAAGCTGTATCGGATTAGATATTCAAGACAAAATTACTATCAATGAATCTAATCCTCTTATCTCTCTCTTAAAAAAAGATTTACCATATATCTTGATAAATGACCGTCTCAACTACCAAAAATATAAACAATTCAATAAAACCAATAAGTTATTACAGGGTAATATAATTATCCCCCTCAAAATGAAGAGCAAATTAAATGGCTTTATAGTAATTGGTAAAAAATTAGATGACAGCGACTTCGACTACGATGACCTCCACTACCTCATAACATTTTCTGAATTAGCAGGGATTTCAGTTGAAAATATGATCTTATTTGAACTAATTTCTCTGGATCGTATGACAAAATTATACAATCATCATCACTTCCAAAACCGCCTCCTTGAAGAAGTCAATCGTGCGATGCGCTATAAACGACATCTGACAATTGTCCTGATCGATATTGATCACTTCAAAAAAATCAATGATATCCATGGTCATCAGGCCGGAGACACGATAATAAAGGGATTTGCAGGCTTTCTTCGTGAAAAGGTCAGAAGTACAGACATCGTAGCTCGTTACGGTGGTGAAGAGTTCGCCATCATCCTCCCAGAGACCCATATCGATGAAGCGGTTATGGTTGCTGAAAAAATTAAACGATCTTTAAACAGAAAAATATTTAATCACAATAATGAAAAAAAAATGTCTATTACAGCAAGTTTTGGTATTTCTACCTTAAAAAAAGGGGTTGTAAATAATGAATTTGATCTTGTAAAGTCCGCAGATCGTGCCCTATACTTATCAAAAGAACGTGGTCGAAATAGAATTACCATCTATAACAATTTAGAGAAATCCTGAGATCTTTCAAACTATATAAAAAATTCCACCTTCCCCCAAAAAATTATTTTGAAATGATTACCACAATAAAAAAAATTATCAGTATATTTTCACCACGAGGTTATTATGGTTGATATTACAGCAAAACAAATTACACTCCGCATAGCTAAAGCATCAGGAAAGGTGATCTGCCAGCCTGAAACGTTAAATAGAATTAAAAATAACACCCTCCCCAAAGGAAATCTCCTGGATGTAGCAAGAGCCGCAGGACTACTCGCATCGAAAAACACTTCTCAATACATCCCTCACTGCCATCCAGTTTCTATTGATGCAATGGATATCCAATTCGAATTATTAGACCCATCCACAAACCCTGATGAAAAGGATCACGGGGTACTCATATCCGCAGAAGGCAAGTCCATAGGGCGTACAGGGATTGAAATGGAAGTCATCACCGCCGTATCCATTTGTGCTATAACAATCTATGACCTGTTAAAACCCATCGACAAGTCCTTAGAAATCACCTCCATCAAATTATTAGAAAAATCCGGCGGAAAAACTCAATATAGAAAAGAAGTCAAGAAGGGTACCCGTGCTGCAGTCCTTGTCTGCTCAGATTCAACAGCCGAAGGAAAACGGGAAGATAAATCAGGAGTCATCATAAAAGATATCTTATCCTCCTACGATGTCCAGATAGCCGATTATCAAATTGTCCCCGACGAGAAAGATATCATCCAGAAAACCATTTTAAACTGGGTACAACAAGACATCCCCTATATCTTCACCACGGGTGGAACGGGACTTGGCCCCAGAGATCACACCGTGGATGCAGTCCAGGAAATCATAGAACGGGATGCCCCTGGAATCAGCGAAGCCATCAGGGTATACGGTGGGATGAGAACCCCTTTGGCAATGCTATCCAGATCTATCAGCGGTTCCATAAAAAATACCCTTGTAATCACAGTACCGGGAAGCTCAAATGGAGCGAAAGAGAGCCTTGAAGCCATTGTACCGGGACTATTCCATGCACGAAAGATGTTCCTAGGCGGAGGTCACGATAAATAAATTGTCACCCTGAGCCTGTCGAAGGGTCTTCAGTAAAGGTTTTGAACTCAGTTAGAAATAGACTATGATAAATAATTTTCAGGGGTATAAAGGATTTCTCTAATGATCCCCGAAAATCAGCTCGTATCCATTCAGGAGTTATCAGTGAAATATATAATTCTCTATCTAATTCTGTTAACCATCATAAGCTGTTCAGGTGGTAACAAACATCTGTCGAATAAGTATTCTGAGAATAAGAATCTCTCTACTATCAAAGCCAGTAAACCTCCAGAGATAGTTCCATTTTTTCAAGAAAAAAAAACACCTGATTATTTTAATATTATTTCTAAACATAAAATCTTCCACCGTCCTAAAAAAATCATAGGAACAATTCCCAAACAAGCCTTCGAAGCCCTCGAGAAATCAAAGTTTTTTCAGTCCTATTCAATTACTCCCAATGATTACGATAAAAAACACCTCCATGGGCACGGTATCCGGGCTCAAATAAACATCACCGATAAAAAAAACCTACTCCAAATCACAAATCACCTCAATTATAGCATCGATAAATCCAATGGTGCCACAGCAACCTGTTTCAATCCCCACCACGCCATCCGGGTGAAATATCAGGGCATCACCTGGGACTGGGTTATCTGTTTTCAATGTACAGAAGCCCTCGTTTATAAATCTGGATATATGCATCCATATGTTGTCAGTCTCACTCAATCTTCTGAGTTTTTTAATTCAATTACAACTAAATATAATTTAGGGGATCCCTTTGCTGAGGAAGCTAAGTGCCGATAATAAATCTTTTAAGGAGAATCCAATGGAAATCATCAATAATTTGAAGCAAACAAAAATAGAAACCCTCAAATACTTTGATTTACCCGAAAATCAATTATCAAAGACCTATGGAGAAGGGAAGTGGAGCATCAAACAACTCCTCCAACACCTCACCGATGCAGAAACCGTATTGTACGACAGAGTCCGAAGAATCATCTCAGAACCCCGTGGTGTACTCTGGGCATTCAATCCGGATAACTGGGAACATCATCTCCAATACAACCATCGCTCCCTAACCATAGCCAAAATGATTTATTCCAGTGTACGGGACGGGGTCATCGAGTTGGCTGAAAATCACTATAAAGATCAGGGACACCTCGAATTCATCCACAGCGAAACAGGACTCAGAACATTAAAAGATGAAATGGATAAGATTTATAATCATAATAACAACCACTTAAAACATATCCAAATAGCTCTTTCAAAGTAAGAATAATATTTATAAGGAGTTCAAATGAAAATATACCAATCCCTAATACTCATACTTCTAATCACCCTTTCCGTAATCACACTATTCGCTGAAACCAAAGAATTTTATTCAAACAAACCATCACATCTAAAAACTGTTTCTACCTACAAAACCATCCACCGCCCAAAATCAATCAAAGGGGATATCCCCAAACAAGCCTTCGAAGCCCTCGAGAAATCAAAGGATTTTATTTTCTATTCAATTACCCCCCATGATTATGACAAAAAACACCTCTATGGACACGGCATCCGGGGTCAAATAAATATCACCGATAAAAAAATCCGTCTCCAACTCACAAACCACCTCTACTATAGCATCGATAAATCCGATGGAGCAACGGCAGCCTGTTTTAATCCCCACCACGCCATTCGGGTAATATATAAGAATATCACCTGGGATTGGATCATCTGTTTTGAATGTGAAAGGACGTATATTTATAAATCGGGCAAAAAAGAACCCTACCTCCTAGGAATCAGCCACACCCCGCAATACTTCAATCAGATTGTAAAAAAATATAATTTGAATAAGAAAAATTGAAATAACTATAATCTTTAAAATTGAAGTCATAAACTTCGAAAACGGTTGGTGAGCGTAGTCGAACCATCCGTTAAATATATCAAAATAACAGTATCATCAGTAATTATCCTTAAAATGTGATCACACAAGCAAAAAAGGTCATAATATTATAAAAAAAAATCCATTGTTTTAAAAAATATATTAATATTTATCCAACTTGTTTTAAAGGAGTTTAAAATGAAAACATATATCACAATATTTTTTGCAATTCTCGTTTCAATAATCATTACACAAAATACCCACGCTTCTCACTATGTCAGCCGTGATGGGAAATACACCTCAGAAGGCATCCAGCTAAGCATCAATTCCTTTTCAGTATACGGTCACAAAAGAGATTCAGAAACAGGAAAGGTCACACCTACAAGCAGTCATGGAGGATATTTTCAGATCACAGCAGATCCAGATTATAAAATTGGACACTTCTCATATATTGTTTACGAAAAGAAAAAATATTTTTTCAAAGGAGCAAATTCAGATATTCGAAGATTTTACACACGCTCCCTAAGATTAAAAATTAATAAGAATTTGGGCTATGGTACCTTCAAACTAGGATTGTTATATACCCTAAAAACCCCTTCTGGAGAAACAAAAGTTTTCAAAAGGTTTCTATCCATAAGACCAGGAAAAAGAATCAATTCCAGACAATTTAAATTATTAGTTTCAGAAGCAATTTCAGACGATAATGAGAAAGAAGAATAATTGAAAAAATATTATTTATCCTAAAACATATCACATAATCCCTTTATTATCAGAGATATTTATGGGTGTGTTTTATGAGAACTTATTCAGGTGAGGGTATCATTGTAATTATCAAATAGAATCAAGAGCTTAACTAAATATACTGACAATGATTTTATAAGAAAATAATATTAATAAAAAAAGAGAGGGTATATTATGAAAAAAAAATTATTTTACGATATTATGAAAAGTCCTATAGGTGATTTGTTTATAGCATGTCCTTCAAAAAATACTGTCTCGATGATCCATTTCTTAAAAGATATAAATAATCCCGAAGATCTCTTATCAAAAATCCTTTCTCTGCAATATGATTTAGAAAAAAATCCATCCACCTGTGAAAAAACAATAAAAGAACTCCAAAAATATTTCAAAGGTGAATTAAAACGATTTTCAGTAGAAGTAGACCAGCCTGGAACCCCATTTCAAAAAAAGGTCTGGGGAAAATTACAGGAAATCCCTTATGGTACAACAAAATCTTATCAGGATATCGCAAGGGAGATGGGTCAGGAGAAGTCATCAAGAGCGGTTGGTAACGCAAATAATAAAAATAAAATCCCTATTATCATCCCCTGCCACAGAGTGATTCATAAAAATGGTACCCTCGCAGGCTATGCAGGAGGTCAATCCATTAAAAAATATCTCATACAACTAGAAAAAAATAATTCCAAAATCTCAAAGACATATTAATTTTTATAAGTATCAAATATTTTAAAATTAATTACATTAATCAAGACATTATCAATATATATATAGAGCTTGTAATTTCCAATAGGCATAGATTTAACACTATAAACACCCCGGATAAATCCACCCTGCTCCCCGGATGTATAATATCCTTCCTGTAAATAATATCTTCCCTTCAATGAATGCACAATACTCTGATTACTGAGCGTAGAAGTATAAAACCCGTTTTGATTAATAGATCTCCACACACCAAAATCCCAAATAAGCATATTATTAATATGCCGAGGAGATTCTAATATTATTTTATACTTGCATTGAATATTTTTGGCCATTTCAAGAACGACAGCGGAGACAAGATTATCATCCTTAGGGAGTTTATTTGTCTTCTGATAAAGATAAAATACACCAACACCATATTTTCCAAAATCAATTTTATTTACTTTATTACTAAACGAATATACAAAATTAGCTCCCAACATAAAAATGATCAGCGTAATTACAATCCACACCTTCTTCATAAACACATCCTTAAAAAGTATTAAACTATACCAATAATCTTAAAAATTGAAATCAAAAACATCTGATTAGGTTGGTGAGCAGAATCAAACCATCAATTGGCCATTTCAAAATCAGAAGAATTTCAGTATATATGAAATATAAAATACATTCTCATTTAAAAAAAGACAAACTATTTTAATGATTTATACAATGAGTGGGAAGGAAATATATTTTAATTTATTTTTTCAAAAGCAGTTATTTTTCTAACTAATTCCTTATCCAGCGAAACCATTTTTCTATTCGGATAATCAAATGCAGCTTGAATCGTATATCCTTTGGCGATTAATTTCTGTGGATCCTCTCTTAAAATAAGATAATCCATCCTGAAACTAGTCCTTTTAATATCACAAATTCTTGTATATATCGTTAATTGATCGCAGTAAAAAGCCTCTCCCTTAAGCTCACAATGGATTTCAGCCAAAATTAGTCCTGCTCCACTCCCCAAATCCTGCTCAGAATAGCCCAGATTGTTGAGATACTGTACTCTGACTTCGTGAAAATATTCTACAAATACCTGATTACCAACATGATTTCCATAATTAATATCATTAATCCGAACCTGGAGGGGTATTGAAAATTGAAAGTCATCATGATTAATCATATAATTATATACTATTTCCAGTAAAGGATCAAATGTTAGTTATGTTCCAGCTCAGTTACAGAATTATCTTGTTTATTTACCATGTATATCTTATCTTCATATTTATAAAACTCGGTCACCTCATCATGGGTTAATGGAATACCTTTCTCCTTCAATTCTTGATAAGTTACCATATAAAAACCCCCTCAAATCAAATAATATTCATTGTCGAATATCTCATTTATACTGATAATCCTTTAAAATTGGAGAAATAATACATTTGATTCGGTTGGTGAGCAAAGTCGAACCATCCGTTAGTCATTTCAAATTCAGAAGATTATCAGTATATAATATATCTTCTAACCAATTGACAAATTTTGATCGGTATTTTCAAGTGAATATAATTATCAGCTAAAAACAGATTAATTTTGTTTGAAAACTATTAACAAATTTTATTGAAGTCAATAACTTTTCAAAAAAAATGATTTATACCCATGGATATAAATGTATCCAGTTCAAACGGGTGCAAGCTGAAACCAAAATCTATACGGGCTTGAGCATTACGTATCTGACGGATTAGAAATCGAAATCCAATCCCTGCGTCTATAGCATAATCTTTAAACATTCCTTTACTAAAATATCCCCCATCCCAGGCATATCCAACATCAGAAAATAATACGACGGAGGCTACAAAATCCTTTATAAACCACAAATCATCCTTATAAAACGGGATTCGTACTTCCATATTATATAAATATATATTTTCTCCATGAAATCGTGTCCCTAAAAATCCCCTTAAATTATTTAAACCACCTAAATAAAATTGCCTGTAAAACTCCCCCTTAATCAGTTTACCAAATATCCAATGATGTCCTATTGTAATATCTTTATAAAGTTGATAAAATATCCGTCCATCCAATTTCAGGGAATAAAATGTATCCCCCGATCCAAGGTATTTATCTGTAAAATTAAATTGAACAGAAAGAAGTTGTCCATTGTGATAATAATTATNNAATCAATAATATCTACTTTTCCAAATCGCAAACTGATTTTGATGGGTAAAAGAAATTGTTGAAGTCCAGTAAAATTGACATAATCACTACTGATTACTGATGTATTATAATATAATTGAAGACGTTCATATTCTTCATAAATAAAATGACTCTCAATATAGAATTTGATAACATCCTTATAAATTGGAAATAAGAAATCAATACTCCCCCCTGATGTTTTACGTAAAAATCGTATAAGAATATCCCTGTCACTATTATAGAAAGTTGATATAAATCCATCTCTAAAAATATTTAATCTAAAACGGATATGACTGCCAAAAAGATATCTATCAATATACCATAACCTAAAAAAGTGTTCCCCATTAAGATTTTTATATTCCCCGCCGAGTTCTTTGAGTTCACCAAAAAGATTTCCCTCATACAACCCTATAACAAATTCATAAATTCCTCCCCCGGATGTAAAATCAAAGGAAGGGAGAAGTGACCACATATCCTTAAGTTGAATATGAATTAGAATAAAATGCCCATCGATTTTCCTAATTTTGTAATTTATATCATAAAATGCTGATGTATTCCTAATTCTCTGCATGCCACTTCGAAATATATCCGGATTAAATACATCACCCGCCCTCATCTTTAAAATAATTAATATCATCTTAGATTTAGTTCTCGTATTTCCAGAAACTTGAATATCTCGGATAATATAACCCCTGTACTGATCAATTGATTGAGGCTTTTCTACGGGTTTCTTAGAATTATCATTAAAAGATCCGGCATACACCGGTATCATCATCAATACACTAAGCCATATTAAGTTTCGAGCGAACATAATCATAAACCATTAAAATATAAAACGGGATATACTCTAATAATATCACAAATTCGTTTTCTTTCCATATATTCAATAAATAAAAATCCATTCGGATGATATAAGATAATATAATCAGTCCAGAAAATAGAATCCACGATCTATTATAAAATATACTGAGAATTGGAATCATGATCGTAAGATACCACGGATGAAACACAGGGCTGAACAAGAGAATCAAGCCGAATACAAAAAAAGTATTTTTTATAAACAACTGATCATTTTTAACAAGCTCCCACCATTTAATCAAATATAACCCCATAAACACTAATCCTAATATTAATTTAGGAACTTGCTCATGATTTGTAACAAGATAAATCCCTTTATAAATAAAACTATTATATTTCCAATATTGCCCATATTTTAAGAAACCACTAAAAATATTTTCATTCCAGTAATATAAATAAGCCAATAAAATAACCACAAAGTAGAGTATAAAGTATTTCCAGGATATTTTACGAAAATAAAATGGGAGGAGCACAATACCAAAATACTTTGTCAGGGTAAGAAGGGCAAGAGATATTATGGATAATCCTTTCTGGGAATTGATATAAAAATAAATCACAAGTAAAATCAGAAAGCAGAGCACAGAATCACTATGTCCACTATGATAGAATTCAATTAGGATTAGAGGATTCCAGGCATATATAACTATGAAATGAATATTCATACCCAGTTTTAATAATAATAAGAACAGGACAAGGATGCTCAAAACGTCAAAAATCATCGCCAGGACTTTAAATGTATAGAGTGAGGGGTATATCCTGTAGGAGAGTTTATATAATATCTGAAGAAATGGAGCATAAATAGTGGGTATATCCGGGTGATTTATCTTGTGAAAATAAGAATCTTTTAAACTACGATCAGGAAAATCTTTTGGAGCATAATGATACGGATTATAATTATAATTTTGCACCTTTCCATCCCAGTAATATCGATAGATATCATCGGACAAATCAGGGGTGGGATGGGATATCAGAAAGGGGAGTCTCATAAAAAGTGTAATGAGAATAAGAAATAATATTTGTTTTTTAAAACCCTTTGTACTCAATAATACAAAAAATATTTGTAAAAGTGGGACATCAGAGGAAAAGGCTGGAGAATTTTGATTAAAATAGTTAAAATCTTTTTTTCGTATAAAATAAATGGCGAGGAGATAACCAGAAAATGCAATATAAAAATAAATTAAAAATCGTGGAATATCTGCTGAAAATGGAATATTATCAAAATCTTTTAGGAAAAAAGGATCCCCGTTCAAAAATGCCATGGATAAGATTATAATTCCACCAGAAATCCATAGCAAAGCAAAATTACCTTATAATATTATGATTCTCAGGGAGTTTTACGGTAATCGTGGTACCCTCTTTTTCTGAACTGATAAAGGATATATTCCCCTTATGAACCCGCGCAATAAGAAATGCACTATAAGTCCCAATCCCGGTACCGCTTTTTTTGGTTGTGATATAGCGTTCAAAAAATCTTTTTTGTATATTTTCAGGAATAGCACCAGAATTATGGATATTGATATAGTAATATTTATCTTCAAATCTCATGGAGACGCTAATGGTTTCATTTTCAGGAGAAGCCTCCAAAGCATTTTTCATTAAGTTGGCGAAAAGATTTTCCAATAAAATATATTCTCCATATACGTAATAAGTATCAACCCATGTTAAGATTTTATCATCCATATGATATTGCAGAGTAATATTTTTATCCTTTTGCAAAAGCATAAAAGTATTATTCAATTTTTGAAATATATCCACCAGATTTACTTTATATGGGGTAAGGGTATATGTCCCTTCTTCCATTTTAAAAAGATCTAGAGAATGATCAATCATATGGAGCATTTCGTGGGCGTTATTATAGACGTAAGATAACATCTTTTTTTGTTTTTCTTGCAATGGTTCAGCCATTAAGAGTTGTGAGAATCCTATAATCCCATTGAGAGGATTTTTCATGTCATGTCTGACTATTCTTTCAACATCCTCACGAAGTCTTTCGGTTCTCTTCTGTTTTGAAACATCACGGATTACGAGAATTGCTTTTCCAGAGACGAGTTTTTCACATCCATCCTTTTTTGATTTATCACAGCAAATTCTTGAAGCAAGAGCAGAATAATATCTTTTGTTACCGTTTTCTTTGATTGAAAATTCTATAGACACTGGTTCAGATGATGAGCTAATTTGATTAATACCCGTAATAACCTGACTGGCAACTTCATGGGGTAGAGTATCCTGAATGCTTTTGCCTTTGATAAAAGATCCTGGCATCCATAATAAGCTTTTCTGACCAGTGTATAATTCTTCTACGATGTTATCCTGATTTATGATGAGAATAATATCCGGACTGGATAATAGAATGGCTTGCAGGCTATCCTGACTTTCCCGTAAAGCATTTTCAGCTATTTTTAATTCTGAAATATCTGTAATAAATGAAAAAGAGTAGTGTTCTCCTGTATGATTTTGTATGGTTGTGGAATTAAATCGTGTAAAGATATTCATTCCTTCTTTGGATTTTAAAACGATATCAAAAGTTCTTTCTTTTATTGATGGAATTTTGTTTATCTGTTCCTGAGCAATTTTTAGATTTTGTTCATCAAGGAAATCTAATGAATTCTTTCCGAGAAGCTCGTCTTTAGAGTATCCAAGCATTTTACAAAGCGAATCATTGACCTCAAGAATATTCATTTGATGATCTAACATCCAATATCCCTCTGAAGTGAGGTTCACTATATTTCTATATTTTTGTTCACTTTCTCTGAGGGCATTGTCAAGACGTTTTCTTTCTGTGATGTCTCTTACAATCATGGATGCGCCAATAATATTTCCACGATTATCGTAAATAGGGGAGACATTGAGGGATACATCAATTATTTTCCCATCCTTAGAGCGTCTCATGGTGTGGAAGAGGCGTATATATTCACCATTTTTTATTTTATCAAGGATGATGAAAGCTTCGTGTTCATAACCTACAGGAGCGAGGATGGTAATGGATTGCCCGATAATTTCTTCCTGGGTATAACCGTATAATTTTTCAGCACCACGATTCCAGCTTGTTATTATCCCCTCAAGACTTTCACTGAGGATAGCATCTTCTGCTGATTCGACAATGGATGCGAGGCGTTGATATGCGTTTTCACCGTGTTTCTGATCTGTGATATCCAGTATAAATCCATCTTCTTTAAGGACTTGTTCTTCGTCGTTCCACTGAAAGGTGCAGTGATTGGAAACCCATCGAATGGAGCCATTTTTGTGCTGGATGCGGTGTTCTATGATTCCTGATGTAAGTTTTGATTTTAAATTAACAAAGAATTCGCTCACCTGTTTTCTGTCAGCGGGATAGACCATGCTTATCCAGAGGTCAAGATTTTCCTGATATTCTTCTGAGGTATAACCCGTTATATTAAGACATTGTGGAGTGTTATAAGTGGATATAATTTTACCATGGACATCGTAGCGGACACCATAACAATATTCTGCGATGTTTTGGATAACATTTTTAAAACGTCTTTCGAATTTATTTTCTTGTTTTATGTAGAAATCGAGTTGGGATTCTAATTCACGAATTTTTCCCTTAAGAGAATGGATTTCTCTATTATTCATCTCTTTATTTGACTGTTGGATTTCTAATTGATCTTCCAAAATAATTCCTTAAAATCAGGGACTATAATATAATGTTCTTTTTGAAGAAGAAATCATTTTTTATTGAATACAAATAAAATAGTATTTCAATTTATGATCTTCGAACATTTAACTATTTTAATTATAATAAAAAATTTCAGGAATATATTAACACCCATATCTTAAAATTCATTTAAAATATATGATTTTTTGAAGGGTTTTATCAAAAGTATTCGCATTTCTCCGTTTGATAGAATATTCCGGGATACCTCGTCTGTACGGGAGAAGGTTTGTTGGTTATGACCAGATTCGGGTGGTTCTGTCTGCCAGGGTGCTGTTATATTTTGTCATANNTGTTGATCACGATTGAAAATGCGGTGATGATGTTGTCCTGTTCGATGGATGTGGGGACTGTGCGGACTCCCTTCTGTTTAGTGTAGGTGTAGGAATCCCTGATGACCTTGCCATCTACCATTTCTTTTCCCAGTGTGACGTAAACGATGTTTCCCAGTGCTCCGCTTAAACCTGTGAACATGGGGTGTAGATTTATTTTCATTGTATTACTCCTTATATTTAAACTAGATGAAATAAAATATAATTTCATAAAAAATATTTCGGGTGGGGTCTATTGAAATGATGATACCTCTGTC